>DATEIS010000646.1:0-6104 GCA_035278765.1 Pyrinomonadaceae bacterium | reverse complement strand
TAACCCAATCCTTTGACCTGCTTTTCCTGGGCCAGCCAGTCGCGCCGCTCGTAAGGATCTCTAAAGCTGCGCAAACGCTTTCGCAACTTCATGCCGCAATCTGCGTGAAAGTAGTTTCTCGTAGTTACAATGTAACGCGGCCGCGCGACTGGGAAACGATGTGCACCTGCATTCTTCAAAGCGACGGTCATGGCATCGGAGTCGCCATCAAGCAACAACGGTCGCACGGCATCAACCGAATTCAATCCCATGCGGGCCGAAGCGCCGGCAGTGAAAATGCAGTAAGCCAACTCTTCCCAGAGTCTGGCGTCAGATCCTTTGCGCCAAAGCTCATCAAACTCACCGAGCCTCTTTCGGATCTCCTTGCGTCGCGCTCGGTGAGTGGCCACCACTCGTTCAACTGTGACGGGGTCTTGATTGCGTTGCACTGTAGTTTGTCAATGAGTCGATTCTATGAGCGTGCTGGAAAGCTTGTCAACGATATGTTCAGCCACAGATTCTCACCGATGAGCACAGCTTTTCTGTTATCATGGTTGCCGGGTGGCCCCGTCGGTTTGAACATCCCCACAAAGTAATCGTGCATCAAATTGCTCCCTGGCGAATACAGGTATGAGTTTAAGTGTCACGAACAAGATAAAGACGAGCTGGCTGCTTGCTGCGGTTGTGCTTTGCGTTGGCGCGAGCGCGTTTGGGCAGGTGCCCGTTGCGAGTCCGCAACCACAAGCCTCGCCTCTGGCCTCGCCAACTCCCACGCCCACTGAAGGCAGACCACTCTACGGTCTGCAGGGAGTACTCATCGAGACTCTCGACGGCAAAGTCGTCTCTTCGCAAGGTGAGAATGAACAGTTCAATCCCGCCTCAACGTTGAAACTCGCGACCGCTTTGGTCGCGTTGCGCACGCTTGGTCCCCAACATCGTTTCGCTACCGGCGTGTGGACCGACGGAGTGCTGGATAAAGCGACGGGGGTCATAAACGGTAATCTCTACATCTCCGGCCGCGATCCTTCATTTCATTACGAACACGGTGTGCTGCTGGCGCGCGAGTTGAACAAGCTCGGTATCAAACAGGTGACGGGCAATCTGATCGTCGCGCCGGGATTTACGATGAATTTCAGCGCCTCCGCGACACGCTCCGGAGAACGTCTCTACGATACTCTCGATACGACGCTTCGTCCCGCAGAAGCATTGCGGGCCTGGAACTACGAGCGCACGCTGCTCAACGATCAGGCTGGTCTGCAAACGGTGCCGAGCGTGGCTGTGATGGGTGCTGTTGAGGTCGCTCCCGTTGTTCCATCCGCCAAGCTGTTGTTGACGCAGAGGTCGAGCAAGCTGGTCGATATTCTCAAAGTTCTCTTGTGCTACTCCAACAACTTCATGGCCGAACGCATCGGCGAAGCGCTGGGCGGTCCTGATGCCGTTCGTCAGCGACTAACCAGCGAACTCGGTCTCGGTCCTGATGAAATCAGGCTTGCTTCATTGAGTGGACTCGGCGTCAATCGTATTTCGCCACGAGTGATGATGAAGATTTATCGCGAACTGCGCTCGGAGTTACAGAAACACGGACTGTCGCCGGCAGCAATAATGCCGGTGGCGGGTATCGATCCCGGCACGCTTGAAGATCGATTCACTGGTCTTGCCTGGCGCGGAAGCGTGATCGCAAAGACCGGCACATTGATGAGGACTGACGGCGGCGCCAGTTCGCTTGTGGGTCAAATGCGGGCTGCCAACGGCGAAGTCCTGCTGTTTGTGATTATGAATCAGCGTGGCAGCGTTTGGAGATTTAGAGAGAATCAGGACTACCTCGTGATGCTGGTGCAGAACTCGCGCGGCGGTCCTAAAGCATTCGAATACAAACCGCTGATGCTCACAATGCAACTCTCTCACACCGAAAGCACTGTCGGCGCCGGCGAGGAATACGAACCGCCTGCCCGTTCCAATAACTAAAACGAGTTCATAAAAAATGCGCCCCGTTCATCCGAAGATGGACGGGGCGCTTTACCGTCCGACTACCCCTGCGGCGTGCGGCACCGCAACAGCAGCGGACGATTCCCTTGGTTACGGATTGATCAAAGTGATAAAGGGAGAGGATTTCCAGAGCAGAGTTATCCGCAGATTACACAGATTCCATAAAGCCAATCTGTGTAATCTGTGGATTAGTATTCGCGCACGCCGCTGACGGCATGCCCGCCGACGGCCTTGGCCTTATCAACCGCGTCAGAACTGTACTGGATATTCGACGTGCCGCCGCCGGACGTATCAAACGTTGGCGCGCCAAACACATCAGTAGTAAGACCCGTCGCCGAGAACTTCGCGACGAACATCGCTCCGTAGATGTTTCCGTGACCACCGCCGTTGCGAAAAACACGCCCGGTGCCGAGGACCATAATCACGCCATTGAAATTGAAGTTTCCATCAAGCGTGAGATCGCCCGTGACAATCAGCGTTCCCTGCCCTGACGGATTGCCTGGGCCAATCGTCAGGTTGCCATCGACAAAAGTTAAAACGCCGTCGGGATTGTTCGCACCGAGTCCAGCCGTACTGGCCTTCGCGGCTGTTTCTGTCGTGAAATACCTTCCCTGATTGATGGCAGCATTCTTCATTCCTTCGGTACCGTAAAGAAAGTCTCTTGCGTTGGTAACCGATTGCAGAAAGCTTGGCGTGTTGTCACCGTCGAGAACCGCAGGATCGCCAGGGGTCACGTTTGGTCCACTGCCACCGCAGTTGGTTCCATCCGGCAAACAACCATCGATGACGTTGTTGGTGGTGTTTTTGTCGCCGTTACTGACCGCAAATGCCGCGATGCCGGTGGCACCGCCGGAGGCGTCAGTACCTGACGTTGACGTCACATTACTTCCACCCAGGGCGAATAAGATCGGATTTCCCGAATCATTCGGCAACGTGACCACCGCGTTCACGTCGTATTCGAGCGTATAGCGATTGATCACGATCTCCATTTTCTTTTGACTGTTGTTTGGACCAAAGCCAAATACGCGAACCCTCAGCCGATCCGGCTTGTATGCAGCCAGGGTACAGTTAACGACGCTGTTCAGGTCGTCAGGATCCACAATCGACTCGACTTGAAACCTGGTAGAGCCATCGCCGGCAACGTTTACAAACCCGCCCGCCGTTGCTGTCCAGAGAGTCTTTGAGCAAAGGACGTTTTTGAATGAAGCACGGGTGCCCGCAGGATTCGATTGCACATTTCCTCGCAACACTTCAAGCGTTCTCGAGACGCCGGCTTCGGCTGCGTAATAAGCCTGCATTTCGGCGGTCGAATCACGCGCTGTGATGCCGGTCATCGTCGTCGTCAGAATCAAGGTGCCACCCGCGGCCAGCAACAAGAGGGAAAGGAGAACCGCGGTAATCAACGCCGCGCCTTTTTCGTTTGAACGGTTTTTGAGTGTCGGCTTTTGTGATCTCATGAATCTAATAACTCCAAAGTCCTGTGTTGCGCAGCGTGACGTCGGAACAAAGTAAGACTGAGTACGGTGGTTGATAACCGGGAGAGCCGAAAGTTCCAACTTCATCCAGGGTCACCGAGACGGCGATGACGATGTATTTCGCAGTAGTCTTATCAACCACCTCTGCTGCCGACACATTGGTAATGTCGTCATCGTTAGGCAGAGCGGTATACGTTACTTTCTGATCGAAGTAATGAATGTTCATACTGTCAATGCGGTTGGCCAGCACCGAGCTACCGTTTCCAAACAAGTCGTGCCGCGCGAGGTACTTTGTGTTGTCGGCATCATTGATGAAGTAAGTGATGTCTTCTTGAGCCTCACCAACATTTTCCATTTGGGTACTCGTCCATCCGCCGTCGGGCTCGAACCGGTTGAAATTGCTGCGGATGCGAAGGCGATTCTGATTGGAATCTGCAACGACAATTCCGTTGTTACCCAAATCGAATCCGGCATTCGCGATTTCGCGCGACATGATGTTGAGAGCGCGCTGCACGTCGGCTAGCGCGTCGGACTTTTGATTCTCGCGAGAGCGCACGCGAAGAGCGTTTGCCAGCAGAGTTGCGGCCGCAGTCATCAACGCCATCGTGATTGCCATCGCGATTAAAAGTTCAACCAGAGAGAAACCACCGCTCGCAGCATTCTTGTTCGACGAACTCATAAATTCCTCTTTATCTGAATGGCGTTAATAGGTACCAGTGACTTGGGTGGATCGCAGCGTGTACACGGTGACGGTTTCAAAGTTAGTCGTAGCCGTGGCCGGAGTGACGGATATCTGAACACGCTTGAGCGTGCAGGCGTTCGCGTCCGGTTGTCCGGCGGGAACAAAGTTCAGATCTGAAATGGTCGTGTTGACCAGGTAGCTGCGGCCTGCATTCGTAACCGTCTCGGAAACGCCGGCCGTGGCAGTAGCCGCGAGGCCGCCATTCGGATATGAATAAGCCACACCTCTCGTTTGCGTTGTGAACGGAATCGTCCGCAACCACTCCATTCGCTTCTGCGCAATGGCCATCGCCAGTTCGCGATCGTCTGCTCTACTGTTTGCCGAAATCGAATAGGTAAACAACGACGCGACGCCGAGTCCGATGACCATGAGAATCACCAGTGCGATCGCGGCTTCAAGTAGAGTAAATCCACTTTGCGAGGCGACATTCGTTCGCAGCGGATTTTGCGTATACGTGCGGTTCATATTGATCCTCAGTTGCTTACGATGACGGTGAGTGTTTGTGTGGAACCGCACGAGGGATCGGTTGAAATTTTTACCGAAAACGTTCCGCGGTTACCGGCGCCGTTCTTAGTGGTAACTGAGATTGTGCTCGATCCACTGCCGTCAATTCTTACCAGTGACAACGCCGTTACGAGACTGTTTCCATTGCCATCCTGGGTAGCGCTGATAGTGCGAACTCCGCTGCCACCCGAAATCGTAAACGTCGCTGTTCCGGTTTGGTTCGTGGAGTTGCTCTGGCTTAAGACAAGAGTGCTCGGACTGATTGACGCGGAACACTGAGGAATCGGAGTTGGTGACGAATTAGGTGAGGCTGATGGAGTGGGCGTCGGCGATGGGTTGCCATGTCCATTGCCGTTGTTGCCGTCATTGCCATTGCCATTTCCGTTGCCATTCGGGGTCGGAGTCGGAGTCGCAGTTGGTGTTGCAGTAGGTTCAGGAGTCGGTGTCGCTTCATCAATTGGATCTGTTTCATCTCCACCACCCGGGGACGGTTCGATATTGGGAGTTCCTGCCGGTTCCGGAGTGACGGAGGGTTGAACCTGACTAATCTCGATTTCCGGAATCAATTGGTCTGGAAAATGTTGTTCGTCGACGGTGATGTCACCTGAACCGGAGACGTCAACCGGAATTGCCTTACCATCAAGAGCTAGACTGCGAACCTGAAACACACAGGATTTGGTGACTACGCACGGCACTGTGAGTCTGCCGCGCCAGTCAAACGTTACCTTTAAGGGGTCGGTCGAAAAGTCGATGCCGGGGTCGAGTTGAAAGGTTCTTGTCTCCACCGTTCCCGAACCAAAATCCATGGTGATCGCGTAGGTATTTGTACCCGCGCCAAAAGTCTCAACTGAAGCTTCGGCGCCTGATGCTGCATGCCGGCGGACGGAGTCAGCGCGTGCCTTCTCGATGTAGGAAGCAAACAACCTGGCCGAGCTCTGAAGGCGAAATTCAGCGCGTGCGTTTCTGATCCCCAGAACTCCAAAAGTCGACACGATGGCGACAATCGCAATCGTGATCACCATCTGCATGACGGTGAACCCTTGCTGCTGTTTTTTGTTGTTACGTTTCATTTTTGCGCGTCTACCTCCGACAAGGAGTCTGCTGGAAGGACGGACAACTCGTCCGCTCCGCTATCGGCAACAACTGTTCCGGTGCAGAATGCCTTGAAATTCGCGCTGGTTCCCGGCTTGACGAGGTCGTGGAATCCGCGAAGTGTTACTTTTAGTGTCACCAATGGGAAAAGGATTCCATAGGTCCTATTGGTCCTATAGGACCTATCCCTTGACACCCGCCGACGGAAAAATCGATCATTGCAGCCAGTGGCCGATATCCTACTTGTCGAAGATAAAGACAGCCTGCGTCGCGTACTGCGACTAACTCTCGAAAATGCCGGATACAGCGTCGCGGAAGCGATTGAC
>DATEIS010000645.1:0-5483 GCA_035278765.1 Pyrinomonadaceae bacterium | reverse complement strand
CGGCCGCAACCGTAAGACTTCCTTCGCGCCGTTTCAAAAGCACCTTCAAGCCATTGACGTCAAACTCGCTGACGAGCGCCGCCTGCTTGGCAACGACGCTTTGCACGGTCTGTTGTGCCTGCGGTTTGGTCTGTTGATCCGCACGAGAGATTTCAGTGGTCCCGACAAAGAGAAGCGTAAGCAGCAATATGCTGCTGAGCATTCGGCGGATGGAGTTGCCTTTTTTAGATTGATTCACGTTCATGGCTATCGTTCTTTACTGTCCCTGTCCGATTAATTCTTCGGGTTGAATTTTGATCTTGGCTTGCGCGTCGTTCGACATTAAAGCGAGACCGATGTGGGGCTTGCCTTGAATGTAGGTCGTGATGTAGCGGCTGATATCCGCGCGCGAGGTGGTGCGCAGCCTTGGAAGATAGCCACGGAAGTAATCGAGTCCGGTCGACGCCCACCAGAAACTCAGTGTGTGTGTGTAGTCGCTCAGCTTCTCACGACCATAGAGATCGTCGGCCTCGAGAAGTGCTTTGGCACTCTCGAGCTGTTCGTCGGTGTAGTAATCCTTATCGTTGAAGTGATTGACTTCTTCGTAGAGGGCTTTGATCGCCGCTCGTGCTTTATCGGGAGTTGTTTGCGCGATAAGCGAGATTGGGCCAACGTTGCGTTGCGTGTAGTAACTCAGATCGACGCCCGTGACCAAACCTGTATCGACGAGGTTTCTCTGAAATCGCGAATTCGGTTGTCGCAGGATGAAAGAAAAAACGTCGGCAGCATAAGTTGCCGGATTGTCCTTGCCAATCGAAGGACCGTGCCAACTGATGTTGATGATCACGTTCTGCACCGGCTGTTGAATCACCGCGCCTTCGCTCTTAGGCAACGGCGGATGTTCCACGAGTGGAAATTCAACAAACGGATCTTTCTCGCGCCTGGGCCAGTCGCCGTAAAACTCCTGTGCCATTTTCATCACTTCAGTCGGGTTCACATCACCCGTCAACACGAGTGCTGAGTTGTTTGGCACGTAGTAGCGCTGTTGGATCAAGCGCATCATGTCCGTGGTCGATCCGCCAACCGTTTCGCGATTTCCGAGAGGATTCTTGCGGCTCGTGTACTTATAGAAGAGACGGCTGTTCATTTCCTTGCTGAGGTAAAAGAACGGGTTCGACTCATTGCGGTCGATCTCGCCGATTACTACCTGTTTTTCTCGACCAAATTCACGCTCGTCAAACAACGGGTAGCGAGTCGCGTCTTTCATGAACTGCATCGCCGTGCGAATGTTTGGACTCGTGGTCGTGAAGTAGTAATCCACTACTTCCTCGCGCGTTGTGCCGTTGTAGGCGATTCCCATTTGCCCGATCGTGCGCAGGTAGTCTTCGGCGTTCGCAATCGCACGGTTCTGTTTGAAGAACATGTGCTCGTACAAGTGCGAGAGTCCGTTGAGCTCGGGCGGTTCCGTGTAAGAACCGTTCTTAACTGCGAGTTCGATCGTGACGAGTGGGATTGAGTGATCTTCGAGAATGATTACTTCCAAACCGTTCGGAAGCACCTGGCTGAAGATCTTTGCTTCCGGCAGTCGCGTTGGCGCCTGGGCTGGTGCCGCGGTTGTCGGCTTTGGCGCCCGTTGTTGCGGCGGCAGAATCCGAGCCGACAGCGTGGCTGGCGACAGCAAAGTTAAAAGAAGTAAAAGGACAAGCGAGCGACGTTTCACTGATAACTCCATATGCTGCAAATTGATGTTAGCCGAGGGGAAAAGGTTATCTTGCCGGTTGAAAATTGTACAGGAAGCGCGCTTTCAAACGGATATTTGGACAGGATTGACAAGATTGGATCAGGATTTACAGGGTACATCTTGTAAATCTTGTAAAAAATCCTGTTAATCCTGTCACTTCTTTTTACTCACAATCGAGCGCGCTTTTTGACGGAGGGCGGTTCGATACGCGGCAGCGTCGGTTCCCACCGCGTTAGATAACCATTGAATTCGTGGGGTGCCGCGAGGGGTAGTTTCGCCGGTCATCTGCATTGAATAGGTGCGTTTGTCATTCGGTACGAACAAAATGAAGCGTCTGAGGCTCCGGTTCTCGGTCGAATCTCTTCCGCTGAACAACAATTCCTGGTAGCCATCTTCGTCCGCATCGACAAGCTCAGCATTCCAACTCGCGTGACTAAACCCGTCAGCATCCAGTTTGCCCTGAGCAGTTTGTCGAAACTTGCCGTCGCGTTTCTGGATCAAGAGGAAATTAGTCGTGCCCGCTTTCCGTTGGCTGTTAACGACCACAATCGCCGGTCCTGAGTCAGTATCGACAATTTCCAAATCGCCCACGACTCCCTTCGCAAACTTTGCCGCGATCTTGCGAGCCTGTTCGAGTGACAACTGCTCGACCGGAGCCGGATTTTCCGATGACGCCGCTGCGCCTCCCTTTGGCGCTACCTCGTTGCGCCAGGAAGCTGGCGTGAATTGCACCTGTGAAGCCGCGACTGGCAGAGCGTTATTCGGAATTCGCCGTTCGGGCGCACTCTCGCCGGTGTATCCCCAAGCCAACAGGGCGCCGAAAGTGGTCACCAAAAACAGCGGGGCGCCAACTCGAAACAGAAGATTTCGTCCTGCATCAGCGGCCGCAACCATCGCCGACAACGGTTCCATATCGGGCACGGTATCGGTTCGCACCAGACTACGCTCCAACAACGTCTTTGCCATTGCCGCAGTTCGCGGTCGATCCTCGGGACGTTTTGCGAGTAAAGAGTGAACTGCGAGTGCGAGCGAACGCGGAATATCCTGCCTCAGTCTGGGCAAAGGCGGTGCTGCTGCTGTCGCCTGCTTCACGAGCAACGCTGATTGGAGTGGATCGATGAATGGTGGTCGTCCGGCGAGCATTTCATAAACCAACACGCCGAGGCTGTAGAGATCACTGCGCGCGCCAACACGTTGTCCCAAACACTGTTCCGGCGACATATAGCGCGGCGTTCCGACGAGCTGACCTGAGCCGGTGCTGGCATGTGTTGCAGTTGATTCAGCGGATGACGCCAGGACTTTGGCGACACCAAAATCGAGCACACAAACACCGCGCTTCCCAAGCAGGATGTTTGACGGTTTCAAATCGCGGTGGACGATCCCGATGCGATGTGCTTCTTCGAGCACTTCGCAGATCTGCGTTGCGATACCGACTGCTTTCGAGAAAGCGAAGCGACCTTCGCGAGCGAGCGCCTGTGAAAGCGTTTCGCCCTCAACAAACTCCATCACGATGAAGTGTCGCCCGTCAGGCAGATTTCCGGCGTCGAAGATCATCGCGGCGTTCGGATGGCGCAACTTGGCCATCGTTCTCGCTTCGCGAAAGAATAGGTCAGCGACGTCGGCGTCGCCTGCGAATTCTCGTCTAATGATCTTGACCGCGACAGGACGTTCGAGATCGAGATGCGTGGCAAGGTAAACGGTGCCCATGCCACCGGTTCCAATCTCGCACTCTATTCTGAATCTGCCGGCGATAAATTGGGGGACATCCATATGGGACCTTCCTTCGGGTTAAAAGGTCGTAGTCCGCTCTCGTTTTTGAGTGGTTATCGGGGGAAGAGACGGTGTAGTTTAGCACCTTGCTAGAATTTGAGCCATCGATTTTAGACTCCGTACCAAAACGTACTCACCACCATCTGAATCCCATTTTCCTTTTCGATAAAAACTATCTGAAGTTGATGTAGACAATTCTTCCCTCGAAGAGTAAGCTGAGCCCCCGATTTGGGGAGACTTCATGACCCTGTTCCTCATCTTTTTGCTCCTCGTCTTCTTACAACTCCAGGCACGTTTGCCCTCGCGACGAACAACTGCAAACTAGGGAGTACTCCAGATGTCAAAGAATTGTGTGGTTGTCATGCCCTTCTCTGAGAATCAGAAGGAAGTCCTTGTCTATGCTATCGAACCAGCATGTATGAGCACTGGTTTTGAATGTTTTCGCGCAGATCGTCCTGAAAAGGCCGGCAACATCATTGAGCATACAATAGACCTGATTTTTGACGCCAATGTAGTGATAGCCGATCTTTCGGGCCTGAATGCGAATGTATTCTATGAACTGGGCATAGCCCATTCCCTGGGAAAGATCGTCGTGATGATTTGCGAGAAGGGAACTAAACTGCCATTCAACATCAAGACGTATCGAGTTAATTACTATCAGCACGGTGTTGATGGCATGAAGGTTCTCAGAGAAGCTCTGGAGCACATTCTTACGAACGTCGACGACTGGGCAGCGGTGCGTGCAACCAACCCCGTGCAGGCAATTAAGTTGTTGCGACAACTCGAAGAGCGACGACAAGAACTAGCACTCCAGGTTGAGCAACTCGCAGAAGTGCGGCGCCGGCAACCCGAGGTTTTGGAATTCATTCTACCGGACGTAGAGATAACCCACTTACGTGCGTTAGGTGCGAAAGACGACTTTTACTACAAGAAACAACCATCATTTCTTGACGAGTTGCGACATCTCAGGTGGGTAGGTCTGATTAGGAACCTTCCTGGAACATCAATCGGAAAGATACCCGATGAAGGCAACTTGAAGGATTATCTTGCGCTTACAGAAAAGGGTGTGAGGTTTCTGGCGCATCTGGATCAAGATCAATGACTAATTACTTGTCCAAGCCGGGATGCACCGCCGATACGTTCGGGATCCAGAACACCTGCCCGTTGATCTCTAAACTGCGCAGTCCGTGTTTCGGCAGATCTTTCTCTTTCAGACCGAGAAATGTGAAGTGAGGCAGGTCGCTCAGGACGGTTTGAAACCAACCATGCTTGGCCATGATTTCGCGGATTCGCGGATTCTCAAATTGGTTGACGTCAAACGCCAGCATCGCGATGTGTTGCGACGCGCCCGGTGCTGCGATCGAATAAAGAATCGACTTCGAAAGATCTTTACTGAAGTAAATTCCCGTCTTCTCGAGTTCAAGAACTTCGGCAACCTGTTGTGATAACGGCAAGCTACGAAGCCGGTCTACCTGCTCTTGCGTGAGACGTCCCTGACCGAGCCAGTAGTCGAGCGCAGGCTCAAAACGCGAGGCCCAGAGACGAACACTGTCTTCGTAATTGCGCCGCGCCGCTTCAGCGCCGTCACGCGGAGTGATGTCCAAACCCTCTTTTTGTGCTTCCTCGCGCGCTTTTCTCAGCTTCTTCATCGCTTCGGGTTGCAGCTCAACGTCATCGAAGCCGATTGTTTCCACGTCCCAACCAGCGTCGTCCTGAAACTTCGTCACCTGTTCTTCGTTGGTGAAAACGCACACGGGCGGCGGAATCACTTTCTTATCCGCGACAAAGATCGCGCCATATTCTTCGAGGATTCGCTTTGAAACGGGGTCAGCGGCAGGACAAATACTCTCGAGTTTCGCCTTTCGCTTTTTGAGTGCCTTCGCAAGCGCTTCGTAGAAAGGAGTTGATGATTCGTTCGCGTCGTGGGATTCCCGACTAGCGTTGGACGACATTGGCTGTGTTGACATGTTCTTCAGTACTGGTATCGCCCCGC
>DATEIS010000644.1:0-4417 GCA_035278765.1 Pyrinomonadaceae bacterium | reverse complement strand
TACTGTACGGTGAGGGAACTTTAACCACAGATTACACGGATAGAAAAATCCGGATTTATCTGTGTAATCTGTGGTTAAAGTTTGTCAATAACTTTTCAACTCTGAGATAGCTTTTGCGACATCGGACGCCTGCGGGAGGATTGCGTCTTCGAGTTGTGGAGCGTACGCGACAAACGTATCAAGCGCACAAACGCGCTTCACAGGCGCATCGAGATACTCAAACAACTCATCCGTTATACGCGCTGCGATCTCAGCACCATAACCAAACGAGAGCGAATCCTCGTGCGCGACGATTACGCGATTGTTCTTCTTCACGGTTTCAGCGATCGCGTTCCAGTCAAAAGGCACGAGACTGCGAAGATCGATGATTTCAACACTGATGCCTTCCTGTTCCATCTGTTTCGCAGCGACGATCGAACGTTGAACGAGAGCGCCATACGTGATGATCGAGATATCCGTGCCTTCGCGAACCTTCTTCGCTTTGCCGAACGGAATCATGAATTCATCAGTCGGATACTGCGACTTGTTATATGCCTGTCGATAGAGATGTTTGTGTTCGAGAAACAGCACCGGATCGTCAGAACGAATCGCAGTGCGCAACAGCCCGTTAGCATCGAGTGCATTCGACGGATAGATCACACGCAGACCGGGAATTTGTGTGAACGTCGAAACACCCGATTGCGAGTGATAAACAGCGCCGCCTTTTAGATAACCACCAATCGGCACCCGCATGACCATGGGCGACTTCCACTCATTCCCCGATCGCCATCGCAACAACGCGAGCTCGTTGCGAATCTGGTGCATCGCCGGCCAGATGTAGTCGAAGAACTGGATCTCGACCACCGGTTTGAGACCACGCGTCGCCATGCCGATCGCGCGTCCGACGATGTTTGCTTCCGCAAGCGGCGAATTAAAAACGCGCGCACCGCCGTGCTTGCGTTGCAGGTTAGCGGTGACTTTGAAAACGCCGCCCTTGCCCTTCACGTCTTCCAGGTACTGTTCGCGAGAACAATCGGCAACGTCTTCACCAAACACAACGATACGCGGATCGCGCGCCATTTCCGTATCGAGACAGCGGTTGATCAGGTCAACCATCGTTCCTGCATTTCCCGAAAGCTGAACGCCATCCTCTGTATCAAACTCTTTTGCGCATGGATCGACATCGGGTGAGAAGATGTACTGCATCGCGGTTTCTTTTGCCGGTTGAGCACTGGACAAAGCAACATCGGCGGCTTCGTTAACGCTCCGATCTATTTCGTTCTTGATCTGCTGCAACTCGTCCTGGTCGAGCACGCCTTCGTCGATAAGCAGCGCCCCGAAACGCTTGACCGGATCGCGCTCTGCATCGCTGGTGCGTTCCTCGTCCGGTCGATAAAGCTTTTCATCGTCTGAAAGCGAGTGTGAATAAGGTCGAATAACTTTGGCGTGGACGAAGGCCGGACCGTTTCGCTGGCGACAATAATCAACCGCTCGCCGCATCACCTCCAGAGATTCAATCGGGTCAGTGCCGTCACATCGTTGCAGGTAGAGTGACGGAAAATTCTCAATAAGTCTGGAGACGTCGCCGCCCGCAGTTTGCACTTCAACGGGAACGCTGATCGCGTAGCCGTTATCTTCGAGCAGAAATACGACCGGCAGCTTCAGATTCGAAGCCGTGTTGAGTGCTTCCCAGAACTCGCCTTCACTGCTCGTGCCGTCGCCGAGTGAAACATACGTCACTTCATCATTGCGGAAATTCGAGATACGCTTTTGAAGTTCCGGAATAAGACTGTAGCGATAACTAGCCTCGGCGCAGCCGACAGCTTGGAGCAATTGCGTTCCTGTCGGCGAAGACTGCGAGACGATATTTAATTTCTTGTGACCCCAGTGTGAAGGCATTTGTCGCCCGTGTGAATTGGGATCAGCTTCGGCGCCAACGGCAGAAAGCAACATTTCCAAAGGCGTCATACCGAGCTGCAAACAAAGCGCGCGGTCGCGATAGTACGGATAGAACCAATCGTAGGCGGGCTTCAACACCACGCCCGCAGCCACCAGCACCGCTTCGTGTCCCGCGCCGCTGATCTGAAAGAAGATTCGATTCTGTCCCTTGAGTTGAATCTCTTTATCGTCGAGACGTCGCGACAGATACATCGTGCGATACATCTCGATCAGCAGCTTGTGATCCGGCAACTCGTGTTCGGGCGCTTCGGTTGCTTCCGACTTGCGGACGAGCTTCAAAACTTTAGTATCAGTATTCATAGTTGCTGCCACAAAAAGCACATAAGTCGTTTTTGTGACTTTTGTGCATTTTGTGCCTTATGTGGCTCATTTTCCTATGATCAGTTTCGCGATTGTTTGGAGTTGCATGTTCGAGGTGCCTTCGTAGATCGCACCAATCTTCGAATCGCGCCAGTATTTCTCAACCGGATAATCCTTCACGTATCCGTAACCGCCGTACAACTCAATCGCTTTTGAGCTCACGTGCTCGGCGACCCGCGACGAGTAGAGTTTCGCCATCGCCGCCTCTTTGACGAAATTCACGCCCGCGTCTTTCATGCGTGCCGCGTTGTAGACCATTAAACGCGCGGCTTCCAATTCGGTGGCCATCTCAGCCAGTTGAAATTGAACTCCCTGAAACTGATTGATCGATTTACCAAACTGTTGTCGCTCGGCGGTGTACGCAATCGCACTCTCCAGCGCGCCGGCGGCGATGCCAATCATCTGCGCGCCAATTCCGATGCGGCCTTCATTGAGTGTTTCGATCGAGATCTTGTATCCCTTGCCCGGTTCGCCGAGTACGTTCTCCTTCGGCACTTTGCAGTCTTCGAGAATCAGTTCGACTGTTGACGAGGCGCGGATGCCGAGTTTGTTTTCCTTCTTCCCGATCGAAAAACCCGGAAAACTTTTTTCGACGATGAACGCCGTGATGCCGCGATAACCTGCTTCCGGATTGGCATTCGCGAACAAAACGAAGATGTCAGCCTCGATGCCGTTCGTGATCCAAAGCTTTCGTCCGTTCAACAGGTAGTGATCGTCTTTTTCAACTGCGCGAGTTTGCATCGCAAACGCGTCGGAGCCAGATCCCGGTTCACTCAACGCGTACGCACCGACGCTTTCGGAAGCGAGTCGCGTCAGATAGTTCTTCCTCTGATCGGGTGTGCCCCAACGGATGAAGGCGTTATTGACGAGCGTGTTTTGTACGTCGACAAAAACTCCGACCGAAGCATCAACCCGCGACAACTCCTCGACCGCAAGAATGGCAGTGAAAAAGTTTGCGCCAGCACCGCCATACTCTTCCGGAGTTTCGATTCCCATCAATCCGAGACTAAAACACTGCTTGATGATTGCCGGATCGAGTTTCGCGGTCTCATCCATGTGCTCGACGCGCGCTCGTATCTCGCCTTCGGCGAACTCGCGCACGCTGGCGCGAAACATTGTCTCGTCTTCAGAAAGTGTGGTTAGTGGACTTGCTGAAGGTTGTGTCATGGCTGTTTGGGATTGACTCATAGTTGGTGATGCTCGTTTTACGTTGTCGGAATGGAACGTGCCATCATAAACCAAGCTACAAATGGGCACAAAATGAAGTGAACCAATGCAGCAGATAGTTGGACAGAATTTACAAGATAATTCAGGATAATCGGAAAGGTACACGTGTTGCTGACAATTCCGCGATGCAGAATGATGTTTTGACTGAGAATCGGAGTCGGAGCAGGAGATTTGCTCCACTTGGCATCATCTTCGGTCTTATAGGCCTCATTCTGTTTGCCTATTTCGTTAGTCATGCGGGCGTCGACGAGATCATTGCGCGCATTCAGCGACTCGGCGCCGGCTTCATTCTCATTCTCGCCGTTTCAAGCACTCGCTACATGGTCCGCGCACTTGCCTGGACACGTTGCATCGAGCCGCCGCATCGACTTCCTTTCCGCAGTGCTTTCGCCGCGCGGTTGATGGGCGACGCACTCGGCAACATCATTCCGTTCGTGAGTTTTGCGGTGAGCGAGCCTTCAAAGGCAGTGTTCGTTAAAGATCGCGTGCCGTTGATGGTTGGTTTGTCGGGACTCGCAATCGAAAATATTTTTTACGCGCTTTCGGTAGCGCTCTTCATCTTTAGCGGGACTGCGACTCTGTTACTGACGTTTTCACTGCCGAAGGGTTTGCGAATCGCGAGCATCGTTGCGCTCATCGTTACCGTCCTGATCATTCCCCTTGCTTACTTGATCATTCGACGACAAACCCGCTTTCTCAGCGGCGCGCTGGGATATCTTGGCGATCGCGGCGTGGCGAAGAAGTTAATCGGGAGATTGAAACCGCGTGCCCAGTCTCTCGAGAATCGTGTTTATGGCTTTTATGCGACGAGTCAACGCAGTTTTATTTCGATCTTTCTGTTGGACAGTTGTTTCCACCTCGCGGGGATGTTGGAGGTTTACATCACCCTCTC
>DATEIS010000643.1:0-4769 GCA_035278765.1 Pyrinomonadaceae bacterium | reverse complement strand
GCCTGCGCCACGTTAACAAACTTCCCAGCGCCGTCGTTAAGCCAAACTTTTTTCTGTTGATAACCAGACAAGCTGCGACCATCCATCGCCGGCCAATGCGCTGCGTCGGAGATGATCGTCGAGTTGCCGCCTGCGATCTTCGAGAAGTCGTACCAGTAGTTCTGATTGCGATCGGCGGAGACGTACCCATTGACGAGATAAAGATCGAGCGTGCCGTCGTTGTTCATGTCGCCAAACTGCGCCCCAAAACTCCAGCCACCGATCTCCACGTCCATCGCGCGCGCGAGGTTATCGTATTTGATCGAGTCGCCGTTAGTTCCATCACGCGGCACCCAAAGATTGTTTCCCTGGATCAAAACACCTTCTTCAGAGATGTTTGAAACGTAGATCGCGTATCGTCCCTGATTTAGAACGTCGCCGACCGAAGCGTTCATGCCACTCTTCGGTGAAAAGCCGACGCCCGTTTGATTGCCAACTTCGCGAAACTGCTTGCCGTCGTTGAAGTACAGTTCGGAGATTCCGTAATCGTTGGCGATGAAAAGATCCTGATGGCCGGTGCCACGTAGATCCGCAACAGTTGCGGCCAGCGCCCAGCGTCGCGTATCGATGCCAGCCTTCTGACTGATTTCTTCGAACGCGCCGTCGCCGAGATTGCGGAAGAGATACTTGCGCCCGCCATTCTTCGCGTACTCAAAACTCTCCGGCATCATCTTCGTGTTCTTTAGGTGCCAGAGATCGACATCTTCCGAGTAATAGCCGCCGAGAAAAAGATCCAATCGTCCATCACGATCGTAGTCAAACCAAACGGCAGTGTTCGCATTGACCCACGCGGGCAATCCGGCTTTCTCAGTGACGCGTGAAAACTTCTGACCGCCGTCGTTGTGAAAGAGCTCGGGCTTGCCCCACTTGTAAAGAAAAAGATCTTCGTAACCGTCGTTGTCGTAGTCGCCCCAAACAGAACCCATCGAAACGCCGGTGCCAACTGGATTCAGATCTGCGAGGCCGACATCCGCTGCGACGTCAGTAAACGATCCGTCTTGATTGTTTTTGAAGAGTGCGTTCTTGCTTCCCTCGCCGCTGTTCGTGACGTACAGATCCGCCCAGCCATCGCGATTGAAATCAACGACAGACACAGCGGCACCCATCGAAGCGACTTGCGGCATGATGTGATTCAGCCGCTGGTCCAACGTGGGCGCCTGGTGTGTGAAATTGACTTTCGAATCTTGCGAGACTTCCTGTAGATAAAAACCGTAGCGGGCCAGTGAGCTCGAACGATCGACCTGGCCAACCTCCCGATTCTTTGCGAGTCGCTTGAGCACGAGCGGCGTCGCCAACAACGCAACAAAGCAGACTAATAGGATAATTCTGGGCGCTTTACCACGAATCATTTCCTTGTTCGATACCTCAAGACGTTTTTGAACACATCAGGCGCGACGTACCGCGTGTGATACTTCTGCCAGTCTTCTGGGAACCGCTTGTAGACAACTTCATCTTCGAGTTTGCCCGGCGGGGTTTCGTATTCTGACTGCGCGTGATGCGGTAGCGGCTGTACCGTCCTTGAAAACGTAGAATTATAGTCGCCGTCCTTAATCCAGCCATCCCCCATTAGTATGAAATCGCGGACCCAGCCGGCGGGCGGCGCGGGTAATTCCGGGAAACGAAAAGACATCTCATCTCCTGCTGCTACAATGACATAGCGGTCGTCGATCTCCTTTAGCAACTCACCGACTTCTCCGTGCCGCGTGTAATAACCCTCGAGGTCGCGCCAGGCCTGTTTTGTCGAGAACAGCTTGTAGTAGTCCGGAACTTCCGGCGCACCACCGGACTCAGGTTTATTAACCACGGAGTAGCCGCGGAAATGAAGGTCAACCGAAGAAGGTGTTAAGCGCACCGACTTCACGGGCGCATCGGGTAAACCCACCGCCCATTCGAGGTGATCCCAGTAGATCTCGAGGTTCGTGCGAATGCGCACGCGAGGCGGCAGACCCGGCTTCATCAGATCAGTCAGTTTAAAGAGAACTGTCTTTTTGCGACCGGCGGGAAAACCGAGATTCTCCTGCGCGACCTTCCACCCGCCGCTTCCGTCAGGCACTTCGACGCTCATGCTCTTCGCGCGCCAACGATTTCCCTGCGTGATGGCGACGTTCACCGACGATTCTGTGTCGTGAATCGAGCCGTGTGCGATCAGGTAAAGCGGACCACTGGTTGGCGCGTCGTCGCCGAGATCAACTTCAACGTAATGATCGCGCGTCAAGCCCTGGAACTGGCCGCGTCCGAAGTTGTCCAACGCCTTGCCATCACGCGCGCTCAGTAGACTCGTCACGTCGTTGCCGTCGTCGTCGATCGCTTGTTTGATGGGTTTCGGAGTGGCTACAGTTGTGAAACCAAGCTTTGCCGGCGGCACGACGAAACGTTCATCAACGAAGATCTCGGTGCCTTCCGGATGATCCACCGGCATCAATCCGATGTAGTCGTAATAATAAACTTCCCACAGTTCGGCGGTGACGCGTATGTCGTAATAACCGTCGTGCGGAACGAGTTGATCGCGGCGGATCTTGTACCACTCGCCAGTGGCCGCAATCTTTGCGGAACCAAGCGTGTTGATACGCAAACCGATGGCTGAGCCCCACGGCACGGCGTCTTTTATAAACTCCATCTGCTTGCCGTTCCATGCAAACAACCACGGGCACGACGCTTTCAGACGTTGCTCAGTCAGAACTTCCTGATCGGCTTTGATTTCAAATTCGGCACGAACGGTTCCGTTGGGCCAGACGACGCGGATCACGTCCGCGCTCGCTTGCTCGCCGAGTCCGAAGTGAATCAGAGGTCCGGTAATCGGTTGCTTTTGGACCGTCATGCCGGAGCGAATCTCCATCTCGCCGCCGACACCGAACGGATTTATGCGCTGATCGCCGACGGCGTTACTCGCGCGCGGACGGACGATCTGCCAGTGATAGTTTTTGGTTCCCAGGTTGATCGCCTGATGAGGCGTGCCATCGCCTGACAAGACAATAAGATCCAGACGACCGTCATTGTTAACATCAAAAACATCAAAAACACGATCTGAAGAAACTGGATCGTTTATCGAGGTGTACTTACCGCTACCGTCGTTTAGCCAGACTTTGCTGGCGGCGCCGGAAAGGATGAGATCAAGTCCGCCGTTGTTGTCTAAATCGGCAACGCGCAAACTCGCCGGCTTACCATCGGCGTTTGTCTTTGCGAGTTCCTCGACCGACCAGCCAACTTTATCTTTATCTGCGACGCTGACGATCGCTCCGTCGCTTTGTGCAACAACTAAGTCCAACACGCCATTGTCATCGGCGTCCATCACATTGATCGCAAGCGCACTGCCTGCGGTTACGGATCGCTCCGCGAACTGCCCCTGACGTTCATTACTGAACACGTGTAACTTCGCGGCGCCGTCGATCAATGCGGCGTCCGGATCGCCGTCGGCATCGATGTCAGCCCAGGCAAAGTCCGTCAATCCGGAGACTCCGGCAAATGGCTGAATCTCTGTGAATGTAGCGTCACCGTTGTTTCTTAAGACAAATGGAGTTCCGGTGGCGGAGCCAAGGACGATATCCAAATCACCATCAGCCTCGATATCTGCGCTCCACGCTCCGAGATATTTGGCATTGAGCACCGTCGCGGGAAGTTTTGTATCTGAGGTGACGTCGGTGAAAGCAGTCGGACTTTCCTGTCGGAGTAAACGAACACCGCCGTCGCCGGCAAGTACGACATCAGTTTTGAAGTCATAACTGAAATCGATCGCGAGGACGGCGTTGATGCTCGGCGCTGTGTTGGAGGGTCCTGCGGGAAAAGGAAAAGTTGCGCCGCTAGCCAAACGAACTTCACGCGCTGACGCGACAGCAACTGTTGGAGCACCTGAACCACTCAAGGCCACTCCACCGATCCACTGGCCCGTGGTTAAATTGGCGATCTGTTCCAACTTGAAGACAAGCCCCGTATCGGCAGCCGCGGTGGTGAAAGTTGGCGTTTCCATTTTCAGGAATTGTCTGAATGGAGTTGCTTCTTCACCCGGTGGCGGTTTGATCGCAGAGAGATTGCGTCTGTATTCGGGCACGCGCAACAAGACGTTGCGCAGGAAACTCGTTCGTGTCGCGCCGGCACGCAGGTCGCCGCTCTTTGCGAGCGCATCGACGGCGTTTACCTGCTCTTTTACTTCGTCAGGCCATGAAGACGATCGAGCGACAATCTTCGCCACTGCGGACTTGAACGTCTCCGCATCGCCACGCTTGGCTGCAATGCGACTCTGTTCGACGAGTGCAGCAAGGTTGTCAGGCTGCGCCGCGAGGATCTTTTGAATAAGCGATTGAAATTCTTCGGCGCTCTTGTCGTCGCCCTGTCGCTCGACTTCTTCAGCCAGCTTGTAAACTGCGATGAGATTGTTTTGATCGAGTTCGATTGACTTACGCAGTGCTGTGATTGCTTGCTGCGTATTTCCGCGACTGCTTTCAAGAAGTCCGACAAGATAGAAGATCTGGCTGTTGTCAGGCGCGAGATCGCGAGCTTTGTTGAATCGCTCGGCGGCGGTGTCGTAGTTTCTCTGTCGTAGTGCAAGCAATCCCCAGTTGGCCCAACCGGCAGGTTCCGCGGCGGCGAGTTGTGTGAACTGCGCGAGCTTCTCGTCGGCCTGAACGTCGTGGCCAACTTCCAGCGCCGCGAGACCGATGTAAAACGTTCGAACCAGCTGGTTGTATTGCGGCGAAGATTTTGTTGGGAAAGTGCTACTTGGACGGCAGCCGCTA
>DATEIS010000642.1:0-15349 GCA_035278765.1 Pyrinomonadaceae bacterium | reverse complement strand
TTTACTAAACCACGGGCGGCCACGGAGGGCCGCCCCTACAATCGAACCCTCAACTAATTCAGATTTTCGGAAAGCTCCCCAAAAATATCGATAACGATCCAGAGTCGTAAGACGCACCCCGATCGGCGTTTTCGCTACATTGCTCAGAGATCTCGCGATCGTGCTTCCAACGAACTTCGCGGCATCGCTATTGCCTAACGCGGTGTTGGGACTGCAACATCCCTCGGTACTGCACTGTCTGGTTATAAAAGAAAACTTAGTTAGCCATAAAAAACTCTTGACAAAGATCGATGAGTGGTAGTACTAAGGCTTTTGTCCGGTCGTGCAACAAACCTCTAAGTTCGAAATTTTGATAAACGTGAGTTGAGTTTTGGGGTCGGGAGAAGCCTGCGAAAGGCTTCGACGCGCCGCTTTTGTCCGGTCGTCCAACAAACTCCAAAATCAACGAGCTGAGCTTTAAGTACCTGCATTTTCGCTCCAAACGGAGGAGAGTATGACTTCACTAGGCATGCGCAGGCTCTACGCGACGCTAATCATTTCCATTTTTGTGTTCTCTCTGAGTGCTCTTTCCGCAGTCGCACAATCTACTGGTAGTGCGACGCTGCGTGGCACGATCAAAGATCCACAGGGAGCAATCATCCGTGGAGCGACCGTCACGCTCGTCAATGAGCGAACCAAAGAAGAGCGCAGTGTAAAATCGAGTGAGGATGGCACGTACACCTTCACTGCGGTTGCGCCTGGCGCCTACACGTTGAAAGCGGAAGCGGCGGGCTTCAAGACTTCATCGCAAGCGAACCTGACACTCGAGACGAGTGGCACCCAGGGCGTTGACATCGCCATGGAGGTGGGCCAACCCACTGAAACTGTCACCGTCACTGCAGGCACCGAACAACTACAAACAGAAACGGGCGCCAAAGAGAATATTATTACCGCTAAGCAGATCGATAACCTCTCGATCATTAGTCGTAGTTCTCTCGAACTCCTGCGCATTCTTCCGGGTGTCGTTGCTCCTGATAACACGGCACTAGAGAGCATCTCGTTTGGCGGGGGCGCGAACGCAAATGCTAATTATCACGTGAATGGTCTCCGCGGCGAGCAGAACAACGTGACCATCGATGGTTCGCGCATGATCGACATCGGCTCGAACAACGGCACGGTCATCACTGCCAACCCTGACATGGTCCAGGAAGTCAAAGTTCAGACCAGCAACTACGCTGCTGAACACGGCACGAGTGCAGTGCAGATCAGCGCGACGACCAAAGGCGGCGGCAGTGATTTCCACGGTTCCGTTTACGACTACATGCGCCACTGGAAATTTCAGGCGAACGAGCGCTCGAACAGCATTCTTACGACTCCTACGAATGTGATCGCGCGACCGAAGAGCAAGTACAACTATCCGGGCGGAAATATCGGTGGACCGGTTCTCCTGCCCTGGACCAACTTCAATAAAAACCGCGATAAACTGTTTTTCTTCGTCGGGTTCGAGCTTTATCGTCAACAGGTTGACGAAGGGTCGAGACTGTTCCGTGTTCCCACGCTCAAAGAGCGAACAGGTGATTTCAGCGAGTCGGGTGTCGGTAACATTTTCGTTCCTGCAGGCTGCACGGCTAATGGAATTGCCGGAAACGCCGGTTCCAACGGCGCTGGCGACGCAGCCCCTAACGCTGATCTACGGCCTTGTGCGGATCCGTTTGGCAGAGCCCTCTTAAATCTCTATCCGGCTCCCAATCGTAACGTTCCCTTCGGTCAGAACAATTACGTCTACAGCGTTTTGCGGCCGAACGATAGAAACCAGTTCACCTCCAGATTCGATTACTCCATCAGCGATAAAACGAAACTGTATGTGCGCTTTGCACGTGAGTATGAAGAGCAGGGTTTCCCGCGCGGCTTGTGGTGGGATTCATCAGCCTATGAACTTCCCGGAAAACTCACCAGCAAGAACCTGGGCCGTTCAGTCGTGGTGAATCTGACGAACATCATCAACCCCAGCATGACGAACGAGATTCTCTTCAGCGCCAGCAAGCTGAAGCTGAATTACGATTTCGCTGAACCTGATAAGGTTTCGTGGGCCGGTCTGGGTCTTAACCCGGTAGGTTTCTTCTCAACCAGCAATCCAAATATTCCGGCAGGCCTGCAGAACAAAAATCCCTATGTTCCCCTTAGCGTTATAACCTGGGGCCAGGGAGACTTCCATACTGCTTACGGTTATCCGATTCTGGCTTGGAACGACAGCTTTGCCATCACGGATAACCTCGTAAAAGTTCAGAATACGCACACCTTGAAGTTCGGCGCGTTTATCGAGCAGGCGAATAAGCGACAGCAATCAAACGCCGACACCAACATCGTGACGGCGCAATGGGGCCAGACAACCGCCACCGGTAATAACTTCGGCGACGTTTTCGTAGGCAAGCCTATTGAGTTCACGCAAGCCACGACGCGCCCGATCGACAACTTCCGTTATTACAACTACGAGTTCTACGCACAAGACAGTTGGAAGATGCGTCCGAATCTCACGTTCGAATATGGAGTGCGCGCCGCGTATCTGCCGCAGAACTTTGAGCGTAAGGGCCTGGGCGTCTTGTTCGATCCAGCCGCTTATATTCCTGGAGCGGGAGCATTTATAAACGGCGACATCACGAAGCCCAACGGTTACAAACTGGCTGCTCGCGGTGAGATTCCGAAGGGCGTTCTGCCAAACCTTCCGATCCAATGGATGCCACGCTTCAACGTGGCATGGGATGTCGGCGGCAAGGGTGATCTCGTCCTCCGCGCCGGTGCTGGACTCTTCTACAATCGTGTGCAAGGTAACTACGATTACTATTCGAGCGGTGAAATGCCGAACACGTACAGCTCAACGGTTGATACTCCGTGGGCTTCCGGCAACGGACTTTCGTTTGGTGACCTGACCACGCTTAATCCGTTCACCAGCAACGTCGGTGCGATCAATGTAAACACGCGTGACATTGAATCAAACGAAATACCCAGAGTCGCGAACTTTAGTTTCACGATTGAAAAGAGATTGCCGATGAATAACATCCTTGCAGTGGCTTACGTGGGCACGCAGGGAAGGCATCTCCCGCAACGACGCAACGCCAACATCATTCCGCTAGGAACGTTATTAAGCGGAACGATACCGCTGAATGGGCCAGTTACGGTGAATCCAGGAACACCGGAAGAGCAGACGTTTACGCAAATTAATTTGAGTGTACCGGTTCAGCGAGCGGCTTTGGCTGGCAACGTACTGAGAAGATTCCGGCCATTCGATGCTTTCAACTCGGTAGGTCTTTACCAGTTCACCGGAACGTCGACATATCACTCGTTGCAGGCGACCTTGAGTCACAACGGAAGAAACTTCCAGTACTTCGCCACTTACACTTTTGGTAAGGCGCTGGGAACCGTTGCTACTAACGAGAGTGACGGCGCGGCATGGGCCGATCCGATTGACACGCGAAACCGAAGCTGGGGCGTCCTCCCCTTCGATCGAACTCACGTGTTCAATTTGTCCTACAACTGGAGCCTTCCGAAACTCGCGCGTGGCGGCTTCTCGAATGCCGTTACGGATGGAGTTTTCAACGGCTGGCAGATATCGGGTATCACAACCGTCCAGAGCGGAATTCCCGTTCGACTCAGGTTTACAGGCGACATAGCACTGCCTAGCCAAGCCATTGGATGGTACGGCTCTGATGCGTTCAGAGGAACAAATGCTAACGCCAGCCTCGGTGCAATTACGCCGATCTATCTTGGTAATCCTCAAGTTGGTGGTAACGATTTGGGAAGCAAAGCTTATGATCTTTCGAAGCTTGCTATCCCGACCTTCCCGAATACTGGTCCATCGCAGCCGCCGTTCTACATTCGAACCCCGGGCCGCAGCAATTTCGACATCTCCTTCTTCAAGAACTTTAATATTACTGAAGAAAAGAAGATTCAATTCCGTACCGGGCTGTTCAACGTATTCAATCAGGCATTCCCAACGGTGATTGATGTTGGCGTTACGAATCCTGATGCGACCGACATATTCCTGGCTCTGGAAACGGTCTGCAATCGCAGGGTTACTGTTCCGACCGGAGATGGCGGAGGTTCGGCCAGCACCTGCGACCCGACCGGCGGCTTTAGCTACACGCAAAACACCCTAGACAACTTCGGTAAGATCCAGAACAAGCGCGGTCGCCGAATAGTGGAGTTTGCACTGAAGTTTTATTTCTAGTCGCTCGCAAGGGCGGGAACATTAATCGGCGCGAGGAGCAGTACGCTTCTCGCGCCGTTTCTAATTTCGCGTGTTCAGGCGTAATCTGGAGGCTGCTTCCGAGATTGAGTTATGCGAAAAGGTATTCTCACCTGCTTTTGTTGTTTGCTGTTTCTGTCGATTGCGGCAACTGTGTCGGCACAGCCGGAAGTTGACGCAAGAAGACAAAGGGAACCCGATACCAATAACGCCGTCATTCGTGGGCGCGTCACACTTCCATCCGGATTCGCACTGGAAAGCTATGCACGGATCACGCTGAGAACTGATCAGAGCACTCTCTCCACTCTCTACACCAACAACAGCGGTGAGTTTCAGATTATGAATCTGAGCCAGGGTATCTATTTCGTAGAGGCGGAAATCAAAAATAGTAAATTCGAAACAGCGGTGCGTAGAGTGGAATTGGGCCGCGGATTAATGGTCGATTTGACCCTTGAATTAAGAGAGAAGAAAGACCCTTCGACCAATCGCGCCAAGAAGGTTGTTTCTGAGGCTGAACTGCGACAAGCGATACCTTCCGCAGCGAAAAAGCAATACGAGCAGGGATTGAAATTTGTTAACAAAGGTAACTTTCAGCAAGCTGCGAATCACTTTCAGCAAGCACTCACAATCTATCCGGAATATCTCGCGGCGCGTAACGATCTCGGGGCGCAGTATCTGAAGCTGAAACAGCTCGACGAAGCGCAAAAGCACTTTGAGCTCGTATTGGCTAACGATCCGAAGAACTTCAACGCGAAGTTCAACATGGGATTGGTCCAGGTCGAACGGCACAATTACCGGGATGCGATCGGATTACTCAATCAAGCCGTCGCGCTCGATAGCACTCGACCGGTGGCGCGGCTCTGGATCGGAATAGCAAAATTGGAATTGGGAGAGCTGGAAGTTGCCGAACAGGAATTGACGCGCTCCTTAATAATGGGAGGAGCTGAGTGTATCGCGGCGCACTATCATCTCGCTCGGATCTATTTCAATCGTGGCGCCATTCAAGACGCGAAGCGATCAGTACAGGTGTACATTCACGAGGCGCCTAAGGGCGAATTCATTAAGGAAGCTAAGGAACTCGAAAAGAAGATAAGCCACAAATAACGCGGATCTACGAGCCGATCACAAAGGTCGTGGAGCGACTGACCTCGTTATTTACAGTTATTTTCAATTCATACGTGCCGGGCTGGAATTTATCAATCGCAAATGAACCGGCATACTTTATCTGCCCGCGCTCATCGGCCGGTGGAAGCTCGCCGGATGTTGTCCCCAGTGATTTATTATTCTGTAGAATCTCGAGGGTCATCTGCATCGGTTTAGTCGCGCCCTTTCCGGGCCAGGCGGTGAAGAAGTACGCAAGTTGTTTCGCATTGCGATCGATTCGCTCGCCGAGGTTCGGGTAAACGAGTAACTCGCCAAAGCGCAGCGGCTGATCGCGTCGTTGCTCTTCCGGATTAAGACGCTCCGCTCTCTTCAATACCGCGACACTGCTGAGTCGTGGCTTGGTCTCGTCGCTCGCATAAATCACCAAAGGCGTGGTGCTGACATTCACGTTGCCTGTCGACGCATCATGAGAAATCAATTGCACCTGGTATTTTCCGGGCGCTAATTGCGCTTCTCGATAAAAAAGGACATTGCCTTTCTTCGCCGCCTCCAGATTCTGAGTCGGTCCGTTCAACGCGTAGTGCTGGCTCAGCTTTTGCACGATTTGCTGGGATTCGTCGCGAACGAGAGCCACGATCGAGAAATCGGTGTTGTAAGTCTTATTGTCGGTGCTCGGGGAAAACTTGAATGCAGCAAGCTGGGCTTCGGCAAGAATTAACGTCAATCCAGCCTGCCCAGACAGAGGATAACTAAGCGCGCTGCTGTGCAGCATGTTTTGTGTTGGACTGCTCTTCGGATTTCTACTGGCTGCGATGGCGGGCACTTCGTAATCGAGTACCGGTAGTTCGCCAGCTGATTCCACCGCGTAATAGCCCTGGCGCGACTGAATGTCGACATTCGAACGCCCTACTTTGACGCTGATCCGGCGGAAGCGACCGTCGTACTCCTTGTTCTGCGGCACATAAGTAAGGAAATAGTAGCCATTCACATCATCGTCGATACGCCGCATTCCCGCAGCCAAATCGTTCGTATCGTGAATCAAAAAACCGCCCGTTTGATCCGACAGCATTCCGAGACCGCTGCGCGGATCGAACCGCAGCAAATCTTCGTTGCGCTCGAGCGCTCTCAGATAAGGGCCACTGGCGCCACGGTCACTACCACGTCCCTGATTGGCCAACGCCGCGCCCGCGAGAGAGTTTAGTTCCTTCGCCGCTTCGACAGTATTGCTTTCTGCGCGTAAGCCCGCCGCATCAATGGCATAGATACTCACATTCGCGCGGTTGGCAGCGTTGACGACGGCCGGAAATTTTGTCATCACGGAGGGCGGTATTTTTAGACCCTCCGAAAAGAAGATAATCGTCTTTCGACCTGGCAGATTTTGCATGGGACTAATGACTGCCAGCAGGCTGTTGATCGTTGCGAACCCTTCCTGGTCACGTTCCAGGCGTTCGTAGTGGTCAAGCATTTGGTTCTGCATCTCGATGAACTTTTGCTGGAGTGCTGCCTGACCAGCTTCGGCGCCGGCAGCGGATGCTCCAGCGCTATCCTGGGAAGCGCCCGCTGCTGTGGCAGCCGACGTTGATCCGGATATTTGATTATCTAAACCCCTTATTCGCTCAGTGTTATCGCGCATTTTTTGCGCGCCTGACACATACGTAGACGTTGCTGCGCCAGTTGCAACCTCGACCGCGTCTTTAACTAATTGGGCATTGTCGGTAAACGGCTGGATGGTTCTCATTGACTGGTCGATGCCGAAGACGCCGGTGAACCCTCCAGAACTCATCCCCTCCTGCGCATAAGCAAGTCCGGCTTTTTTGGCAAGGTTGCGAGCTTCCGGTGAGAGCCGGTCGAAAACGAGAGCCGTCACTGTTGGTGCAGATCGTGGGGGCGTCGTCGTCGGAGTGACCGCCGGAGCAGTTACACCGTCGCTCTTTGTTTCACCCTTGTTCGGGACTGCCTCTCTGTTGACGAAGCGAAACGACTCGACTTTCTGTGGTACGCCATCTTCGAGAACCTCAAAATCCCCCTGCTTCAGGTCCTTGATCGGCCGTCCTTTTTTATCCTTGACGACGACATCCAGCCTGACTTCATTGCTGCGCACACGAATCACGTCGTCCTGGTCTTGAGCCGGTGTTTGCGCACGCGTCAGTACAGGCGAAAAGCCGGTCGAAACGATGAGTAAAAGACTTAGAATTGCCTTCATTTTTTGAGCTTGAGTATGACACAAAATTAGGCGGATGAACACGTAAATTGCAGCCAAATATTGTATAATCCGACCTACTTTAAGGGCTCGCCTGGATTTATTAATGGCACTAAAAAAAGTACGGCGTGGAGCTGTCGCCATAATCCGAGTTTTAATCGCCGCGGCAGTGTTGGGCGTCTCTGTCCTGGCACAGGTTTCGGCTGACGTCGAGCGGGAATTTGAACGCGCAACTCAACTGCATCAGTCGGGAGATTTGCAGGGCGCCGTGCGCGCGTATCAGGCGATTCTGAATACCCATCCGGCGCGGGTCGACGTCCGCTCAAATCTCGGCGCCGCTTTCTCCGCGCTGGGTCGATATGAAGAGGCCATTGAACAGTACAAACGAGCTCTGATTATCGACAGCTCGAATCACGCGATCCGTTTCAATCTTGCCCTCGCTTACTACAAAGCAGCGTGGTTCAAGGAAGCGGCGGCTGAATTGGAACGGTTCATCGCGGCGTCTCCAAATAGCCCTGCGGCTGCTAACGCGCGCCTCGTAATGGCGGATTGTCACGTTAGGTTGGGCGAATACAAGAAAGTTATCGAGTCGCTTTCCCCTCTGGCAGATGTCGATCCTGAGAATCGAACGATCGCTTATCTGCTTGGCAGTGCGCTTATCGGTGACGCTCAGTTAGATAAGGGTCAGGCGATCATCGATCGTTTGTTTCGTCACGACGATTCTGCCGAAGCGCACTTGCTCATGGCTTCGATACTGCTGCTGGCCGACGACGCGCAAGGTGCCCTTAAAGAAGTTCAACGCGCGATCGAGTTGAATGCAAAACTGCCTGCGGTTCAGGCGTGGTACGGTCGTGTGTTGATGCGCCTGGGCGACACGGAAAAGGCGAAAGCTTCTTTTAAGACCGAGTTGGCAAGCAACGCAAACGACTTTGACTCCAATCTTTATCTCGGAGTTTTGCTGCGACAGGATAAGCAACTGGATGAAGCACGCAGTCATTTGGAGCGTGCGATTCAGCTCCGCCCGCGCGAACAATACGCCCGTTATCATCTTGCAGCAGTTTATGCGGCGGCTGGAAAACCGAAGGATGCGCTGCCATTGCTGGAGGGTGTGTTAAAGGAGCACGGCGATTTTGTCGAAGCGCGTGTGTTGTTGGCGTCAGTTTATTACCGGCTCAATCGGAAAGAAGACGGCGATCGCGAGAAAGCACTGATTCAGAAATCGAATGCCGAGCAACAGGCCAAACAACCCGGCCCGCAATAGGGAGCCACGGATGGTACAGATCTGTGAAAATCGATTTACACAGATCCGTGCAATCTGTGCCTCAATATCGCTCGCTATGTTGCTGATATGTTCAGCAACAATCGTCGCACAGACGCGCAAGCCCCAACCAAAACAAACACCACAACCTCAAGCGACGGCCGAACCCGAGTTCAATCGTTTTGTAAAACTCGCCGACGAAGCGCGGTTAGCGGAACGTTTCGACGATGCGATTTCGCTCTATGGCTCGGCGTTAAAGATCAAACCAAAATGGCCCGAGGGTTGGTGGTATATCGGCGCGATCTTCTATCAGCGAGACATCTACCCGCAGGCCCGTGATGCTTTTCAGAATCTCGTCGCACTCGAACCCGAACGCGGACCAGCGTGGGCGATGCTCGGGCTCTGCCAGTTTCAAACAAATGAATTTGAGCGTGCGGCGATTTCTCTGGAAAAAGCACGATCTTTAGGCGTAAGCGACAATTCCGAACTCGCCGGTGTGGTTCGATACCACATGGCGCTACTTTATGTCCGTTTTGATTATTTTGAGAACGCGTATGAAGTTCTCAATGAGTTCGTGCGCATGGGCCATGAGACTCCAAAGGTGGTCGAAGCCTTCGGATTGACCATCTTACGTATGCCGTTTCTTCCCAAAGAGGTTCCTTCCGATCAACGGGAGAAATTACTCATTGCGGGACAGGCGGGATATCACATGGCAGCCCGCCGTCTTGACCAGGCTCGGGCCTCTTTTGACACGCTGTTGGCGCGCTATCCAAACGATCCGAATATCCATTATGCGTTCGGCGTTTTCATGTTGCCTCAGGATGCAGATCTTGCCATGAACGAGTTCAAACGTGAGCTGCAAATCTCGCCCGCGCATTATGCGGCGATGGCCCAGATGGCGTTTGAGTATCTGAAACGCGACCAATTTAACGACGCGTTGCCATTGGCAGAAAAGGCTGTACAACTCGCACCGAAGTTGTACGCCGCGCGCAATGTGCTCGGTCGTGTGTTGCTCGAACTCGGACAAGTTGACAGATCGATCAAGGAACTGGAAGAAGGCGTGAAGCTTGCGCCCTCAAGTCCGGAAATGCACTTTGCTCTCGCGCGCGCTTACACGCGTGCCGGTCGCAAAGAGGATGCGGCGCGCGAACGCGCGACGTTTAAGAAGCTTCAGGACGAATACAATCAGAAGCGGCAGCTTGATAAGTCTGAATCTCCGCCCGAACAGAAGCCGTAACCACAGACTACACAGATTAATGAACGGACTTTTGAAACAGTATTCGCTTGTCGCGGTGGCGATTGCGTTGGGTATCGCGGCCCTCGCGATCGTGATCTCCGAGCCTCGCGAAGTGAACGGGCAGATGAGCGCCGTGCAGCGTTGGAATCCGAGACGAGTTCCGGCGGACACGGTTTTTGTCGGCGATCAGGCGTGTGCGGAGTGTCATAAAAAACACGTTGCATCGCATGGCCAGAGTGGAATGGCAATGGCGATGGAACCCACGGCGGGCTCGCTCGTGCTGAGCGGTAATCCGAAACTGTCGATGAACGTTGGTCCATATACTTATGAGATCAAACGCAACGGCAAGCAAAGCACTTACTCGGTGACCGACGGAAAGGACACCATGTCGTTTCCGATCGTCTACGCGTTCGGCCAGGGCAAGATGGGCCAGACTTATGTGCTGGAGCACGGGGGTAAGTATTACGAGAGTCTGGTCAGTTTTTACAATGAGGCGAAGGGGCTCGACTTCACGATTGGTGCACCGCGCGGCGTGCCGGCCTCGCTCACGGATGCCGTTGGTCGATTGCTGACTCCTAACGAAGTCGCGAATTGCTTCAGTTGTCACGCGACTGGCGCCGCGGTTACCGGCGCACAACTCCGGCTCGACAAATTTGCGCACGGCGTGCGCTGTGAAGCTTGTCATGGTCCAGGTGGAAAACACATCGCAGGTGTTAAAGCCGGCGATTTGCCTTCCAAATCTATCTACAATCCCGGGCTCCTCGGCGGCGATGAATTGACGCAACACTTCTGTGCTGCATGTCATCGTGGCGCCGAAGAATTCTCGTTGTTGAAGAGCATGGAGATCAACAACGTTCGCTTTCAGCCTTATCGTATCTTCAACAGCAAGTGTTATTCGGACGATCGAAATATAAGCTGCACGGCTTGTCACAACCCGCATGAACCGCTGCGAGAAGATCCGGCTTATTACGACAAGAGATGTTTGGAATGTCACACACTCAGGAACAAGACCGCGAAAGCCAGCGGTGATGGCACGAGTTGTCCTGTCGCCGACAAAAACTGCACGTCCTGTCACATGCCGAAGATTGAAATACCGGCAGCGCATTTTAAGTTTACGGATCACTACATTCGCATTGTGCGGCCGGGCGAGAAGTACCCAAACTAGCTGCGATTCAGTATGAAAATTTATTGTGTAATCACGATTCTGGTGCTGATTTTGGGTAGTGGTTGGTTCCAGGCACGTCCCGAGCAATCGAGTGCTGCGGTCCAACGAGTGACGTTTGCGGAAGTCGCACCTTCGCAAAGCAAGATCAGTTGGGTGCATGACAACGGGCGCTCTGAATTGCGACATCTGCCGGAGACGTGTGGAGGTGGCGGACTCTTTTTTGATTTCGATAACGATGGTTGGATGGACATCTATCTGGTGAACAGTGGTCCATCTGATTTCTACTCGCCCAAAACACCAATCAAGAACGCTCTGTACAGAAACAACGGTGACGGTTCCTTCACTGATGTTACTGACAAAGCCGGCGTAGCCTGCGGACAGATGGGCAATTTCGGAATGGGTGCGGCTGCGGCAGATTTCGATGGTGATGGCTGGCAGGATTTATACGTCACTAACTACGGCACGAATGTCCTCTTCCACAACAACGGCAACGGCACGTTCACAAACGTGACCGACAAAGCCGGCGTGGCAGCGCCGAACTGGTCCACGTGCGCCACGTGGTTTGATTACGACAACGACCAAAAACTCGATCTCTTCGTCTCGAGTTTCGTTCAGTACAGCGGCACGGGCACGATCTTTTGCGGCGATAATAAAGTCGGTCGTCGCTACTACTGCGTGCCGCGCGTCTTCAAACCTCGATCGAGTTTTCTGTTCCACAACGAAGGTGGCGGCAAGTTTCTCGACGTCAGCAAAGACTCCGGAATTGCTGCGTCACTCGGCAAATCGTTTGGCGCAGTTGCCACTGACGTGAACAACGATGGATTGATGGATCTCTTTGTCGCGAACGACACGCTCGCAAACTTTCTCTTCGTCAATAAAGGAAAGGGAAAGTTTGAAGAAACCGGGCTGCTGTCAGGAGTCGCGTACAGCGATTCGGGTGCGCCTCGTTCAGGGATGGGAGTCGATGCGACTGATTACGACAACGACGGTTGGCAGGACTTGTTCGTCGCCAATATCGATCAGGAGTTGTTCAGTCTCTACCACAATGAAAAGGATTTGACCTTCATCGATCGTCCCGGCGAGATTGGACCAGCAACGCGACTGCTCAGCGGCTGGGGCTTGCGTTTCTTTGATTACGACAACGATGGCGATCCCGATCTGATTCTGGCGAATGGTCATCCGGACGACATGGTTGAGATCCAGTCGCTCAAAGTTAAATACAAAGAGCCGTTGTTGATGTTTGAGAACGTGAATGGAACGTACAGGAACGTCAGCATGACTTCCGGTGCGCCGTTCACTAAAGACTGGCCCGCGCGCGGTCTCTCGGTTGGCGATTACGACAACGACGGCGATCTCGACGTGTTGGTCATCAACAACGGCGATGCGCCGGTTTTGCTGAAGAACGAAGGTGGAAATCAGAACAATTGGGTTGGTCTCAATCTGGTCGCGACGAAGAGCAATCCAATGGCTGTCGGCGCCATCATCACGTGGGAAGTGGGCGGCGTAAAATACCGTCGCCTCAAGACCGCCGGTGGCAGTTATCTGTCCTCGCACGATCCCCGCGAGGTCCTCGGCATCGGTAAAGCGACGAAGATCGATAGCATCGAGATCAAATGGCCCAGCGGGCGGGTCGATAAAGTTACCAATCCACCAATTCGGAAGTATATGAAAATCGTCGAAGGATCCGTGCAATCCGTGGCTAACAAACAATGACGAAAATTGCGCCGTTGCTAATCTTGATCGCCTGTGTCACAGCGCTGATCTCTCAGTCGACTCCTAAAGATCAGTACCCCTTCCAAAATCCCGATCTCCCAATCGAACAACGTATCGACAACATTCTCTCGTTGATGACGATCGATGAGAAGGTCGAGTGTCTCGATACAACTCCGAGCGTGCCCCGTCTCGGCATAAAGGGCAGTGGCCACGTCGAGGGCATTCACGGATTGACGCAGGGTGGACCAGGAAAGTGGGGCAAACCGCAGACAGTTCCATCGACTACGTTTCCACAAGGAATTGGGCTCGGTGAGACATGGGATCAGGAGATATTGCGGCAGGCGGGGGAAGTCGAAGGCTACGAAGCTCGCTACGTTTTTCAAAGTCCTAAATACAACCAGGGTGGAATCGTAATCCGATCTCCCAACGCCGACATCGGACGCGATCCACGCTGGGGCAGAAACGAAGAATGCTACGGCGAAGACGCATACTTCAACGGCGTGATGGTGGTCGCTTTCAGCAAAGGCTTGCAGGGTAATGATCCAAAGTATTGGCAGTCTGCCGCGTTGATGAAACACTTTCTCGCGAACAGCAACGAGAACGATCGCGATAAATCAAGCTCCAATTTTGACGAACGACAGTTTCACGAGTACTACTCACTGCCTTTTCGCATGGGCGTAGTCGAAGGTGGCTCGCGCGCTTACATGGCTGCGTACAACGCTGTGAATGGTGTCCCGATGACCATCAATCCGGTGATGCAAAAAATCACGCGCGAGCAATGGGGCCAGGATGGAATCATCTGTACGGATGCCGGCGCGATGAAAAATCTGGTGACGGCGCATAAGTACTACCCGGATTTTGAGACCGCCGCTGCCGAGTCAGTTAAAGCCGGCATCGGACAATTTCTCGACGACTATCGCGAGCCCGTTAGAGGCGCATTAAAGCGAGGACTGCTGACTGAAGTTGACATCGATCGCGCGCTGCGAGGAGTTTTCAGAGTCATGATCCGGCTCGGTCTTCTGGATCCACCATCACGAGTGTCCTATTCATCGATCGGAAAAGAGACGATCGATCCGTGGCTCACAGAGAAGCACAAGGGATTGGCATTGCTTGCGACGCAGAAATCGGTCGTCTTGTTGAAGAACTCCGCGAATCTCTTACCGCTCGATAAGAAATCGTTGAAGTCAATTGCGGTGATTGGACCACGCGCGAATGAAGTCTTGCTCGACTGGTACAGCGGCACGCCGCCATACGCGATCTCGCCGCTCGAAGGCATCAAAAACGCGGTGGGCGAATCAGTGAAAGTGACTCACGCTGCGAATAACGATGGCGGCGCCGCGGTCAAAGCTGCGCGCGAATCTGACGTTGCGATTGTAGTTGTCGGTAATCATCCCAATGGCGGTTTCGATAACCAGTGGGCGAAAGTTTCTGTACCGAGTGAGGGACGTGAGGCAGTGGATCGACAGTCGATCACGCTCGAGCAGGAGGAGTTGATCAAGGCTGTGTTTGCGGCGAATCCGAAAACGATCGTGGTGCTGAAATCAAGTTTTCCGTACGCGATCAACTGGACGCAGGAAAATGTGCCGGCGATTGTTCACATGGCGCTCAACAGCCAGGAAGAAGGCCGGGCGCTCGCGACAGTTCTCTTTGGTGATTACAATCCGGCGGGCCGGTTGGTCCAAACGTGGCCCAAGTCACTCGAGCAACTGCCGCCGATGATGGACTACGACATCCGGAACGGAAGGACCTACATGTACTTCCGCGGCACGCCGCTTTATCCGTTCGGTTTCGGTCTTAGTTACACGACGTTTGCGTATCGTGATCTAAAGGTAGGCGCATCCCCCGGAATACTCGAGCTCAGCGTCGTCGTGAAGAACACCGGACAGCGTGCGGGTGATGAAGTGGTCCAACTCTACATCAAACATCTCAACTCCAAAGTTTCGCGTCCGCTCAAGGAGTTGAAGGAGTTCACTCGAATTCATCTTGGTCCGCAGGAAGAGAAGACTGTCAAGCTGACACTTCCGGTAACACGCCTGGCCTACTGGGATCCTGAAACCGATCGTTGGGTAGTCGAAAAGGATCTGATTGAAGTCGCTGTCGGTGGATCCTCGAAGGACACGAGACTAAAGAAACAGATTCAGTTGCGGGATTGATTTAAAAGGGAAGTCCGGTTCCGAGTTCTACCAACTGAATCAAGACCACTTTATTGGTCTGCAACAATTTTGGTAGGGTAAGAAGCCTTGATCTGAACTCGGAACCGGAAAATTGGTTACTACGCTGCAAAAGATACAGGCCACCCTAAATCCTGTCATGACTCATTGGTCTAGCCTGTATATCCAACTTTAGTTTGATCTGCGTACTGTACTGTAGGGGCGGCCCTCCGTGGCCGCCCGTGGCTTTGATAAGGGTTCGCCAAACCCGAGGCCGTCGCTTCTTGAATCCGTATCCAA
>DATEIS010000641.1:0-24814 GCA_035278765.1 Pyrinomonadaceae bacterium | reverse complement strand
CGTGTTGATGGACTGCCAGATGCCGCACATGGATGGCTATGAGGCCACCGCAGAGATTCGCCGCCGCGAAGGCACAAAGAAACACACAGCCATCATCGCCCTCACTGCAAACGCGCTCGCGGGCGATCGTGAAAAATGCCTCGCCGCAGGAATGGATGATTACATTTCGAAACCGGTTAGACCTGACGAATTGGCAAAGGCACTCGAAAGAGTGTTTGCCGCTCAGGGAGGTCGCTGAACAAAGAGGAATCACGCATGACTCCAAAAACACAACGCATTCTCATTGCCGATGACGATCCAATCATCCGTCATATGGTGACCCGCCTGACTGCAAGCGAAGGCTATCAACCAGTAGTCGTTAACGATGGTGGCGCCGCTTATCGTTTGCTCCAAACCGACGCCGACTTTTGCGGCGCAATCTTCGACATGATGATGCCGCAACTCGCAGGACTGGACGTCATTCGTTTCATGAGTACAGAGAAGAGACTGCTGCGAATTCCGGTGATGATGATCACCTCGGAACAAGATCTCAGATTGATGGCAAACAGTTTCGCCGCCGGTGTGACTTTGTTTTTACCAAAGCCATTCACGCCCGAACATTTCCAAACCACCTTGCGACTACTCGTGCAAGGCAAAAACGGTCGGAGGAATTAACATGTCAATAACCAATGAAGCAGTTCAGACTGTAGATCTCACCATTCTCGCCAGCTTCGACGAGGCGCAGGAAGAGGGTGAGCCCGACTTTGTCGTTGAACTGATCGATCTTTATCTACAAGAAGCACCACGAATCTTCAGCACGATACGCGAAGGACTCGCAAACAACGATTGGCTCACTGCCAAACGTGCGGCGCACAGCCTCCGCGGTAGCAGCGGCAATCTCGGCATCCTTCAAATGGCTTTACTCGCAGGCGCTCTCGAACATCTGACGGCGAATCAGGACGCAAGCGCCGCAGAACTTCTGCAAGGTCTCGAAGACGAATTCACGCGTGTTGAAGAAATACTCCTGGCGGAGCGTCAAAGAAGGCTGTCATGAAAATACTGATCGCCGAAGACGATCCAATATCGTCTCGCATCCTCACGTCCAACCTCAAAGCATGGGGACACGAGAGTGTGGTCACCAAAAACGGTGTCGACGCACTCGCCGCTCTGCAGCAGGAAGACGCGCCGCTGCTGGCGATCCTCGATTGGATGATGCCTGGTCTAACCGGCGTCGAGATTTGTCGTCGACTGCGAACTGAAAGGGGCGAGGCTCCGATCTACATCATCCTGCTCACTGCGCTCAATTGTAAGGAGAATCTACTCGAAGGACTCGAAGCCGGCGCTGACGACTATTTAACAAAACCATTTGATCGACACGAATTGCGGGTGCGCGTGCAAGCAGGCGCCCGGATTGTTGCGCTGCAAGAGAACTTACAACAACGCGTTCGCGAACTCGAAGAAGCCATTGTTGAACGGCAGCGCGCTGAGGAGACGTTAAGAAGTTTGAGCCTGACAGACCACATGACTGGTCTCTACAATCATCGGGGTTTTTACAATCTCGCCGAACACCACGCCAGGGTGTCGCGACGTTCGCACACGAAGTCACTGCTCATTTATGCCGATATGGATGGTCTGAAAAAGATCAACGACACGATGGGCCATCATGCCGGTTCACAGGCCATCACGGCAGTCGCCGAAGTCCTGCGCAATACATTCCGCGAGTGTGACATCGTGGCACGACTCGGTGGTGACGAGTTTGCCATTCTCGCCCCAAACGTTCCCATGAACGATTCGCGCAAGATTATTGAAAGACTGCGAAACAATCTCAAGATCTACAACGACGCCGGCCATCACCAATTTCAACTATCGCTGAGCATCGGCGCGGTTGAAATCGATCACACTTATGAATTTGGGATTGAAGACCAGATGGCGAAAGCCGATGCCGAAATGTATCGAGACAAGCGCGACAGGAGAGGTCAGGTAACGCTTTAGTCGGGACGGTTGCGGTTGCCGCCTTTGGGAGGTCGCTGATTGTCGTTCTTCGGCGGCTTTGGGTTTTTCTGGTCCTTTGTGATGACCTTTTCAGGCTCCTTGGGCGGTCGCTTGTCGTCTTTCCTCTGGGCAAACGCACTGACGGGCACCACGCCGAGCATCGCTATCACCAGTAATTCTGTTATTAGCCTTTTCATTTTCAGCCTTTTCTCCTCTTGCCAAGTTCGGCGCAGGAGGGAGAAAGAGATGCGCTGACCCGAGAGGCAGCAAGACAGGTGCCACGTAAATTTGACTGAGGAGTCTAACAAAATGGGCGGAAATTCGCACGGTTTCGAATTCAGCCGCACCTTATCGTGCGCAAGTGCCACGAAGAGGAATAGCCACAAAGAGGCACAAAAGGCACATGAGCTCTTTTGTGCCTTATGTGGTTTTGTGCATTTTGTGGCGAACTAGCGGCGAACAGTGACGCTCAGGGTGCCGATGTTGCCGCTGGTATCAAAGGTTCGAATTGAGATTGTATGCTCGCCAGGCCCCAGGGCGGCGAAGTCGAGGGTGTAGACCTCGTGGCCGCTATCCGCAATTCCGTCGTCCGGAAAGACCGGCACCCAGACACCGCCGTCGACGCTCGCATCGGCTTTCTTAATCTTGCCTGTGGCATCGTCAACGGAAAAAACTACCTTAACTGAGTCTCTACTTACTTGTGGCTGGCCCACTGTTTTCACGACCGGCGGCGTGTTGTCGACGTCCACCGGTTCACTCACCCTCTCGCCGGTCAGCTTCTGTCCGGGCGGGTTGTCAGGCGCGTCCGAAGCAACAACTTTGATGATGTAACGACCGTCCGCGAGCGTTGCGCCGTCAATGGTGTAGAAGTTATCTCGCAGCTTGTCTTTCAAGAGCCTGAACGTTTGCTCATTTAAGGCGCGGTAATAGATCGCATACTCGAGCGTGTCAGAGTTGCGGTCCTCTGCCTGCCATTGAAACGAGCGTGCACCACGCTGATAGAAACGTCGCGGTGGCACCTGGGCCACTGGCCCAAACACCGACGGATCCAATCCCGACGACTCAACATTGGGGTCCACTGTTACCTGTGCAATCTGCTGCAAGCCGACTCCGATCGGTAACGCGGTTATGGTGAGCACTTCGGGCGCGACATTACGCGGCAGATAAGCAACACTCACATCTTCAATCGACGATGGCGCCGCCTGCGAATTGGAAGCACGAACTGTCGCACGCCATTGAATGAATCGTGCTCGTGGACTCGAGATCTGATTGCCTTCCGGATCTCGATAAGCAGCACTCCAATCACTCCAGGTTGCATCAGGACGCTCACCATTGCCTGTGCGAGTTTGTACTTCGACCGACCCGGCGCCGCGCCACCAAATGCGCCCCCATGATGCGGTTAACTTCGCATCCCGAACGGGTGATTCGAATGTCCCTTCACTGACGAGCTCACTTCCAAAACGGAAAAGTTTTCCCTGATTACTCGAAGCCGCATAAATTTGATTGTTCCTTACCAGCAGCGAAGAGATTTGGCCTTCAGGAGACTGCAAAAGGAGCGTGTCGCGACCGTCGTTAGTGACTGAATAAATGCGTCCCTTGTCAGCCGTGCCGATCAGCACACTGCCCGGTTGCAGTGCCGGCGCGATCGCGAAAGCGGTAACAGTCGTTGAGCTCCAAACAGTATCGGTTGCCCCATCCGGAAGGATCCGAAACACGGCGCTGCGCGCGCTTGAGACGTCGTTGCGACTGCGTGATTGTCCGGTTTGCCCCTGGATCGGGTTACCACTCTCATCAATCGGTGTAATCGTTACCGTAGTGCTCGGGGTACCTTCAGCGGGTTGTGGTGTCGTAACTTGAGGTGTCGAAGTCGCACGTCCACTTGCCGCGGCGTCGCTCAGAGCGAGTGCATAGATGGATCCATCAGGCGCGGGGGCGAGCGCGTGGATCTCTCGCAGTTGCGTGTCGAATAGTGCAAACGTCTTTCCTTCAGGAGAAACTCTCAGGACGAGGCCACCCGAGTCAGTGCCGGCAATGAGATCTCCTTGTGGCGTGACAGCGAGTGAGATGACGTGTGTTTGATTTGTGCTGACCAGCAGAGACGATTCGGGAGTCGCGCCCGCTGCACGCACGCGATAGAGCTTGCCGCTGTCGCCTGTCCCTACTGCGAGTGAACCATCAGTCATGACCGCCAACGACCAGATGTACTTGTCCCCCGGATCAAAATAGACGTCAGCCTTTCCATCCGCGGTTATGCGATAGACCTTGCCGTCCGGCGACGTGCCGGCATAGACCGCTCCATCACGACCGATTGCGAGTGCCGTTACGTCAAGTTCAGCAGCGTCGTAAAGCAACGAACCAGTGCCGGTGCTCGCGACTTTATAGATCTTGCCGTCATGTCCGGTACCGAGAAACACATTGCCCTGGCTGTCGACTGCACTGGACCACACGTAAGTCTGTTGCGTGTTAAAAACTTCGTTGAGCTTTGGCGCGAGCATGAGTACGCCGGTATCAGTGATCGACACGCCGCGAGCGTCGCCCCTTAACAGTTCCGTGCGACCACTCGTCTCCCAAACTGCGGGCTGGCCGGCCTGCACTGGAAAAATAAAAAACGTGAAAAGTAATGTTGCAATGATTGCGAGGCGTTGTTTTCTGATCATCTTTTAGTCAGGTTCCTATGTACTTAGCATAAAGCGAGCGAGCGATTGCGATCTCATCGGTACCGCGAATTATGGAGCGTGCATCCTGAAAGACAGTGAGTTCGAAGTTGCCGGTCTTGAAGCGCAGGAGATACTCGTTGAACTTTACTTCACCCGCACGCCGAAGTCTCTCAGCGAGTGTCGAGAAATTGATGCGCGTTGGTTGTGAAGGAGAAATCTGGATCGCATCGCGACCACACAACACAGCAACTCCTTCACCTGCCTGCGAGAGTGTTTCGTAATTTGCGAGTCCACAAGTTGCACAATCTTTGCGCGACGCACCGGTTCCGATTCTGCGCCATTCATTTCGCCAGACGTCAAACTGCATTAACGATGCGTGCAGAGCTTCAACCTGTCTCGTTATTAGCTTGAACGCTTCCGAAACCTGCACGGCCGAGACGATATTGATGATCGGCATGATAATTCCTGCCGTATCACACGTCGGCGCACTCGCGGCCGGCGGCGCTTCTTCGAACACGCAACGCAGGCAGGCGGTCTGGTGCGGCCGGATCGTCATCGTGACACCGTATGAACCAACCGCGGCGCCGTAGATCCAATCTGTGTTGTGCTTTACGCAGGCATCGTTGATGAGGTAGCGAGTGGAGAAGTTGTCAGTGCCGTCAATGACGACGTCGCAGTCCTTGATTAGTTGCTCGATAGTCGAATAGTTGACGTCGACTATGTGAGGTTCGACGTCTATTTCAGAATTGATCTCGCGCAGATGATTGGCCGCGGCGATGGCTTTCGGCAGACGCTGTTCGGCGTCGCCTTCCGTGAACAGCGTTTGTCGTTGCAGGTTTGAAGGTTCGACGAAGTCTCGATCGACAATGCGCAGGTAGCCCACACCCGCACGCGCCAACGATTCTGCGTGGGCCGATCCCAGCGCACCGCAACCGACAATCAGTACTCGCGCGGCAAGCAGCCGTCGCTGTCCTTCCTCGCCAATTCCATTGAAGAGAATCTGTCTGCTGTAACGCTCGTCCACCGCTCGTCAGTATAGCAGTGAACCCCCACAGATCAGGACTTAGGCCATGATCCCGTAACGCTTGATCTTGGCATTGAGCGTCGTCGGCTTGAGGCCGAGCAGTTTGGCCGCACGTGTCTGGCTGCCGGAGGTACGGCCCAGCGCCGTGCGGATAAGACTCACTTCAAACTGCCGTACTTCGTCTGAAAAGCGCGCTCCATTCCTGATGTCCACCGGTCTGGAGATCGCCAGAGACTCAACTTCATCCAATAGTTGTAGAACCGTCTCGCGCAGAGTGTTGAGACGAGCATCGACGTTGACGGTCGGCTCGCTGGGCTGTTGCTCACCCGAGTCAGGTCTGTTTAGTTCTAATCCCAAAATCGATTCGCTTGTCATATCTCCTCCAAGAGATGCGGCAGCAGCCACGCCGCTGGGCAAAAACTGGGGAGTCTTTGGTGCGGCTGCAGTCTGGATGTTCTCAGACTTCCGCGCTACTAGATCCCGATCTGTGACGGAACGGCTAATTTTTGGGACAAACTGGCCACAAAAGGCGGAAAACCATCCACAGATTACGCAGATTAGTCCTTCGTTAAGGCAGAATCTGCGTAATCTGTGGATGGCTTTGGCTTAGATGTTATTCCCGACGGCGCCCTGGAAGTTTGCGCGGTAGTTGCGGCTGAGGGTGAGTTCTTTGCCGTTTTCCATGATGATGCGGTACTCGCCGTGGAACCATGGCTGCATCTCTTTGATCCGGTCGATCTTAACAATCGCGGAGCGATGAATGCGCCGGAACTGCTTCGGATCTAGCTGCTCTTCGAGGTTGCTGATCGTTTCGCGCAGGAGATAGCCCTTCTGGTTGTCGTAGACGCGCACGTAGTTTCCCTCTGACTCGATGCAGTAAACATCCTGCACGTTGAGGAAGAACACCCGGCCTCCGTTCTTGATCACGAGTCGCTCGAGGTGGCGAGGTCCTGATTTCAACTCCTCCAACAGGGCCAGAATGTGTCGTTCTCTTTCTCCACTCTGGTCAAGCTTGATCTGGGCTTTGACTCTCTGCCAGGCGGCATCGAATCTTTCGCGATCAAACGGCTTCAGCAGGTAGTCGAACGCGTGCACTTCAAAAGCGCGCACCGCATATTGATCGTAAGCAGTGACGAAGATGATGTAAGGAGTCGACTCCCGCTCAAAGGACGCAAGTACCTCGAAGCCGCCGAGCTCGGGCATTTGTATATCCAGAAAGACGAGATCGGGCCGTAACGATTTGATCGCATCTACTGCTTCACGACCATTCGCACACTCCGCAACTATCTCGACTTCCGAATCATCGTCCAACATCTCGCGAATCATTTCGCGAGCGAGTGGTTCATCGTCGACGACCAACGCGCGAATACGTCTTGCGTTCGTCACTTTGCCTCCTAACAAACTGTGAATAACGCAATAAACGGTGAAATGAGGTCACACAGTAAATGAACACCGCAGCCGATTTACTTGTGGCGCTACAAGAGTGTGTCTAAAAGCAATTTCTTCGGCTGGTTACGATAAATTTGGATGCGATGTTTCGTGGTTAAGTTACGCGGGGAGCGTGAGAAAAATTCTTAAAGGACGAAAAAGTGGAAAGTGGTGCAACTTTCCGTACGACAACTCACAGATTAGCGTGGAATCTCGAGCGCGACGACCAATCCGCCCGTGGGATTATTGGACAGTTCGAAACGCGCGGCGTCGCCATACAGCCCGGCGAGCCGTGCCTGTGTATTCGACAGACCAACTCCTCGCCCCCGCCGGGCGTCAGCAAGTTGGTCGGCCTGAATTCCCGGACCGTTGTCTTTTACTTCAATCCGCACGACACCGTTTCGCGGCGCAGCAGTGACCTCAACACGACCGGAGGTTGAGTGTCCAATCGCGTGGCGCATCGCGTTCTCGACGATCGGCTGCAGGATCAGATTGGGCACGCGCACGTCCAGCACATCCGGATCGACGCGAATGTCAGTTGTGAGACGATCCTGGAAACGAATGCGCTCAATCTCGAGGTACCCGTTCAGAAACTCGATCTCCTGTTGCAACGTGACCTCCATCGATCCCGAATTCTCAAGGGTGAGGCGCAGGAAGTCGCCGAGACGCGTGATCATCTTGCGCGCGCCCTCGGTGTCTTTACTGAGCAATGCCGAGATTGAATGGAGTGTGTTGAAAAGAAAATGTGGATGAACCTGCATTTTCAGAGCTTCCAACTGGGATTGAACGAGCTGCGTGCGCAGTTCGGAAGCCTTCAACTCGCCTTTACGGTAACTGTTGTAGTAACTGAACGCGTGGTTCATTCCGAGGATGACCCAGTAAATGAGCATCCATTTATCGAGGTTAAAAAACGTGAAATTGAAGACGCGGAACGGGGAAATGCTGCCCGCTCGTCCCATGACAATCATGTACAAGACAATATGAGTCACGAGCAGCGCGCAGCTCACAAGGATGCTCATGCCGAAATGGAAGGCGGCACGTCGTCGCCAATTGTGACGTTCGAGACAATAACGCCGGGAAAGCCAAAGGACGAGTGGCGTGGCGAGCGCCCAAAGATAGCAAGTCGAGGCCTGGAAGAGAAAATCGCTAAAGCGGACTGGCGATTTTTCGGCGGAGCTTATTACGTAGACCTGGGCACAGAAGAAGAGTGCGACGACCGTCCACACTCCCCAGATCAGTCCGTAACGCACCAGTCGTCGGGAAAAAACCGGATTTGCGTCATCCATGGCAGGATCACTCATTATTGATGCGGCGCGGGACACGGGAGGTTTTGCAATCCCAAGTGTATAACCTCTAAGTAACGTCGGAAGGGAGAACTTTGTGACCAAAAGGACTGATTGAGATGCAAACGGGCCTCCCAACGATGGTCAAACAGGGTATTTTTTGTAGGGGCGGCACTCGGTGGCCGCCCGTGGTTTGTACACGGATTCAAGAAGCAACAGTTTCGAGTTTGGCGAATACGATCAAAACCACGGGCGGCCACGGAGGGCCGCCCCTACAGTACGTTCCCAGTCCATAGTTTGAACTGAAGTTTGGCTTGGGCGATGAGCATCTCGAGACCGCCGAGGGTTTCGCAACCGGCCTCGCGGGCCTCGTGCAATAGTCTCGTTTCCCTGGGGTTGTAAATTAGATCGTAAATGCACCGAACACCCTTGAGTTGCTCCGCAGTTGCTGGAGTTTGATCAATGTAAGCACCCGATCCCAAAGGCGTCGTATTGACAACGAAGTCATAACCCACGAACGAAGCGTCCGCGAGCGACTTGCATGGCACCTCTAACGACTGAGCCTTCACCGTGTCGCGCGCGAATACAGTGACTAGCGCGTTCTGCTCTCGCAGCGCATAAACAGCCGCACGTGCAGCACCACCGGCGCCAATAACTGCAACCTTCGCATCCCGCAAAGTTCCAAACCGAACGAGCAATGGATCAATAAATCCCGCAGCATCAGTATTGTAACCCAGCAAACGATCTCGCTCGACAACCACAGTATTCACAGCGCCAATCTCTTGCGCCTTCGGATCGATCCAATCCAGGCACTCCATCACCGTCTGTTTATGCGGCGCAGTAATACTTAGTCCACGCAGATTCCAACTCAACTCTCGCGAACGTGGATGGACCATGCGTCTGAAGAACTCTTTAGCGTCTCGCACTTCAAACGGAAGATAGACGCCGTTGATGCCGTCTGAAACAAACGCAGCGTTGTGAAACTGCGGCGAAACAGAGTGCATTACCGGCAATCCAACCAACCCGCAAATCATCGTATCGTCATCGATCTCGTCGACATGATAAAGCGAACGCAGGTTACCAGCCGTAACTTGTCCCGGAGCCGTGCCACTGTCGTCGTCCAGCGCACCGTACGTCAGAAACGATCCGCGTGATGGACCAAGTATGCGGGTCGCGATGCCCGCATTTCCCATCGCGATGGCAATCAATTCCCTACCCTCACGTCGCGCTCGATCCAGTAGCTGAAAAATCGGAAGACAGTCCGTGATATCCGTGGCTTGCACTGCAATCTTCACCACAGCCGCCGGCGTCGCGGCGAGCCGCCCATAGATTTGTTCGAGATCAGCGGGAACTCCGGAAAAGTCGTGATGAGAAACGATGATGCGCGACCAATTGAGAGAGAGCTCGGCGACAAGGTCGCCTTCCACGTCCCACCAGTCTGCCTCGATTTGCGGCGCCAAAGACGTCCAGAAGGCTTTTCGCTCTGCGTAGGTCGAATCGCGATGGCCGCCCTGCTCTGTGGGACGAAACGTGAGGATCAACGGTCGAGAAAAACTCTGCAACACCTTCGCGGGGAGCTCTTTGAGACAGTCAACCCGCAACTCAATCACGTCTGCGTACTCGGTCGCGAGCTCACAACAATTCCGGAACGTAGCGAGATCCTTCTCGCACACCGGCACGCAAACACGTGTTCTCTTACTTGCGCTCGTTTGCATCGAACTGACGAGTGGGCGCCTCGACGCCGAGATGTCGCGTGGTCCCCTCTGTCACACTCGCAACGGGAGCTCTGAGTTCTTCCGGTGCTCGCGGCGGCTGCGCAAATGACTGCCTCGCGGGTGGCGGTTCCATCAGGCTGCGCTTCTCTCGTTCTCGAACACGAATGTATTGCGCTATCCCGGTTCCCATCATCGAGAACGCAGGCAACAAGAACCAGAACCAAAACGCTTGTCCAATAGTTCTCGAGAGCGCGATGGCCACCAACAGAAACCCGATGCCCATGAAGATATTTTTGAAAGCCTGATCGAGGGTGACTTCTCCTCTGTCTCGCCGGCGACGACGACTGCGTCCGCCCTCTTCAACTTCCGCAACGGGCGCTTGCATCATCTGTCCCGTCAGAGCCTGCGGAATCAAACTGATATTTGCTCCGCACCCACGACAAAAACTTGCACCATCGAGATTTTGTGTGGCGCACTTTGGACAGAACATATCTATTCTTCGCCTCTCACGTTTAGTGTTCGCTGGCGTCTCGCTTCATAGAGCAGCACTCCCGCAGCCACCGATACGTTCAACGATTCCAATCGACCCGCCACGGGTATACGCACGAGAGTGTCGCAGTGTTCACGAACCAAACGATGCAATCCGTGACCCTCACTTCCCAGAAAGATCGCGGCCGGCAGCTTCCAATCCCAATCCGTATACGACTGTTTTGCTTCGGCTGCCGCTCCGACCACCCAAATGTTACGTTCTTTCAACTGCTCTATCAATCTAACGAGATTGGTAACACGAGCCACCGGAACATACTCGAGCGCACCCGCCGCAACTTTGGCAACCACGCTTGTCAGTCCGACAGCGCGTCGCTCCGCGATAAAAACACCATGAACACCAGCACATTCCGCGGTACGCACGATCGATCCCATGTTGCGTGGATCCTCCAGGCCGTCGAGTCCGAGCACCAGCGGCGGATCTGGGGTTCCGATTCTTGTTTCAAGCTGGTCCAATAATGCTTCAGCATCGGCATAACGAGCCGCCGCGATGCGCGCCACTACTCCCTGATGTCTAACGTCGCCAAGTGTTCGATCGAGATCCAAACGCGGTACACGATGGACCGGAACTCCTTTTTCACGAGCGAGGTCTAGTAGCGACCTCAGACGATCGGGACGCGCGCTTTCGAGGATCGTGATCGCTTCGATCTGGCGTTTACCTGCACGCAACGCCTCGAGCACAGCGTTTGGACCATAGATCACATCCTGTCTCTCGGGTTTTTGTGATGGCATTAGTTTTTATTGAAGTAATACCGCAAACGCGAATAACGCGTAAACTGACTCTCATTACTCTTTGTGGCAGACAGTCCAACACTAAGCTTGCCTGGTCCTGAACGACGCCAACCACTCGATTGGTTTTCCTGTTGTGTGCTCCACACCAGTTCAAGCAGATTGCGCACGCGGCGATACCCGTCATCAAACTGCGCGTTCACAGCTCTCGCGACGAGCACTCGCTGGAGCCTCGCGATGTTTTCATTCGCGATGAGCGCCTTCTCGTTTTCCAAACATGAAAAATCAAAACCACTCGCACCTATGCGCCAAGTGAATGGATGTGTTGCTGTGTAAAAGTCGATAACCGTTTCATCTCTGAAGTATTCGCTCGTATCAAGCAGTTCCTTTTCCGGTTTCCGTGTGAGGCGTTCTGTGATCTCAACCTTTGTTTCGATGAGCCTGCCGGGCACGATCAAAATCACGTCCGCCCACTTGACCTCAATCTCCTCGCCTCCGGCCAGTTGAATCGCTAGAAAAACTTCATCGAAACGCATCGCCCTCACACGCTTCAATGTGTTGTCTGAAAACGACAGACCGAGGTCGTCGTCACTGAGAGTGGTGCAAGTTAAACCGAGATCTCTTAGTCTCTCGGTTACCAATTCCGCTTCTTCCCGACTGGCAGTGCGAGCCACCGGCATTGGCACGCTTTGAGACATTAACGCTTGAACATTCTCAGGCGACAACTTTAGCAGCCCGGCCGCTTCGTTTACCGTTTCATCAGATACGGCTCGATCCGGCGGACTCAATATGTTGTTATAACCAGGCTGATGTTTTTCCGGCTGGCGCAGTACCGGTTTCCGAAGCTTTGCGGAGGATTCAGTGACTGGCAACGGAGCGCCACAATAAAGACAACTTACTCTTGTAGGAGGATTTGCTCTCAGACAATCATCGCAGCGGATCATTAGTTCTGCCGAAAACCCCTGCGGCTCCGATGGTTCGATTGGTCCAAGGAAGGGAATGTTTTCGTTATCTTTAGGCAACAGCTCCTCCAAGTATTTTGATTATACGACGATGAGAAAAAACGAGGCTAAAAGAATGAGTGCAGGCAAAGGTTTGATGTTGACGGTTGGTCTTGCCGCGGTGTTGCTGGTGAGTGCCTGTGCCGCGTTCCAGCCGACCGATGCTAACGGTCCGGCATCAAATCTCCCTCAGTATCCCGTCGCCTTGTCAGACCTCGGGACGAGGCTGGAAGAAGCTTCTGTAGCCTGGTATCAGTTGTCACAGCGGTACGGTCTTTCCGGTAAGACTGAAGCGAATCTGCATCCGTATACGGCTACTCTGGAAAGTTTGCCTGCTAACCTTCCCGCGCCGATTTATCTCCCAAAAGTCGGCTCGCAAACAACCCCGACTGAAGAAGAAACACGAGAATCGCTTCGCAGGTTCATTGTCGAATGGCAACGATTAATTGGTTCCGATCCCAACCAACTGTCTCTCGTTCAAAGAATCGACGAACCATCAGGTGTCAAGATTGCTCGTTACGAACAGAGACCGTTTCGTTATCCGTTGCGTGGCGGATTCGGTAATCTCGAGATTCGCTTTCGTAGTAATGGACAACTGATCGGATTCTCCAGCAACTGTATTCCCAACGCCGATCGTCTTCAGGGAATGCTTAGTGGTCTGACACCCAAGGTATCTGCGGAACAGGCCGTAAACCATATCAAGACCCAACCGGTCACGGTTACAAACGCAACTGGTCAGCAACAGAGCGTGTCGCTCCCCGCGAACGCAGCAGTCGAAGCCCGTCAGCTCGTCGTCTACGCCCAGCCCTCAAAAGTCCCACCCAGCGGTTTGGAAATCAGGCTCGCATGGGAAATAGACATCACCAATGGCCCTATTAGTAAGGTCTATCTCGACGCGATATCTGATGAAATCATTGCAACATCATGATAGACGGTCCACCAGACCTTGCTTACTTGACCAGTGAAGAGCAAACCAGCATTCTAGGTTTAGATCACGGAGGGTGTTTTCGGAGTCATTTATGCACAATTTTGATCCTACGAATAACATTTCATGGCAACTAGGACATCGCGGAAGAGTAGCAGTTTTTATTGATGGTAATAATCTTTTCCATGCAGCCCGCTTTCACAACATCGATATCGATTACAACAAATTATTACGTGTATTGTTGGGTGACGGCAGGTTGCTGCGAGCCTTTTTCTACACGGGTGTAGACGTCGGAGCAGAGCGCCAACAGGGTTTTCTTTTGTGGATGCGTCGCAACGGTTTTCGAGTTATTCAAAAAGAGCTGAAGACGTTTTACGACGGCACCAGAAAAGCTAATCTCGACGTTGAGATCGCGGTCGATATGCTGTCCCTCGCGGGTCGTTACGACACTGCGGTGCTCGTCTCAGGCGACGAAGACTTTGTATACGCAGTCAACGCTGTTGCGTACAAAGGATGTCGCGTGGAGATTGCCGGTTTCCGGTCAAACACAGCGCCGAAGCTCATCGACGTTTCCGATTACTTCATAGATCTCGGCGAGATCGCAGACAAAGTGCGCAAGGAGATCACGCATGGATCGCGTTATGATGAGCGTGATTTGCACGATCCACTGCCCACGCAGTACGTGCCGGATGAGATGGCGATGCCGAAATCTTGTCCCGCTGACGATTTTCAAGCGGCGATGCGCGTGGTGATTGAGGCCGAAATCGAGGAAGAGGCTGCGGAATTTGAGGCGGCTACGGAGTTTATCCGGATTACGGACGACCATTGAAACCTGAGCAAATGAAGATCTTCACCGTTCAGGAAGCGAATGCGCTGCTTCCCAACGTGAAAGTTATCGTTGAAAAAATTCAGCGAGCGCACAGACGTCTCTCTAAATACCGCAACGAGGCGAAAAAAGCTGCCGAAGCAGCCGAGCACGGCGGCGGTGGTCTAACTGACGGCGTCGCTTATGCAATGATTTTGACTGAATTGACCATGCAACTTGCAGAACTGGAAGAGTTGGGTGTGCAACTCAAAGATTTTGAGCGAGGACTCATCGATTTTCCTTCACTACGCGACGGTCGCGTGGTCCTACTGTGCTGGCAACTCGGTGAAGGCGACGAACTTGAATGGTGGCACGACGTCGACGCCGGCTTCGCCGGCCGCACTCCCCTCTAAATTTTAGCCACGGATTAACACGGATTTCCACAGATGGTTCTACCTGTGTTCATCCGTGTCCATCTGTGGCTAAATCCTACGCCTGCTTTATTTTCTCGTTGACCACTTAAAGTTATTCCTGATAGTATGCGGCCTCGTAATGGAACCATCCCCCGATTCAACTCGGCACACTGAAAAGAAGTCCACACTGATCGAGTTTCCCGGCGTTTCGCGAAACTCGATGCCGGAGTGGCGTAAAGAGTTGAGCGAGAGAGTGCGCGAAGTGCAGGAAAAACGTGCACGAGAAGCCGCTCGCGAAGCCGCCGAGGCTGAACGACAACGTCTCGAGGCTGCGATCGACCCGCCTCAGCTTGAATTACTGCCGCCTGCGCCGCCAATGCCGGCCATGAATCCGCTGGTCGCTGCCGCTCTTAAGAGAATCGAAAGAGCACATCAAACTGCGCCCACTGAAAGCCGTCAGCCCCGCACAACGCTGGCGACGGCGGTGGCGTACGCACCAGAACGAGAAGAAAACGACATGAGCGATACGGTTACCTCGACTCCGCATCTCGCTTTTGAAGAAACAGAAATTCTGGAGCCCGAACCCGAAGTTACGGTGGAGAAAGCTCACCATCTGTCAGTGGTACCGGTGAGCGAACCTGTGGCGCCACCACTGATCGAAACGCCGAAAGCATCGCCGAAACGTCTGATCAAAGACGACGATCCGGCCCTCAATTATCTCGACTCTATCTCGGGAAATCTCTGTGTTGACGATCTAAAGACAAAAAGCGCGTCAGCATTTCGGCGTCTTGTAGGCGCTGTGCTTGATTTGATCTTCTGCGGGATACTGACTGCGCCGATCGCCGCTGCAATACATTTCACTGGCAATAACCTGCAGGAGCCGCGTGCGATTGGAGTCCTGGCAGGAAGTTTAGTGGTAGTAACGTTTATTTATCTGACCGTCATGACCGCTCTGACAGGACGCACATGGGCCATGCGCCTGCTCTCACTACGCGTGATCGACACCAAAACGGGATTGATTCCCACTGGTGGTCAATCAATCGGTCGATCATTTTTCTACCTCATGTCGCTCGCGACTGTGTTTGGAATCCTCTTCGGACTCATCAGCCGCGAAGGCTACACGATCCACGATCGCTTCACCCGCACGGCAGTCATTACTACCTGAAATTTTTTGGATCAAAGTCTTATCCATCGTGTCGTCAAAGAGCTGCGGGTCGCACTCTCAGGCCGATACTTCGGCAAGATCTATCAACTGTCGCCGGTTTCATTCGCAATCGATTTTGGATGGCGCGGCGAGTTTCTTCTTATCAGCGTAGATCCTTCCAATCCGCGTTTCTATTTGACTCATCGCCGCACGAAAGATCTGGAGAAGCAGTCACTGCAATTGAATCCCTTCGGACAAGCGCTTCGCACAAAACTCAGCGGCGCGCATTTTGTCAGCATCTCGAAGGATCCTTTAGATCGAATCGTTCGCCTCACATTTCGCGTTGACGATGTTTTCTGGCGACTCGTAATTCAACTCACTGGCCGCACGGCAGACATTTTTTTCCTCGACGAACTGAATCGCATTGTCGCGGTCTTGCGTGAAGATACGGAGACAAGACTGCATCAGATCTACCAACCGCCACCTCGGCCACTAAAAGACGCACCGGCGAAATTAGTTTTGGTAGATGGTCCAGCCTCCGCGCAGCTCGACAAACACTTCGCCGCCATCGACGCCGCCAGAGTCTTTGACTCGAAAGCCAAATCCATTCGCTCAAGACTCACAAAGTCAATTCGCCAGCAAGGCAAGCTCCGTGAACATCTGAACGAAGATCTTGTTCGTCACGGCGATCCGGAGAAACACAAACGCACCGGCGATCTTCTGCTGGCGAATATCGCCACCGCTGTGCGCGACGGAGACAGAGTTCGAGTCACTGACTACTACGCCGAAGGCGCACCAACGATCGAGATTGAAGTCGACGAGAATCGCTCACTTCAAGACGAAGCCGCAGCGCGTTTTCGTCAATATACAAAGGCCAAACGCGCTGCTGAGGAGATTGCCGAGCGTCTAAAACAGATCGACCAGGAAACAACGGCGTTGGAACAGCGCCTCGAACAACTGGATCAAATAATTCAATCCAGGGACGAAACCGCCCTCGATAGTTTTGAGAAACCCCGTGCTGCCCCAAAGGCTCAGCCAAAGAGATCTGCGAAGCCAGAGAAACTCAGCGGCGTGCGTCGTTATCTCTCCACCGATGGCTACGAGATTCTGGTCGGACGCGCAGCACGCGATAACGACAATCTGACCTTTCGCATAGCACAGCCCAACGATCTGTGGATGCACACCGGCGACTATCCCGGTTCGCACGTCGTGATCCGCAACCCCACGCGAAAGGAAATTCCGCACCGCACTATCATTGAAGCAGCTCAACTAGCGGGTCGCTTCAGCCAGGCGAGTGATGATACGAAAGTGGTGGTGCACTATACTGAACGCAAGTTTCTGTCGAAGCCAAAGGGAGCGGCGCCTGGATTAGTGCGGCTGTCGCGCTTTCGATCGATTACAGTCGAGCCAAAGGAAGCAGTAGAAAGATTGTAAACATGCGTTCAGAACAACTATTCGAAACAGCTCAAAACCTGATACCGGGTGGTGTTAACTCGCCAGTCCGCGCGTTTCGCGGCGTGGGCGGAACACCGCGATTCATCCGCTCCGCGCGGGGCGCCACGATCACAGACGTCGACGGAAAAACCTACATCGACTACGTCGGCTCATGGGGACCGATGATCCTCGGGCACGCTGACGACGAAGTCGTCGCTGCGGTGCAGGAAGTCGCAGCGAGAGGGACGAGCTTTGGGGCACCAAGCGAACTGGAAGTCGATCTGGCCCAGGAAGTAATCGACGCTGTACCGTCAGTTGAAATGGTGCGCATGGTGAGCAGCGGCACTGAAGCAACGATGTCAGCGATTCGGCTCGCGCGTGGTGTGACCGGCCGCACAAAACTCGTCAAGTTCGAAGGCTGCTATCACGGACATGCAGACAGTTTGTTGGTTAAAGCCGGTTCGGGTGTCGCAACACTCGGACTGCCGGATAGTCCCGGAGTGCCACCTGCATCAGCCGAGAACACCCTTACACTTCCCTTCAATAATATTCCCGCACTCGAAGAGGTATTCGCGCAACACGCGGACATCGCCGCGGTCATAATCGAACCGGTCGTGGGAAACATGGGCTGCGTGCCGCCTCGCGATGGATACCTGGAAGCAGTCCGCAAAATCACACGCGACCACGGCGCGCTTTTGATATTCGATGAAGTGATGACCGGATTTCGCGTCGCGCGTGGTGGCGCGCAGGAGCGCTACGGCATCACACCTGATATCACGACGTTGGGGAAGATTATCGGCGGGGGTCTGCCGGTCGGCGCTTACGGCGGCAGTCGTGAGATCATGAATTACGTTGCGCCGTCGGGTCCGGTTTATCAGGCGGGTACGTTGTCGGGAAATCCTCTCTCGATGACGGCGGGTCTGGTCACGTTACGACGGCTGCGCGATAAAACTGTTTACGATCGATTGGAAGCGGCGAGTAAGAGACTCTGCGACGGACTGGCCGAAATAGATATGGCGACCACAATCAACCGTGTCGGATCTATGTGGACCAGTTTCTTTACAAACGAGCCGGTAGTTGATTGGGATACGGCGAATAAATGCGATCGGCAAAAGTACGGCAGGTTCTTTCACGCAATGCTTGATGAGGGCGTGTATCTCGCTCCGTCTCAATTCGAAGCGGCCTTCGTGAGCTTGGCCCATACAGACGAAGTCATCGAACAAACATTAGAAGCTGTACGCAAAGCCATCCACAGATTACACGGATAACTAAACCGGCAGATCGATACTGAATTTCGATCCCTCACCCGGTTCACTGGCGACACTGATGCGTCCGCCATGCTGTTCGACAATCTGCTTCACAATCGCTAGACCAAGACCAGTGCCGCGCTTTTTGGTCGAAAAGAATGGCTCAAACACTCGATCGCGCGTGGCCTTGTCCATGCCTCTACCATGGTCGGCAATCGTAATGCGCGCATAATGTTTCGGCGGTTGCCCGTCGCCATCTTTCTCGGGCGTTAACATCTCTGTCGAGATTTGCACCGCTGCATTTTCCTGGCTGGCGTCGACAGCATTCGCAATCACGTTCACAAAAACCTGCCGTAACTGGTACGAATCCCAGTGGCCCACGATTGAGCGGCCCGCGTAGTGCTTTTCAAGCGTCGCATTCTTCTCGCGGATCTTGTCACTGACAAGATCGATACTGCGTTCGAGTGATTCGTGCAGATCGACGGAGGATCGTTCGAGTTCCTTCTGACGCGAGTACTGCGTCACGTCAACCACGAGCTTGTTGAGATGTTTGATGCCGCGCTCGACGAGCTCGATCGTGTTCAACGCTTCCGCATCGTTAACGCTGTCGCGCAACATTGAGACACCGAGACGAATGCTGCCGAGCGGATTGCGAATCTCGTGAGCTACCTGCGTCGTCGCCTGGCCCACGGCAGCGAGCGATTCACTGCGACGAAGCGTACGCTCAGCCGCCGCTGCTTCAGTCGCGTCAACTAGTGTGACGATCTGTCCGCGCTCGTCGTTGATTGCGAGCGGTGATGAGTAAACGTCGAAAGACTTATCTTCGTCGTCAACCCGAGCCAGCAAACGTCCGTGATAGGTGTTTTTAATAACGCGAATCGACGTTACGGTCTCCAGCATCTTCATCGCATCATCGGGCCCGAGTTTCTCCAGCACGGAGGCGCCGATAGTAGCGTTAGGAAAGATTCTGAAAAAGGCTGCGTTGGCACTGCGAATTCGATCGTCGTTATCGATGGCCGCGACTGCGCTCACCATTCCCTGCAATAGTTGAGTGGTAAACGTCCGTTCGCGACGCGTTTCCAACATGCTGCGCCGCATCTGACTGAAGTGACGTTGCACTTCCCAGATCGTTCCCGTCGCTACAAGAGCGCCGACGAGAAGTGCTGCGATGCTCCAGGTAATGATCGCCTTCCTGGAGCTTTGTTGCATCGCGACCACAGTGTTGACCACTTCATCTTCTTTGCTGTGTACTTTGTCAAATAGGGCGTTCAGATCGTTCTCAACGAGCTTGAACCTCGGGAATCCCTCCTGGTTGTACAGTTTCGGCTCTTCCGTGGCCCCAATGAAACTTTGGAGATCATCGCGCAGTTTTTGCCACTCTGGTTCCTGTGAAAGAGGAGGAGTATCTACCTTTCGTACTGCCTCTCTAACTTCATCGCGAGTAGTGCTCAACTGTAAATCGAGAGGAGGAGTGAGTTCCGGAGTCCTGGCTTCAGTCCGGTCGCGAATACGCGCCTCGTTATTAAGCTTTGTAACTTTTAATCGCAGGTCCCATAACAAACTTAACCGAGCAGAACGTTGCGCTCCAACATCACGGGCCTGAAATCCGACATTGCCCATTTGCCTTACGCTCACGATGCCAACGGTTAAGATAAGACCAAGCAGGAGAAAAAATCCGATTATTAAGAAAGTGATTGCCGGCGCAACACTGCGTCTGCCTGACTCGAGAAGTCCGGTCGGCGACTCCCCTGAGCCCGGAACAGGCGTGCGACGGTAAACAACTTCAGGTTTGTGTGGAGCAGGTTGCATTACTGGTTTTATGGCTTCGCGTCCATCCAATTGTCGCCCACACCAACATCAGCCACAAGCGGTACGTCGAGCGAAACCGCCGTTTCCATTTCGTGTTTCAGTATCTCCGTGACCTTCGACACCTCTTTCTCCGGAACTTCAACCAATAATTCATCGTGCACCTGCATCAGCAAACGCGATTTCAGTCCCTCTCGTTTGAACTCCTCATCAACTCTGAGCATCGCGATCTTCACAATATCACTTGCCGTCCCCTGGATCGGCATGTTTATCGCTTCTCGTTCCGCTGCTTTGCGAATATTTGCATTCCGATCTGTAATACCGGCCAATGGTCTGATGCGCCCATAGATTGAACGCACGTACCCGTGCTCGCGGGCGCGAATCGGCACTTCCTCCATGTAGCGACGCACGCCTTTGTAAGTGTTGTAGTAATCCTCGATAACTTTCTTCGCTTCCTGACGCGAAATTCCGACGCGTTGCGACAATCCCCACGGTTCGATGGCGTACGCGATCGCAAAGTTGACAATCTTTGCAAACCGACGTGCTTCTTTGAGCTCTTCGTTGGTTTGGGCGCCGAAGACGAGACGCGCCGTTCTCGCGTGGATGTCTTCATTCTTCTGAAATGCCTCCAGCATCACCGGATCCTGTGTGATGTGGGCCAGCAAACGTAGTTCAAGCTGCGAATAGTCAGCAGAAATGATCTTGTTTCCCTTTTCCGCGACAAACGCGCGACGGATGCGTCGTCCCATCTCGCTGCGAATCGGAATGTTCTGAAGATTCGGATCACTCGACGACAATCGTCCCGTGGCAGCGACCGTTTGATTGAGCTGGCAGTGAATGCGTCCGTCCGTTGCGATCTGATGAGGCAAGGCGTCGGTGTAGACGCTCTTCAGCTTGTCGAGCTCGCGATACTCGATAATCAAACGCGGCAACTCATACTGCTGGGCCAACTCTTCGAGCACCGCTTTGCTGGTTGAGATACGTCCGGTTGAAGTCTTGCGGCCGATGTCGATATGTAACTCTGAAAGCACTTCACCAACCTGCTTCGGCGACCCGATGTTGAATTCGCGTCCGGCAAGTTCGTAGATCTTAAGCGTCCGTTTGTGAAGCTCCTGACCAATGTAACTCGACAAATCCGCGAGGACTTTTGGATCGACTTTCAGTCCCGCACGCTCCATGCGATAGAGCAACGGCGCCAGAGGCAGTTCAACTTCCGAGTAGATCGTCTCGAGATTCTTTTCGAGAATTCGATTGCGAAGCACATGAGCCGTCTGGCGGGTCAGATCTGCTGCGAGAGCAGTTTGCCACGCCGTCTCGGGCCAATCTGCTGCCGGCGTATTGTTGACTTCGATACCGAGCGCTTCTCCTGCCAGATCGTTCAATTCATATTTACTGCGTGTCGGATCAAGAAGATAAGCGGCGAGGTACGTATCGTCTTTGACTCCTTCAAGCGTGATATTGAAACGATCCAACAATCCGACGGCGCGCTTTATGTCGTGAACTGACTTCTCAATCAATCCATTCGACAATACATCGCGCAGTGTTCCTACCGCGGTATCCATTCCGCCGGAAAATTTTTCGAGATCCACGTAGGCAGAGAAGCCGGGCTGCGTAGAAAAAGCGATTCCGCGTGTTGCTTGTAATTCAGTGAAACATTCCTGTTCGCCGGTCCCCGCGGGAGTGGAGTCTGCAATCGCGACACCGATGCTTTCCGCATCGAAGAGAGTTTGAACCAGATCGTCGAGGTCGCTCTTTTTCTGAACGACCTTATAGTTACGTGCAGCCTCCGCTGACGCTGGTCGCACCACTGCTGCGTCAGCGAAATCTTTCTGCAGCAGTGTGAATTCCAGTTCGTGAAAGAGCTCATATGCGGCCGATCGATCCGGCGGTCGCGTTTTGATCTGGTCGAGATCGAGAGTCATCTCGAGATCGCAGCGAATACGAGCCAGTTCTCTTGACTGGCGGATCATGTCTGCGTTGTTGCGCAACGACTCGCGATAAGTCTTGTGTTTGACTGACTCCCAGCCTTCCAGTGCAGCCTCAATCGATCCAAACTGCTGAATGATTTGCACCGCTCCTTTCGAACCGATGCCTGGTGCGCCGGGAATGTTGTCGATCGAATCGCCCATCAGTCCTAACAGATCGACGAGCTTGTCGGCAGGAACACCAAACTTGTTCTCGACCCACGCTTCGTCACACCACTCGATCGGAGGCACAGGTTCTTTACGCTTCACCACCTGTGAATTCTGACGCATGCAAACGACGTAAGGATCGTGCACGAGCTGGCACATGTCCTTGTCGTTGGAAACAATCACCGCCTGCATCTTCTTTTCTTCGACTTGCTTTGCGAGTGTGCCAATCACGTCGTCAGCTTCGTAACCGGGAAAGTTGATCACCGGAATGTTGAACGCTTCGCAAAGTCGAAAGATGTAGGGCATCTGTTTCGACAGATCGTCCGGCATCTCAACCCGGTTTGCTTTGTAGTCGGCGTAAGTCTCGTGCCGAAACGTCTTCTCGCGCGATTCGAAGATGGCGGCGATGTAGTCGGGTTGCTCTTCACGCAACAGCTTGATGAGCATGTTGGTGAAGATATAGACAGCTTGCGTGACAAACCCTTTGGACGTCGCAAGCGGCTGAGCGCGGTTCACCATCGGCGCAAAAAACGCGCGAAAGATGTGCGACATCGAGTCGATTAAGAAGACACGTTGAGGCCGATCATTGTTTGCTACAGATTCTTTGGCAGGCATGTGAGGAGATCATATCTCCACAGATTACACAGATCAATCAGCGTAAATCTGCGGATAGCTCGGTAACGTGAGCGCGAACCGTTTCGCCGAGGGTTTCGAGGTTGTAACCGCCTTCAAGACACGAAACCAGTCGTCCGCTACAACTGCTGTCGGCCCATTGTTTCAGTGCGCGCGTCATGTCAACAAAATCCTGGTCCGATAGGAGTAGCTGGCCGAGTGGATCGCCGCGGTGGGAATCAAAACCAGCGGAGATAATGATCAGGTCAGGACTGAAATTGGCTGACATCTCCTCCAGCGCGGCTTCAAAACCTCGTTTCTGTTCGACCGCAGGGGTTGCTGCGCGCAGTGGAAGATTCAGAGTGAACTCCCGACCGCGGCCGGTTCCCGTCTCACCGCGCGAACCTGTCCCCGGATACCACGGATACTGGTGCGACGAGAAAAAGTAGACCGTCGGATCATCGTAAAAGATTCCCTGCGTGCCATTGCCGTGATGCACGTCCCAATCGATGATCGCGACCTTGTCGATTTCCGGATACTTCTGTTGCGCATAACGTGCCGCCACGGCTACGTTGTTGAATAGACAAAACCCCATCGCGCGTTCTTCCGTCGCGTGATGGCCCGGCGGCCGCACGGGAACAAAAGCATTCTTGACCTCACCGCTCATAATCAGGTCAATAGCCTGGCACGGTGCACCGGCAGCTCGTTTCGCCGCGTCGAGTGAACGCATCGACACCACCGTGTCCCCATCGAGATAGCCAATCCCTTCGCTCACGACTCTTTCGATGTGTTTGTAGAGTTGTGGCGAGTGAGCGGCTTGAATGTCACCACGCGCTGCTTCTCTCGCTTCGACCTCACGCAGTTTTGACCACAGTTCAGTATCGCCGCGCAGCGCGTCCATCACGACTGTGTAGCGTGAAGGATTTTCAGGATGGCCGGGTCCGGTGTCGTGTTCTCGAAAAACGGGATGATGAACGATGGCGGTGGTCATCTTTATGTGCTTTGTACTTGGTGCTTTGTACTTGGTGCTTTGTACTTGATTACGTCAACACCACACAAAGTACCAAGCGCCAAGTACAAAGATCAAACACTGTCTTAATCCAACGTGCGCTAGCGTACGAAATCGAAACGAGCAAATGAACCGTCCGATCCGTGTCCCCGTATGTTCTTCAAACATTTAGGCCGTTTTTCACTGAGGAATAGGGTTTGCCATTGCTGTGCGTGAGCCCAAGGTCAGCAGGGGAGATCACCAATGAAGAGGTTATTCGCCTTAATACTAGTCCTAACTTTATTAGTCGTAACGGGAACAATCGTGTCGGCCGATGGCCAGACACGTCGCAAGAAATCGAAATTCGGTCGCAAAGCCAGGACGGCAGCAATCATCGCTGGTGGCGTAGGTGTCGGCGCATTAGTGGGAGGTAAGAAAGGCGCTGCGATCGGTGGTGGAGGCGCAGGATTATACGCGTTCAATCGTCGCGCGGCGCGAAGACATTTCAAAGGTCGAACACGAACTATAGGCACTGTGGCTAGCGGCACAGGATTAGGCGCCGGCGTCGGTGCCGTGGCAGGTGGCAAACGGGCAGCGGCAATTGGCGCAGGTGCGGGCGCTGCGGGTTCATATCTTTACTCACGTCACACACGTCGCAAGCGCCACCGACGTTACTAGTAATCAGTTGTAATACTAATCTCGACAAACTGTTCGAATATACGGAGGCAAGTGATGGCATACGATGAAGAACAAGCAAGAAGAAGCCGAGTGGTAGTGGAAACGCCGAACGAAAGACGTGAAGTGGTCCATACCCAGTCGGTGCGGGACAACAGCGGCATTTCCGCAGGCATGGTCGGCGTACTTGTTGTGGTAGCTATCGCATTGATAACAATGCTGGTCCTGTTTTGGATGAGCAGTCAGCCGGCAACTGACAACGCAAATTTGGCGGCTCAA
>DATEIS010000640.1:0-13605 GCA_035278765.1 Pyrinomonadaceae bacterium | reverse complement strand
TAAACCACGGGCGGCCACGGAGGGCCGCCCCTACAGTACGTTCCGAGGAATTTAAATTAAATGAAGGGGCGGAGAGCGATGAAAAAGATCCTGTTGGTTCTTACTTTGTGTGTGAGCGCGCAGGCGCAGACTGCTGCGCACTGGCCGCAATGGCGTGGCCCATTCTTCAACGGCGTGGCGCGTGGTGATGCGCCGACGGTTTGGAACGACACCACCAATATCAAATGGAAAACACAGATACCGGGTCGCGGTTTCTCAACGCCCGTCATCTGGGGCAACCAGATCTTCCTTACCACTGCGATTCCGATCGGCAAACCCGCCGAGGCGCCGCCTGCTACCGAACAAGGCGGCAACCGACGACCCGCTGCTGGACCACCAGTCGAACATCAATTCGTGGTGCTCAGTCTCGATCGTGCTACCGGCAAAATCCTCTGGCAGAAAACAGCTCGCACCGCAACGCCCCACGAAGGTTTCCACCGCGCCTACGGCAGCTTCGCTTCCAACTCGCCGGCGACGGACGGCAAATACGTCTATGCCTCCTTCGGTTCGCGTGGCATCTATTGCTACGACTTCAACGGAAAACTAATCTGGGAAAAAGATCTCAATGTGCAGATGAAGATGCGAAACGCGTTTGGCGAGGGTTCTGCACCGCTCCTGCACGGTGATCGACTTTTCCTCGTTTTCGATCATGAAGAAGGCGATTTCATCGTCGCTCTCGACAAACGCAACGGTAAAGAGTTATGGCGTGCTGAACGCGATGAGCCCAGTTCGTGGAGCACTCCACTCGCGATCGAGCATGGCGGTCGCACGGAGATCGTGGTACCCGCAACAAACAAAGTGCGGAGCTACGATGCAGCGACGGGCAAGGTTGTGTGGGAGTCAGCCGGACTCGGATCGAACGCCATTCCCGTTCCTGTTACGCAGAACGGAATCGTTTACGTGATGAGCGGACATCGCGATCCAAAACTGATGGCGATCAAACTCGGCAAGCAGGGTGATTTAACCGGCTCGGATGCGATTGTCTGGAGTCATACGCGAGGTGTGCCTTACACCGCGTCTCCAGTGCTTTACGACAACAAACTCTATGTCGTCACAGACAGCGGGATGGTCAGTGCTTTCAACGCCACAACAGGTGAGCCTTATTATCATCAGACACGCCTGCCGAAGAGTTCCAACCTGAAAGCTTCGATGGTTGGCGCGAATGGGAAACTGTACATTGCCACTGAGGATGGTGAAGTCGTCGTGTTGAAGATGGGTGAGAAGTTCGAGGTGCTTGGGACGAACACGCTAACGGATCAAGTTTTTATCGCCACGCCGGTAATCGCCGGAGGCGAGCTGTATCTGCGCGGTCAGAACACGCTCTTCTGCATTAGTGACAAAAAGTAGGAATTAAACAGCCTTTAATCATTTTCTAAATCTGTTGAAAAGCGTCGTCAGTCGTTGTCACTGGACGCCAAATTGAGATAAGCTGCTTTCGCATTAAACTTAATCACGGGTGAGGTTATTGGGTCACCTGCGATTTTCGTAAGAAAACTTGCCCTTTTCGAGCGAAAATCATCAAGGAATACGGAATGAGTGTCCCGGCCACAAAGAAGCTGTGGTGGCAAGGTATTGCCATCAGTTTCGCCATCGTTTTTGCTTTCGCCACGGTCCTGGAGAAGCTTTTCCAAGACTGGTGGAATGATGAGAACTATTCCCACGGTCTCTTAATCCCATTCATCATCGGCTATATCCTTTGGACGCAAAGGGAAAAGCTTGCCCGCGTCCCCGTAAAGTCAGCGACTTTTCTGGGTGGTGCAGCAGTCGTCCTGGGTCTTTTCGGATTATGGGCGGGGGTAGCAGGCGCAGAGCTTTTCACCCAAAGAATTTCGCTCGTGCTGGTGCTGGCAGGCACCGTGGTTTACTTCTGGGGTGTGAGGCTTTTGCGGTACCTGCTGGTCCCATTTGGCCTCTTGTTACTGGCCATTCCCATTCCGGCCATCATTTTCAATAAGATCGCTTTTCCCCTGCAATTATTTGCTTCGCGTTGCGCCGTCTGGTCCATGAGCCTGCTCGGTATTCCTGTTCTGCGGCAGGGAAACATCATCGAGCTCAAACCTCTGAATTCGTTCGACACCAAGAAACTCGAGGTCGTTGAGGCGTGCAGCGGCATCAGGTCGCTGATGACTCTCATCACCCTTGCCGTCGTTTTCGCCTATTTTACGCATTCTCCGTCAGACGACACGCCCAGTTCAGGTAAACGTTTTGGCTGGCTGAAGAGTTACTGGTTCTGGCGGTCCACCATCATCGTCATTTCTGCAGTTCCCATCGCCATTTTGACCAATGCATTCAGAGTGAGCGGTACGGGTGTCCTGGCGCACTATTATGGAACAGAGGTAGCCGACGGGTTTTTCCACTCGTTTTCAGGCTGGGCCATCTATATCGTCGCATTTGTCATGTTGTTTGGTATTGGCATAATTCTTGATCGCTTCAGGCCGGCTCAGGCCGAGGGCGAGGAACCAGTCGAAAGGAAGTCGCCCGAACCGGATCCCGCTGTTGCTATCAGTCCGGTGGTTTCGGCCGAAGGCTCAGAGCTATGAAATCGTCATTACGTTTTGGTTTATTACTAATCCTGATCCTCGTGGTGGGCTTGTTTGTTAACGGCCGGTCCTATCTCGGTGAAGCAAGCGTCGAACGAAAAGATCTAAAAGATTTTCCCCAGACTATCGGAGTGTGGCAGAAAACTGGAGTTGACCAGATTCTGAATGACGAGACTTTGAAGGTATTGCGGGCAAGTGATTATTTGCTGCGCGACTTTCGTAAACCAGATGGCCAGGTCGCGAATTTCTACGTCGGTTATTACGCCAGTCAGCGTTCCGGCGCTACCTACCACAGTCCGCTGAACTGTTTGCCAGGTTCAGGGTGGATATTGAGCGCGCCCGGCGAAGCGACCGTCCCATTGCCGGATGGATCGAGTTTCGTCGCTAACAAGTATGTAATCCAGAACGGCGACTATAAGAGCATGATGGTCTACTGGTACCAGGGAAGAGGCCGAAACGTGGCGAGCGAGTATTGGGGGAAAGTCTACACTGTGTTTGACAGCGTTCGCCTGCGACGGTCTGACGGTGCTTTGGTTCGTGTAACTGTCCCGATCGGTAACTCAGAGGCAGCAGCGGAGAAAACAGCTGTGGAATTTGCTTCGGCGGCGTCCGGTGTTTTGCCACAGTTTGTACCTTAACGTACTTCGTAAATGGAGCCGAAGTTTTATAGTTTAGGAAATAGAAAGTAATTGACCTTTTTTGAACACCGTCTCGGGTTTTAAGGAATTTCCGGCAATTGCCCGCCGGCGTCCGAGAGAACCTGAAACAAAACCAACGGCTGTCCCCAGTCTATGTGGGCAGCGATGATGGAGTGAATTGATGAAAAGCGAGTGCCGCGGCGTTATCTATAAGATAAGCCTGTTCTGTCTTCTCCTGTCAGCAGCCATTTTTCTTGCCGGCTGCACTAATCCCGAAAAAGCAAAAGCCCAGCACCTGGCCCAGGGTGAAGCTTACCTGAAGGAATCAAAGTTTCAGGAAGCCACGCTCGAGTTTCGTAACGCAATACAGATTGACGACAACTCGGCGCCAGCCCACTGGGGCCTCGCGCGCGCATACGAGGGACTCGAGCGCTATCCGGAGATGATTGACGAGCTCCGCAAAACAATGGCCAAGGATGGCAACAATCTCGACGCGCGTATCAAGCTTGGTAACTACTATCTCGCCGGCAGCAGAGGCCGAACCGACGTCATTGGTGAGGCTGAACGACTCGCGAAGGAAATCCTCGAAAAGGATCCAAAAAGCATTGAAGGCCACATCCTGATGGGAAGCGTGCTGTTCCAGCAGAACCAGAAGGACAAAGCCTTTGAAGAACTGAATCACGCAGTGCAGTTGGACACGAACCGAGTTGAGTCGTACCTCAGCCTGGCTAAATTTCACGTGGCTAACAATGCGCCGCAAAAAGCGGAAGAGATTTTCAGGAAGGCGATCTCGGTAAACGCCAATTCACCACTGGCCCATACGGAATACGGCAAGTTTTTAGCGCAATCGAATCGGCAGGCAGAGGCAGAAGCTGAGTTGCGCAAAGCGGTTGAAGTTGGACCAAACGATCGCATGTCGCGCTTCGTGCTGGCCAGTTACTACCTCGTCAATCGCCAATACGATAAAGCCGAAGAGCAATACAAGGCGATGGCAGCCCTGGAGCCAAACAAGCCTGAAAGCCAGGTAGTGTTGGCTGATTTCTACGCTGCTACAAACCGTGTTGACGATGCGGTGCGGGTCTATCAGGAAATACTTTCAAAGTCGCCGGACTACGTTCAGGGGCGCTACCGCCTGGGCGAGATTTTGTTAGCCAAAGGCGATACGCAAGGTGCAACTCAGCAAGTCGACGCATTGCTCAAGAAGGATCAGCGCGATCGTCAGGCTCTACTGCTCCGCGCTCGCCTGCGTGCTCAGAGTAACAAGGCCGACGGTCTTACAACCGCGATTGCGGATTTAAACGAAATTCTGCAACAGGAACCAAACTCTCGCCCGGCTTTGTATTATTTGGCCCAGTACAATTTCACCCTCGGTCAGGTGCCCCAGGCGCGTACTTTCGCGGCTGAGCTGGAAAAGAATCATCCGGACTATTTGCCGGCAAAATTGATGCAGGTTCAGCTTGCCCTCGCTGGCGGCGAGCAAAAAGCAGCAATCGCTCAAGCGACCGACCTGCTCGCTCGTGTCGAAAAAGCAGCTCCCGATCGGGACAACACGGCACAGTTAATCCGAGAGATTCGTGAGAAGACTCTTCTTTCGCGCGGCACGGCACATCTGCAATTGAGAAACAATCCCGACGCTCGCAAAGACTTCGAAGCCGCTCGCGATACCAACCCAAACGATCCGGTGGTTTACAACAGCCTGGCATTGATTTCACTCGCTGAAAACAAACCTGCCGACGCGGTCAATTACTTCGAAACAGCTTTGAAGGTTGATGGTACAAACTTCGACGCGATCAATGGTCTGGTCACGCTTTACTCCAGAACAAAGGAGCTCGATAAAGCCCACGCGCGCATCGATCAGGCGCTGGCGTCGTTTCCCAACAACGCTTCGTTGCACTACCTGAAGGCACAGGCTTACGGCTTTCAACACAACGGGCAGAGCGCTGAAGGAGAGTTGAAGAAAGCGCTCGAAATTGACTCAAACTACCTGCCCGCTTACTCCGCTCTTGGTGCGCTCTACATCAACACTAAACAGGAAGATCGCGCCATTACCGAGTACCAGAAGATCATCGCGCTGCGACCGGAAAATGCTACGCCCTACACGTTGATCGCAATCCTCGAGGATATGCGGAAGAACTACGACGTTGCGATCGAGAATTACAAAAAGGCCCTTGAGAAGGATCCGAACTCGATCATTGCCGCCAACAATCTCGCGTGGCTTTACGCGACCACCGGAAAAGGAAATCTCGACGAAGCAATGAAGTTGGCCCAGGGTGTAATCCAAAAGAGTCCGAATGTAGCTGGATTTATCGATACACTCGGTTGGGTTTACTACAAAAAGAATCTGCATACCGCGGCTGTCGAGCAACTTCGAAAAGCCGTCGCGATTAACGATGCAGAAGCGCAGCGAGCGAACCTTCCGCCTGCCGCCAGTTATCACTACCACCTGGGAATGGCGTTGAAGGGCGCGGGTGATCGAGAAGGCGCGCGGCGCGAGCTCGAAGCCTCGATCCGGCTTTCAGATAAGTCTCCTTTTGCAGATCTCGAGGAAGCAAAGAAGGCACTTGCTTCATTGTAGGACAGGAGTTCTTTGATCTTGGTGCTTTGTACTTTGTTATGGAAACCAAATACTAAGTACAAAGAACCAAGAACAACCAAAATAGGAGTGCGTTATGAGTGTTGATTTCAGACAACGAAAACCGAGTGAATACCTAAAGATTTTGCGACGCAGGAAATGGCTGTTGATCCTTCCTGTCATTGCCGTCACGACCGCGGTTGCATATGTCGTCTACCGGCTCCCGGACGTCTACGAGTCAGAGACGCTCATCGTTGTCACACCTTCCAATCTTCCTACTTCGGTCGTAACCGGAGTTAGTGAGGACACTATGACGCGGCAGCTGACCAGTATCAATCAAGTCGTCGCCAGCCGCAGCTCACTTCAACCCCTGGTCGAAAAGTACGATCTGTACAGAGTCGAAAGAGGTCGTGGTGAGCCGATGGAAGGTGTTATCGACACGATGCGGAATAACATCAGGGTCGCAGTCAACACCAGCCGCAACGACATCACCAACGGTTTCAATATCGCTTACCGGTATCGCGATCCCAAAATTGCTCAGGCGATTACGGCCGAGCTGGCAAGCAAGTACATCAACGTTCAGACCGCTGAAGATGTAAACAGAAATACGGCCGCGAAAAAGTTTATTGACGATCAGGTGGCCCAGGCACAGGAAGCCCTTGCGGCCATCGATAAGCAGCGGGTTGAGTTTATGACCTCGAAGGTGGGTCAACTGCCGAGTGAAGCACAATCGCTTTTGAACCAACTCACCGGCCTGCGTGAGGAACAAAAGGCTCTTATTTCGGAAGTAGGGCGGCTGCAGGACCGCCGCGCCGCCACGGCCAATCAGCTAGCCGTACTCCAGCAGCAGAATGAGTCGGCAATCGGAGATGTGGCTGAGACTCTGACCGATCCAAAAACAACCCTGGCATGGTCGAATTTAGTTTCGCGAAAAGCCCAACTCGAGGGCGAATTGACCCGCATCAGGCAGGAATACACACCCAAGCATCCTGACGTAATCGCGAAGCAGGAAGAAGTTAAGCGGGTCCAGGACGAGATGGACCAGATGGTCGCTGAGTGGAAAGACAAGATTAAAGAAAAGAAGGCGAAGCTCGAGGGAAAACCTAGTGCGCAATTAAATGCCGTAAAAAACGAAATCAAGTTGATCGACGGAGAGATAAAACGGCAGCAGACTTTGTTGGCCCAGAACGAACAGAATATCGGCAGCCTCGTCACGCGAATCAACAACGTTCCCGGCGTCGAAGTACAACTGACGGCAATCGATCGTGACTATCAAACCAAGAAGGCCGGCCTCGACCAGCTTTTGCTACAACAGCAGAAGATCACGTTGAACAAGGAAGCGGCGACGCAGCGGCAGGGTGAAGGAATCGAAGTGATCGATGCCGCGAATCTTCCATCGCAACCAGTCGCTCCAAAGCGCTTGCTGCTCTCCAGCATTGGGCTCGGCGTTGGTCTCGCGCTCGGTCTTTTACTCATCGCAGCCTTCGAAGGGCCGCGTCTGCTGACGATTCAAAACGCGGATGACGCCAGACACTACACCGGTCTACCGGTGCTCCTCTCTGTGCCCGAATTGTTAACCCCTCAGGAAGCGCGTGCCGTCCCTCGTCGTCGCCGAATGTTACTGGCGGCCGGCGTGGTGGCAACGCTCGTGAGTATTCCAATGCTGGCGCTGGCCCTCAAGCTCACGCACATTTTCGATTACCTGATGGCATCGGGTGGTCGTTCGTAACTGGAGGTCCAACAGAGTGTACGCAGAATTTTACGGTCTCAAAGAGTTGCCATTCGCGCTGACTCCCGACCCGCGCTTCATTTACTTCACTCCGTCGCACACGGAAGTGATGGCCAACCTGCACTACGGTATTGAAAGCGGCAAAGGTCTCGTGGTGGTAACCGGCGAAGTGGGCACTGGCAAGACGACGATCCTGCGCTGGATGATGGAACGTCTCGATCGCACAGTCCTCGTCGCTTATATCTTCAATCCGCGCTTGTCTGTTCCGGAGTTTTACCAGCACGTGTCGACACTGCTGGACGTGCAGAAGTGGGAAACGAAGTCAGAGTTGTTGCTCGAGCTCGGACGCGCGTTGGAGTCGCGTCACTCGCGCGGATTGCGAACCGTGCTCATCGTCGACGAAGCGCAGGGACTCTCGCCGCACGTGCTCGAGGAGATTCGACTGCTTTCAAATTTCGAGTCGAACACTGCCAAGCAGTTGCAGATCGTTTTGACTGGTCAACCGGAGTTACGGGACGTCTTAAACAATCCGGACCTGCGCCAGTTGAAACAACGCATCGCACTGCGTTGCGTCATCAAGCCGCTGCCAAACGTCGAAGAGACGGATCGTTACATCACCTCGCGTCTGCTCGTGGCGGGCGCTGAGCGTACTGACGTTTTTTCACCTGAAGCCGTCGACTATATCTTCCGTTGTTCCGACGGCATACCACGAAACATAAACAACCTCTGTGATAACGCGCTCCTGGCCGGTTACGCCGCCGGCGACACAACGATTGGTCGCTCGATTATCGAAGACGTCGCCGACACGTTCGACATGTTGCCACGCTCCGATCGAGGCAGAGGACAAACCGGCGAGGAACGCGAAGCACCCGCGAGGATCTTTTCTAACGCAGGACGAGCCGAATTGTGGAACGCGGGAAAGACAAGCGGTGACACGGATTAGTGCTTTGTACTTGGGACTTTGTTCTTTGTATCGAGGCCATAACAACAAAGAACAAAACACAAAGAACAAAGAACAAATGATGAGGTGATTCGATGGGAAGAGTTTTTGATGCCATGAGACGACACAGCGCCACCGACAAGAGTGGGGCTGCTAAACCAAAAGAAATTTCCACGCGCCGTAACGACAGCCCGCCAGTTTCCATTCCCGGGCTGCCGTCTGCCGAACAGATCGAGGAGCAGATATTGAGTGGCTCCTCAATCATGTCTGTTCCCGGCAAAGCGGTGCGAAGTTCAGCGTCCACTGCGCACACTGCGGATGTACCCGGCGGGTCGGCACTCCCCGACGGAATTGCTTCGCGTGATGCTGGGGCAACTTTGGGCGCTGCAAGCTCGCCGCGCGCCGGAGGCTTCGTCACCTTTGACGTTTCTCCGTCGCGCGTCGAGCCTCATCTGATTGCCGTCAGCCAGCCTCGCTCTGCGTACACCGAGCAGTTTCGCTCGCTGCGCACGAGAATTCTGGAGGCCGGCGAACGCTTGCAGATGCGCGCGATTGTCGTCACCAGCGCCGGTATTGCCGAAGGCAAAACGTTAACGGCGCTCAACCTCGCATGGTTACTGGCACAAACCGAAGGCGTGCGCGCGCTCGTGATCGATAGCGATCTGCGCCGTCCCTGCGCCACTGATTATCTCGGCATCGATGCACCCGTCGGTCTGTCGGAAGTTCTCGGTGGTCAACTGAGTCTCGAAGACGCCATCGTTCGTCTCGAACCATCGGGCCTCCACCTCTTGCCGGGTGGTAAGCCGCGAGACGACGTTGCCGAATTGCTTTCCGGACCGAGCTACGGTCGTGTGCTTACGGAAGTGCGACGCATGTTCGACTACATCATCATCGATGCGCCGCCGTTGGGAATTTTCACGGACGCGAATGTGTTGATGTCACGCGCGGACGGCGGACTCCTCGTGGTACGAGCCGGCAAGACACGTTATTCGTCGGTGGATAAGCTTCTGGAACACATGCCGAAAGACCGTCTGCTCGGAGTGGTCCTGAATCGTATCGAAGATCAGCCGGACTCAAACTCCTACTACTACCAGCATCGCTATTACAACCGTGAAAGAAGGGGAACTGAAGTGCAGCCGATTCCGGCAGACAGACTCGAGGAGGAGGTAACAGCCGTCAATTGAGAGCCTTCCGCCTCAACGGACGAATGGTTTTGTTGATCCTCGCCGAAGCGGCGTTGGTCTACGGCGCGTTGATCTGTGCCGTCTACATTCGCTTCGCTATGGCAGACGCGGCTTTTGAGCTTCTGCACAACAACGGGTTTTTGAAAGCCGCGGTGGCTACTTTCTTCTGTCTCGCCGCTTTCTATCTTTTTGATCTTTACGATTTTCTGTTGATGCACGACCGTCGCGAACTGGTGCTCCGTTTGGTCCAGGCGCTCGGACTCGCGTGGATTGTGCTCGCATTCTCGTTTTACACGTTTCCGGCAGTGATGCTGGGTCGTGGCGTTTCCTTAATTGCATTGCCAATTGCGCTCACGTTGATGGTCGCATGGCGCGTGTCGATTCACTGGTTCCTGGGCCATCCCGATTTCGGCGAACGCATTTTGATCGTCGGTTCGGGCAATCTGGCGGTGGAAGTCGCTCGTGAGGTGTTGGACCGTCGTGATGCCGGATATCGCATTGTCGGGTTTGTCGGCACTGACGCCGATTTGCTTGGCAAGAGTTTGATCAATCCACGCGTGATCGGAATGACAGAGGAGCTCGACGAGATCGTTAAGCGCGAGCACATCGATCGTATCGTCGTGGCGATGGGAGAACGTCGCGGACAACTGCCGACAAACAAGTTACTGCAATTGAGTTTGGCGGGTCAGGTAAATATCGAAGAGGGCGCGTCGTTTTATGAACGGATCACCGGTCGCGTTTCTTTGAATATGCTTCGTCCTTCCTGGCTCATCTTCACTGGCCGTGGACGCCAGGCGAAGATCGCGGAACACTCGCGCCACTTCGTCCATTGGCTGGTGGCATTGATTGGCGCAATTCTTTCGTTGCCAATCGTTCTGGTCACGGCTGTGCTGATCAAGTTCGAGTCGAAGGGGCCGGTTTTTTACAAACAGGAAAGAGTCGGCAAAAACGGCCGCACATTTGTACTGATGAAGTTTCGCTCGATGCGAGTTGATGCCGAAGAAGCAGGTCCAGTGTGGGCCAGTAAGAAAGACACTCGCACGACACGTGTGGGTCGCATCATTCGCAAGATCCGAGTCGATGAGATTCCCCAGTTTTGGAATATCTTGAAGGGTGAGATGAGCTTCGTTGGCCCAAGGCCTGAGCGGCCGCATTTTGTGGCCCAACTGGCTGAAGAGATCCCGTTTTACGAGCAACGGCATCTGATCGCGCCGGGCCTGACAGGTTGGGCGCAGATCAAGTATCCGTACGGCGCGTCAATCGAAGATGCGCGACAGAAACTTCAGTACGATCTCTTCTACATTAAGAACCATGGATTGTTTCTTGATGCCATCATCATGTTCGAGACCATCAAGATAATTCTGTTTGGGCGTGGTGCCCAATGACAGTTGGTTGGAGGTTGAGATGATTAATACGAGACGAATAACACTAGCAACGCTCGTGGCTGTAGTTCTGGCTATCGGAGCCGCCGCCCAGCCGCAGGGTGATCCGCAAAAGGCGCGACCGCGAACCGCTGCTCCTATGACCGAGGAGCAGGGCAAGAAGGTTCAGACGCCGCTGACCAGCAGCGACGGGACTTCTGCTCAGGCAAGCAGCCCAGACGACGGGTCGGAAGAAGCTAACGTTGTCACTCCCTATTACAAAAACTTCTTCAATAATTACAGGCTTGGACCAGAAGATATCATTTCGGTAGAAGTATTCAACCAGCCTCGTTATTCCCGCGGCAATATCATTATTCCACCAAGTGGCCGCGTTTCACTGTCGCTGATAAAGGGCGGAGTTCTCGTCAACGGCAAGACTGTCGATGAAGTGGCAGAGATCATCAAGAACAGCTACAACGAATACATCATCGATCCACAGGTGACCGTCTCGCTCGACAAGGCGATGTCGTATCGTTACAGCGTGATCGGCGACGTGGGCCAACCCGGTATTCGTCTCATGAGTAAACGCATCACGGTCTCGGAGGCGATCGCGGAAGCGGGCGGTGTGCTGCAAACGGGCAAAAAGAGCGGCATCCGAGTGTTACGACGGAACGAGGCGACCGGCAAACTCGACCAGATTGCGGTCAACTTGTCCGAAATCTACAAAGGCAAAGCGCCCGATAACGTTTATCTCGAGCCGGGCGATCAGATCGTCGTGCCTGGCAACACACTCAAGAAGATCCAAACCATCATGAGTCTTACACCGATAGCGAGTTTCGCTCGCATCTTCGGCGCGCCAGTGCCGTAGGGAAGTTATTGTAGGGGCGGCACTCTGTGGCCGCCCCTCCGTTTGATGTCCGAGCAGGGGCGGCCGCGGAGTGCCGCCCCTACAGTTATGACTACTGCGCCTGCATCATTTTTGCTTCTCCTGCTTCTTGCGTTGCCGACGTTTGCCCAGACCGGCACGTGGGCGCGCCAGAAAAGCGGTTCGATGGCGTGGCTACACGCGGTCTTTTTCCTGGATCAAAACCGGGGTTGGGTTGTCGGTAGCAAAGGTTCTGTGCTCCAGACACGCGATGGCGGCAACACGTGGACTCCGCGCGCAGCCTCTACCGACGACGTCGTGCGCGACATCTTCTTCATCGATGAACAAAATGGCTGGCTGGTGTGCGAAGTCAATGCGTACCAGCTCATGACCCTGGAACAGCCGCGCGCGTATCTGATGAAAACCACTGACGGTGGCGAGCACTGGAAACGAGTCGAGATAAAAGGATTAGATGTTGACTCTGTTCTCGTGCGCGCGGTGTTTAGTCGCAACGGCCGTGGCTGGACCTTCGGTGAAGCGGGCTTGATCTACACCACGCAGGACGCTGGTGATACGTGGACACAGTTGCGTTCGCCGACAAGACATCTGCTCCTGGGTGGAATCTTTGTCGACAACAATCGTGGTTGGCTTGTCGGAGCAGGCGCCACAATCATTCAAACCGCAGACGGCGGAGAAACGTGGTACAAATCAACGTTTCCGCAAATTGAAAAAACGACTCGCTTCACTGCGACTTCATTTATAGACAATCGAACCGGTTGGGCCGTGGGCAGCGGCGGCAGCGTGTATCGCACGGTGAACGGCGGCCGCACCTGGGAGCGACAAGTGTCTACAGTCGACGTCGATCTGTTTGACGTGAAGTTTGTCGATACACGTGAAGGCTGGGCCGTCGGTGCTGAAGGAACAATTATTCACACCAGGGACGGCGGCGAGCATTGGACCACCGAACGCAGTGGCACCCCACATCCACTCGAACGCGTATTCTTCACCGATCGCAATCACGGCTGGGCCGTAGGTTTCGGCGGCACCGTCGTGTCGTACCTGCGCAGCCAAACCTCAGCATTTGACACGCCACGACCGCGGTAGTAAAAGTACCGCGTAAAGCAAGCTCTAACACCCCCAATAGCCCAGGAGTTGGACCATGAAAGTTCGACTAATCCTCGCGATCGTTTTCACATTCGTTTTCGCATCCATTGCTCGTTCGCAGGAGCCGGCAGCGTCTCCGTCGCCGGCGCCGAAGCCCGCGATGACTCGTGCGCAAAGTCAGCGAATCATCATCGCCACCGAGAAGAAACTCTGGGAGGCGTGGAAGAATAAGGACATCAAGTTGTTCAAAGCCACTCTCTCCGCCGACAGTATTATGATTGGTGACTCAGGCGTGGCCAACAAGGCGGAAGCGCTCAAAGCTCTCGAGATACCGTGCGAAGTGAAGACGTATGAGCTCAGCGATCTTAAGGTGACGTTCCTCAACAGCAGCGCCGCACTCCTGACGTACAAGTCGACCCAGGATGCAGTTTGCGGCGGGCAGCAGGTGCCGGCCACCGTGTGGTCCAGCAGTGCCTACGTGTTGCGCGGCGGTAAGTGGCTCGCAGCCTCACACCAGGAGACCCCCGCGAAATAAAGCCACATAAGGCACAAAAGGCACATAAAGCACAAAAAAGATAAGGGTTTTGAACGCGCCCTATAAATGATTCTTTTTTGTGCCTTATGTGGCTAACC
>DATEIS010000639.1:0-3929 GCA_035278765.1 Pyrinomonadaceae bacterium | reverse complement strand
GCGCAGATCGTCGAGCTCGAGATCGGCAAAGCCCAGGTCGATGGTGATACCGCGACGTTTTTCTTCTGGAAGGCGATCCGGATCGATACCCGTCAAAGCGCGTACGAGTGCGCTCTTTCCGTGATCAATGTGACCGGCGGTTCCAACAATAATAGACGACATGTTTACGCGGGCTGTTTAGCAAGTATTTCTTCGTAGAAATCGATGTATTGAGGAATTACTACGTCGGTGCGATAACGGCTGATCGCCGACTCTCTCGCGCTCTGGCCCATCTGTTTGCGAAGTTTCTCGTCAGTGAGCAAGCGCGCGGCGTCCGCAGCCATCTTGTCGACCTCGCCGACCGGGCTGAGATAACCAGTTTCACCGTCCGTCACAACTTCCGGAATCCCACCAACACGCGATGCAATCACTGGAACTTCACACGCCATCGCTTCCAACGCCGCCAGTCCAAACGACTCCTGGTCTGAAGGCAACAGCAATACGTCTGACGCTGAAAGATAGTCGACTATGCGTGGTTGTTTACCAACAAACGTACATTGATCGTAAACACCGAGACAGCGTGCGCGATGCTCGCAATTCGTTCGTTCACTGCCGTCGCCAACCATTATCAAACGTGTCTTCACACCCTTTTTCAAAACACGCGCGAGAATCTCGACGCAGTCAACCGGTCGCTTTACAGGACGGAAGTTTGAGACGTGAATCAGTAATGGCTCGTTTTGCGGCGCCAAGGTTTTACGCAAGCTCTCGACTTCGAGTCGCGCGTAGTCGTACTGGCAAACAAAGTTTGGAATCACTTTGATATCGTCAAAGTGGAAAATCTCGCGCGTGGCTTCCTTCAGATAGTTTGAGATCGCCGTCACACCATCAGACTGCACGATGCCATAACGCGTGATCGGCAGATACGATCGGTCCGCACCGACGAGCGTGATGTCAGTTCCGTGCAGCGTGGTAACAACCGGCAGACGCCGGCGTGGCTTGAGCGACTCACGTGCAAGTATCGCGCTGATCGAATGCGGAATCGCGTAATGAACGTGCAGCAGATCGAGATTCTCTTCTTCAGCAACAGTCGCCATTTTTGTCGCGAGTGCGAGTGTGTATGGCTGATGTTCAAACAACGGATACGACATCATCTCGACTTCGTGGAATTGCACGTGCTCGTTGAGTTCAGTCAAACGAGTTGGCAACGATGAAGAGATGAAGTGAACTGTGTGACCGCGTGTGGCGAGTTCTTTGCCGAGTTCGGAGCCGACGATTCCGCTGCCGCCGTAGGAGGAATATACCGTTATGCCGATGTTCATTGCGCTTTCAAAGTACCAAGCACAAAGTCCAAGTTCAACCCAGAAAAATGTTGAGGCAGGCGACCCTCGCTATCGCCTGCCTCTATCTCAACTTGACTCACCTTCTGAGAGGGGGGCAAGTGAGGGCGGGAGTATATGCCTGCTCCGGATTTTTAGCAATGATTCCTGCAACGTCGAGCGGGCTTTTGTATAAGAAGAATTTAGCATTGTGATAAGCATATGCTTTCGCACCTCCTGGCTGACTGCGAGTGCGCCGCAAAAACGCTATAATGATGACCACGAACAGAGGAGTTAGAAATGCCCAAGATTAATGATATTGAAGAGACCCCAAATCCGAATGCCGTTAAGTTTATCCTGCGCGAAGCGGTGAGCAATGGAGTCGCCCGGCAATATGGATCGGCGGACTTGGCCGTGAATGATCCGCTTGCGAAATCGCTGTTTGACGTTGGTCATGTGGTGTCAGTTTTTTATATGGACCGCATGATTACGGTCGAGAAAGACGACGAAGGCGACTGGGATGAATTGTTACCGGCACTTGCAGTACCGATTCGTGCAGCCGACGCAGTCAACGGAGCGGCGGCAGCGGCCGCAGCGGCGGTTGGTGGTCCAATTGCAGCAGTGACGAGTGACGATCCGCGGTTGTTAAAAATCAACGAAATCCTGGATGAAAAAGTACGCCCGGCCCTGATGGGCGACGGCGGCTATCTCGAAATCATCGGCCTTGCCGAACATACTCTGAGCATCCGCTACCAGGGCGCCTGCGGCAGTTGCCCCAGCTCTCTCACCGGCACGCTGATGGCGATTGAAGGCATGCTGAAGCAGGAAGTCGATCCTGAGTTGGAAGTGATTGCGGTCTAATCCCAAACAAACCATAGTTCCACCGTACCAGTTTCGAATCCTCACTTCGAAAGAGCCTGCCTAGAAACGTTTTTCCCAGCCGGGACATTACAGTCAGACACCAGCTATCACGGGGAGATAGTTTCACGCCCGTGCCGTGCGACATATAGGTCGAAACTCACAAGTTTCTTAAAAGTTGGTCCTGCAAAGGAGAATCCGATGGAAACATTAGAGCAGCCAGACGTTTTTAAGGTGAGTGATAACGAGGTTATTACAATCGATGTCCGCAAGACTGGGGCTCAAACTCTGTTTGGAGTAAATCATACCACCTTCACTAAGGAAGGGCCGCTTACAGAAGGCCAGCCGCTCAAGATAACGATGACGAAGGATGAGGACATGGAGGATAGTACCGAATTTCCAAACGCCAAATTTACCACCATCACGCTCCTCTTTAACTTCGACAGCAAGAAAGGCGGACAGTACGACTGGACCATGACTGGAAGTAAAGGCGGTGCTCCGGCCCAGGGAATTTCGAGGCAGGCCGGCGGTTTAGCGAAAGCGGTTACGTTCTTTATTCACATCGTCTAGCAGCGTCGCGAAGGAGAATCAACATGCGCGTTATCACCTTCACAATTATTCTGTTGACAATAGTATTTGGTGGTGTGTCCGCCACCCATGGCCAGGCGACCTCTCCCGATCTTCAGAGAATTCGCGAACTCAGAGAAGAGATCAACAAAAGAGAGTCTACTCAAACACCGGACGATCTTATCGAGTTGAATCGCAGTAAGCTGATTGAACGTCGCGCCGAGCTCCGCACTCTATTGAAAAACGAGATCGCCAAGGTGCGTAAGCATCAGGCGGACATGGCGCCGATCCTTACGCCACAAGAAACGGAAAGAATAACTGATTTGCTTCGGACCTATTCCGCTGAGGTGGATCGACTCGGCGCCGACATGCAAAGGGATCTAGCCGCAGAGACAAGCGGGGGAAATCCTTCAAGCGGTGGTGGTAATCCTTCATCCGGGGCAGCAGATTCGACTACTGGTAGTTCTGGTGGTTCAACAGGTACTCCTCCAACTACTGCTCCAGCACTGTCGCCGAGTTCAGACAAGGGAAACGCGGCTCTTGACTGTAACAAAATAACCGCAGACGAGATGCCATCTTCCCAGCTCGACCAAATCATCTGCGGTCTTGTAAGAGAGGCTAAGCAGCCAGCGAATAATGGTCTCATTCTCGGCAGCGATGGCCGGTTCGAGCTCTTAAAAGTTTTGATCGCGAAGAGATTTACCCCGGATTATCTAGTTGAGGTGAGCGAAGCCCGCTTGGACAAGCAGATGGGTGCTTCATCTTTGAGTGGTGTTAGTCCATCACTCGTAACCCATGGAGGTGTGCCCGCCATTCTCGGCTTTGCCGTAGAGAATGGAGGGCTGGAGCGGAGTACTAACAACAATGCAATCACCTTTCGTGGAAACCCGATCGGATTGCTCAATGCGTTTAAGAACAAAGGGTTTGTGGAGAACATGAAAGATTCTGAAAGCGATCCGTTGCAGCGCTTTCTAAAAAAGACTTCTTTCGCTTTCACCTTCAACACTGACCGCGGACGTGACCCAGGCACGTTTACAGGATCGTCTCAGCAGTTGGCGTCAGTCTCGGCTCGAATCGAGTTGATCAACCGCCGAGTTCCCAGCTTGTATATCAAAGATTGGGAGAACTTTATTGCTAACGAAGCCCAAAATCTTTCCAATGTCATCGATGCTCAAGTGAAAACGATTTTCGACCAGCGAGGTCGATGGA
>DATEIS010000638.1:0-2701 GCA_035278765.1 Pyrinomonadaceae bacterium | reverse complement strand
AGATGAAACTGTTTGATAAGTTTCCACGTAGAAGCTACTTCGGTATTTAAGGCCCCTATTTCAAAAGGAATTTATCAGAATGGCATTGAGTCGGAAGAAGAAGATTGTTATCGGCGCGATAGTCGTAGCAGTGCTTGCTATTGTCGTCGTCGTCAGCGTGATCGCAACTCGCAAGGAAGAGCCCGAAGTAGTGACGGTCAAGCTTGAGCAACGCCCAGAACTGAAGCAGACAGTTACCGCATCCGGCGAAGTGCGACCAATTCGGTACATCAAACTGACCAGTGAGGTCCCCGGCCGCATTGAGGAAATCTACGTCACTGCCGGCGACATGGTTGTTAAGGGTAAGCCGCTGGTCCGAGTCGACCCGACGCAATTGCAGTCGAGCCAGGAAGCCCAGTGGGCCGCCGCTCAGGGTGCGATTAACGACGTGCAAAATGCCCGTAACGCAGTGGCTTCAGCCCAGCAGTCACTGGTTGTTGCAGAGGCTTCGGTCGCAGCCGCGCGTCAGCAGGTTGTGGCCATGCAGACCAACGTTGATAAGGCCCAGGTCGAGCTGAACACGGCCCAACGCGAACTCAAACGGTTCACGGAGCTAATCGAAGCCGGCGTTTCGTCGAGACTTGAATACGACAATGCTCGCGACCGTTTCGAAACCGCTAAGATTTCTCTCGAGACCGCCAGGGCCAATCTGGAAGCGCAAAAGATCGCCGTCAAGGAAGCTACCGAGCGAGCGAACCAACAGCGCATCGCCGTGAAGGAGGCCCAGACGAGCATTAAATCGTCGGAAATGCGGGCCAATCAACAAGCGGCCATGCTGCGTGGTCAGCAGAGCCAGCGGTCCAAAGCAACTCAGTTGTCGCCGCTGAATGGTGTAGTTGCAGATATTCCGACCCGCGTCGGTGAATTCGCGGTGGCTGGTCTATCGACAACCCCGTTGATGACGATCGCCGACATGTCGCAGATCAACGTCGAAGTGAACGTCGACGAAACCGAAATTAACAACGTCAAAGAGGGCCAGGAAGCCAAGGTCAAGGTTGATGCCCTCGGCGACAAGGAGATCAAGGCAATCGTCGTTCAGAGAAATCCTTTGGCGATCTCGAAGTCAGACCAAACCGGCGGCTTGTCCAATCGCGTCAACGTTCAGGAAGCAAAAGAGTTCAAAGTCACGCTCGAACTCAGGGACTTGCCGCAAGATATTGCGATTGCACTTCGTCCGGGTATGAGCTCGACGGCTACGATCACAACCGACACCAAGACCAACGTGTTGGCCGTGCCGCTTGAGGCAATCGTTGAGAAAGCAGCGGGTCCGGCTGCTGCGCCATCAACGACCGTTTCTGGTAGTGTCCCGGCTGCATCGCCTGGCGGTGACAGACCGAAGGCGCAAAAGGGTGTTTATATCGTCGAGGGTAACAAAGTCAGATTTATCGAAGTGACCACGGGCATCACCGGTGAAGCCGATATCGAAGTCACCAGTGGTGTTCAAGCAACGATGGAGATTGTGCGTGGGCCCAGTCGTGTCTTGAAGACGTTGAAGGACGGCATGACCATCAAACGTCAGACGAAGAAACCGGGCGACGGAAAGGGAAACGAGGCCTCGTAGATGAGTGACGCTACACTTACGCTAACTCCCCCGGAGAGTGTCACCGCGCCGAGCACCGACGTAAACGGGCACGACCCGAAGATGCTGATCTCGATGCGGAACATCTGGAAGACTTACCAGATGGGAACCGAGTCAGTGCACGCGCTGCACGGCGTCTCGTTTGACATTCCTCGTGGCGAGTACATCGCGATCATTGGTCCATCCGGATCCGGCAAATCGACGCTGATGAATTTGATCGGCTGTCTCGATACTGCAAGTCAAGGCGAATACTGGCTGAACGGCAAGAACGTCTCTGAGATGGACGACGACGAGCTTGCTCGTATTCGCAATCAGGAAGTCGGTTTCGTTTTTCAGACGTTCAATTTACTCGCTCGTGCCACTGCACTTCACAACGTCGAGTTGCCGTTGATCTACGGCGGCATCGGCGCCTCGCAGCGTCATGAGATGGCTAAAAAGGCGCTCCACTCTGTCGATCTGGCGGAACGCATGACGCACAAGCCTAACGAGTTGTCAGGCGGACAACGTCAACGCGTTGCCATTGCTCGAGCGCTTGTGAATCACCCGTCAATTCTCCTGGCTGACGAACCGACGGGCGCACTCGATTCGCACACCAGCGCGGAGATCATGGATCTCTTCGAGCGTCTGCACTCAGAAGGCAACACGATTATCGTCGTCACGCACGAACACGACATTGCCGAGCGTGCTCATCGCGTGATCTCGATTCGCGACGGTCAGATCGAGAAAGACGAACGGATTAAATAGAAGATCTTTGTACTTTGTTCTTTGATTTGCACGCGGCGGCAAAGTACAAAGATCAAAGAACAAAGTACTAAGGTTTTCTTTTTTGTGCTTTTTCGTGGCCAACAATCACCCTCTCTTTTTCGTCTAGCGGCGATCTGGGAAGCGTTTCGCGTCGCCACCGCCAGTCTCCGAGCTAACAAACTGCGCACGGCGTTGACGTTGATGGGTATCATCGTCGGCGTAACTGCCGTGATCGCAGTGGTCACGATCATCAAGGGTCTGGACCAAACAGTCGCGCAAACTTTTTCTTCACAGGGCTCGACTGTTTTCACCATTTCGAAAAACCCGCAGATCATCAAG
>DATEIS010000637.1:0-3368 GCA_035278765.1 Pyrinomonadaceae bacterium | reverse complement strand
GCATCCGCAAGAGAAAACTGATAGAAATCGATCTCACGCTCGTTACCGACATTCTTGAACGGCAGTATCGCAACGCTCTTTCGATCGCGATCACCCAAACTCGTTAACGGATTAGGCTGAGCGTCACCACTGCGTCCTCCCGATTTCGAACCCGATGGACTCTCAGCGCTTTTAGAACCAGTCAACCAACGCAGTGCGCGTGTGACCGGGCTATCTTGTTTCAGATGTTTGGGCGCAACGGGAGTGGTGGTTTCATCGAGGCCGGGTAGTGAATCTGATCCGAGCTCACGAATGATCGAGCGCAGGTCTTCAGCAAAGTGCGAGATCTTCTGATAACGACTACGAGGATCTTTTGCGAGAGCCTTATCGAGAACAGCTTGCAATCGTACAGGCATGCGACCGGGTCTCATCTTCGACAGTGGCGCCGGCTCATCGTTGAGAACTGCGTGACGCACTTCAATAGCAGTTTGACCCTGGAACGGCCACGTGCCGGTCAGCATCTCGTAAAGCAACACGCCGGTTGAAAAGATGTCGGCGCGTGAATCTACGCGGTCGCCGCGCGCCTGCTCGGGTGCTGCATACGTTGCCGTCCCGTACGGAACACCAACTTCAGTGATCTCTGTATGGTGAATTCCCGAAGTGCGTGCAGCGTCTTCGTCAAGCAGTTTTGCGAGACCAAAATCGAGAACCTTGACCTGTCCGCTCGGCGTGACCATCACATTGCCGGCCTTGATGTCGCGATGAATAATGCCACGCGCGTGTGCAGCGGCGAGTGCGTCTGCGGTTTGCAACGCGATCGACAAGGCGCTTTCAAGTGACAAGGGACGACCATTTACGAGTTGCCTCACGTTTCGCCCTTCGATGTATTGCATGGCGATGAAGTGAATGCCGTTGATCTCGTTGAGGTCGAAGATGGTGCAGATGTTTGGATGATCGAGGGCTGAAGCGAGCTTCGCTTCGCGCTCAAAGCGCTTGAGATTGGCTTCGCGGGCGGTTAGTTCGGCGGGCAAAACCTTGATGACGAGCGTGCGGCCAAGCTTCGAATCCACCGCTTTATAGACCGTTCCCTGTCCGCCCTCACCGAGCTTCTCGAGAATTTTGTAGCTCCCCAGCGTCGAACCGATCATTTATCCAAATGAAATAGGTCCTATAGCCCCTATAGGACCTATCCTCGCAGAGTCAACAATAACAGCAACTCAGCTATTTGCAATGCCCATCTGCCAGAGCATGAACGCGTAGTCAAACGCAGATTCGCGCAACGCGTCGTAGCGTCCCGAAGCGCCGCCGTGACCCGCGCCGAAGTTGACCTTCAGGAGCAGCGGATTCTTATCAGTCTTCATCGTGCGCAGTTTTGCCACAAGCTTAGCGCCTTCCCAGTACGGCACCTGACTGTCGTTCACAGAAACCTTCACGAGTGTCGCCGGATAATCCTTTTTCGCGATGTTATCGTAAGGCGAGTAAGTCTTCATGTATTCAAACGCGGCTTTCTCGTTTGGATTACCCCACTCGATGTATTCACTGGTGGTCAGCGGCAAGCTGGCATCGAGCATGGTGTTCAGCACGTCTACAAACGGCACGTGCGAAACGACTGCTTTGAAAAGATCCGGCCGCAGGTTCGAAACCACGCCCATTAACAGACCGCCGGCGCTGCCGCCCTCGATCACCAGCCGATCCTTCGACGTGTATTTCATGTTGATCAACGCTTCTGCGCAGGCGATGAAGTCAGTGAACGTATTCATCTTGGTCATCATCCTGCCGGCCTGACGCCACTCCTCACCAAGCTCACTGCCACCGCGAATGTGACCGATGACGAAGATCACACCGCGATCGAGAAGACTGAGTCGAGTTGAAGAGAACGTGGGCGGGATCGAGTAACCATACGATCCATATCCATATAGAAGCAGCGGCGCGGAGCCGTCCAGCTTCACGCCCTTACGATAGACCATCGACATCGGAATCTTCGTTCCATCCGATGCTGTGGCGAAAACACGCTCAGACTTGTAGTTGTTACGATCGAAACCTCCGGGCACTTCCGTCTCTTTCAGCAACGTCGACTTGCCGGTGTTCATGTCGTAATCAAAAACGGAATTCGGCGTAACGAGTGAATTGTAGGTATACCTTACGAGGTTAGTGTTGAATTCACGGTTTGCCGAGACGAAGACGGCGTAAACAGGCTCGGGAAACTTGATTCGCTGTCGCTTGTTAGTCTTGAAGTCAAGAACCTCGAGTTGCTGCAGGCCGTTTTCCCATTCAGACAACACGGCATGATTAGCGAAGAGAGTGACTCCCTCAACTTTCACCGCTGGGTTGTGCGCGACAAACTCTTTCCAGTTTTTCTCGGAAGGGTCGCTGATCGGCGCGGTCACAACACGGAAGTTTTTGGCGCCTTTATTGGTGCGGATGTAAAGCAGATCGTTCCGATAATCGACGTCATACTCGTGTTCTTTCTCACGCGGCAGGACCACTTTGAACGTTCCATTCGGGTCGTCAGCACGCAGAAAACGCGCTTCGGTTGAGGTCTTGCTGAACGCGTGGAGAAAGAGGACAGCCTTGTCGAGTGAACGATTGACACCGATATCAAACAGTTCATCCTTTTCGTCATAGACCAGATCGTTCTTGTCAGTTCCAATGACGTGACGGAAAAACTTGTCACTACGTTTGGTAACGGGATCTTCAGTCACGTAGAAGATAGTTTTGCTGTCGTTGGTCCAGACGACGCTGGTCACGCGCTCGATCCGTTCCGAAAGGAGTTGGCCAGTTCGCAGGTCTTTGATCTGCAACAGGTACTGTCGATAGCCGGTGTTGTCAGTGCTGTAAGCAAGCAGGTTTCCATCATCGCTTGGGATGAAGTCGCCAATATTCATGAACTGCTGACCCTTAGCCAGTTCGTTCACGTCGAGCAGGATTTCCTCCGCTGCTTCGGTACTGCCTTTCTTGCGACAGAAGATTGGATACTGTTTACCTTCTTCAGTGCGCGAGTAATAGAAGTAGTTGCCGTAGCGATAAGGCACATTCCTGTCAGTCTGTTTTATATGACTGAGCATCTCGTTGTAGAGCTTTTCCTGCAACGGCGCGGTTGGTTTCATCACCGTGTCGGTGTAGGCCTCTTCTGCTTTGAGATGCGACATCACCGCCGGATTAGTTTTTTCGCGGAGCCAGAAGTAGTCGTCAACAATTGTGACGCCATGAATATTCGTAGTCTTTGTTTTCTTCTCTGCCATAGGTGGTTGAGGCGCGCCCGCTCCTCCATTTGACTGGGCTATGACTTTACTACTGTTTGGAACACATAGAACAAAGAGCAACAGCAGAAAAAGTAAACGGGATTGGTTTCGCATGCAGCACCTTCCTCATAAAACACAATTTAAGTA
>DATEIS010000636.1:0-11724 GCA_035278765.1 Pyrinomonadaceae bacterium | reverse complement strand
GCGCCGCCGTCTTCACCGTTGGCGTCGTTGTTCGCGCTTGATGCGCGTGAACGTGTTCGTTGTGACATATCAGTTGTTCTCTGTATTTCTTTACGCAGTTTCAGCGTTTACCAATTAACTTAATGATTGAAATGAACGATTGTGTGGTAGAGCGAGATGCAGGACGCGCGCAGCGACCTCCCACTTCATTCGCGGGGCAATTATCTGATTCTCCTCAAACGGTATAGTGCAATGTAACTCAACTTTTCGCGCGCGGCAAATCGGTAATGTCTATGATGCCACCCGCTCAAGGGGCGTGGCCCAAAATTCGAGATTGACAAAAGGGGGCTGATGAGATTTTCGGATACAGTTCAGGATACTAACTTAGCATTGCAAAGCGCCAACATGAGCAACACATCTGTGTGTAAACTGTGGATAAAAACGTTCACATCTTTACACAACAACTTCAGTGTTGATCAACTGCACTTATAATCGCACGCCAAAGCTCGTCGCGACCGCGGCCGCTTTTGGCCGAGTAGGCCACTACGCTGTCGTCATTGAGCACGCGTGCAATGTGCCCCAGGTTCTTCCTCAACTCGTTGTTCGAAAGCTTATCGGATTTCGTGGCAACAACTAACTGCGGCTTGTTATTTTCCTCAAGCCATTCGTGAAGCTGCAAATCCTGTTTTGTGGGTTCGTGGCGCGAATCTACGATGTGAATTGATAGCACAAGCTGGCGGCGCTTGGCAAGATAACTGGTCGCCATCTCGCCCCAACTCGATTTTATTTCCTTTGGTACCCGAGCGTACCCAAATCCCGGTAAATCCACAAAACGGAACCGATCATTGATCTGGAAGAAATTTAACGACTGCGTTCTGCCGGGCGTTGAGGAAGTGCGAGCGAGACCCTGTACACGGAGTAAGGAATTGATCAGGCTCGACTTGCCGACGTTTGAGCGTCCCAGAAAAGCGATCTCGGGTTTAAGATCTCGTGGCCAATCAGTTTCTATGAATGCACTCTTGAGAAACTCGGCAGATATGACCTTCATCGATTAGTTTGGCCACGGATCTCACGGATTGAACCCGGATTAATTGCCCGCTGCGGCGGCTTGGGCGGCGGCGCGTTGCTGGTAAAGGGCAATCAGCTTCGCCATTCGATCCCTGATGGCCGCGAGTTTGGTTTCGTAGCCGGGACAGTCTTTAACTACCTTTTCGAGGTGCGCGAGATAGTTGGGATTACCCATCTGTTCACGCAACGCGGGAATAAAAGGCTCCAGCTTGGCGTACACAAAGAAGTGCTCGCCATTAGCATCGTTGAACATCTGCTCGTCGATTGCGCCGTTGTTAACAAACGAGCAGGCCATGTCCCAGTAGGAAACTACCATGCGATAAAGCCCGCTCTTGTCGCTCGTTAATACATCTATAAAATCGTCTTTGCCCTGCGGATTGAACATGAAAAACCAATTGCGGGCTTCGCGCATGGTCTTCTCGCGACGAAGGTCATAAAGCTTCAGGATCAGATCTGCATCTTTATATTTGCTCATTCTTATCTCCTGAGTAGATCCATCCACAGATTACACAGACATCTGCGTAATCTGCGGATAGTTTGTATGGAATGCCTAGCTAGTCTGAATTCCTTGTGAAGGCTGCTCGGTGTTCCAGATCGGCGGACCTTCATCAGCAGCGGCCTGCGTCGGGCACGAGTCTTCGAGTGCGAGAGACAAGACCTCATCAATAGTCTCGACGAGATGAATCGAAAGCATTTCGCGAACTTCCTCTGGCAATTCTGTCAGATCCTTCTCGTTATCCTTCGGAAGGATGATCGTGTCGATGCCAAAGCGATGAGCCGCGAGCAGTTTCTCCTTAACGCCGCCGATGGGAAGCACTTTCCCGCGCAGCGTGATCTCACCCGTCATCGCGACATTCCTCTTGATGGCCACGCGCGTCAACGCCGAAGCCATCGCAGTCGCCATCGTAATACCTGCGGAAGGTCCATCTTTGGGAATAGCGCCTTCCGGAATATGTATGTGCAGATCTCGTTTGCGGATGAAGTCGAGACTCATGCCGAGGCGTTCAGCGCGCGCGCGAATACAAGTCAACGCTGCTTGCGCTGACTCCTGCATGACGTCGCCGAGTTTGCCCGTCAGTGTTACACCGCCACGTCCTTTAACAAGTGTGGCTTCAATCTGCAGCACTTCACCGCCAATTTCAGTCCAGGCTAATCCGGTTGCGAGTCCGACTTCACTCTCCGCCGCGATGCCTTGCTGTCTGAACTTGATCGGACCAAGCATTTCACGTACGCGATCGGCATCGACCACAACGGCGTTTGCGTTTTGATCTACTTGTTCAGACACAAACTTGCGCGCCAGCTTGCGACAGCACGACCCGATCTCACGTTCGAGATTACGAACACCGGCTTCACGCGTGTAGTGACGAATGACTTCGAGAATACCTTCATCGGTGAAGTCAAACTGATCGATCTTGAGACCGTTACCCTCGGCCTGTTTCGGCACGAGGTGACGCTTCGCGATCTCGAGTTTCTCTCGCTCCGTGTACCCGGAGAGCCGCAGGATTTCGAGACGATCCTGAAGCGCCGGCGGAATTGTGTGCAGCACGTTCGCGGTAGCGATGAAGAAGACCTTTGAAAGATCGTATTCAACGTCAAGATAGTGATCCTGGAACGTGTGGTTCTGTTCCGGATCCAGCACCTCGAGCAACGCCGCACTCGGGTCGCCACGGAAATCCGCGCCGAGCTTGTCGACTTCGTCGAGCAGCAGCACCGGATTCACAGCACCGGCCTTCTTCATCATCTGAATGATCTGTCCGGGTAGTGCGCCGATGTATGTGCGGCGATGACCGCGAATCTCAGCTTCATCACGCACGCCGCCCAGCGAGAGTCTTACAAACTTACGACCCGTAGCTCGCGCGATCGATTTTCCGAGACTTGTTTTGCCAACTCCCGGCGGACCAACGAAGCAGAGAATCGATCCTTTCGGATTCTTCACCAGTTGTCGAACGGCGAGATACTCGAGAATTCGTTCCTTGATCTTCTCGAGACCAAAGTGATCTTCGTTCAAAACTTCTTCCGCTTTGACGAGATCCTTGATCTCTTTCGATTTCTGTTTCCAGGGCACGCTAATCAGCCAGTCGATATACGTTCGCGAGACTGTGCCCTCGGCAGACATCGGCGGCATGGCTTCGAGGCGATGCAGTTCCTGCATTGCTTTCTCTTTGGCCTCTTCGGTCATGCCGGCTTCTTCAATCTTTTTCTTCAGCTCTTCGAGTTCTGCCTTTTCATCCTTGCGACCAAGCTCTTTGTGAATCGCTTTGATCTGCTCGTTGAGGTAGTACTCTTTCTGAGCTTTCTCCATCTGTCGTTTGACGCGAGTTTGGATCGTGCGATCGAGTTGACGTTTCTCGATCTCGGTTTCCAGTAACTCGATCAAACGTTGCAGACGCGCCTGGGTGGAGAAGATCTCCAACAGTCCCTGCTTGTCTTCGACAGAGATTCGCAGTTGTGATGCGAGCGCATCGGCGAGATGCGAAGGCTCCTGGTTGCGAAGCGCGGTTTGAAGTGCGTCTGTTTGCGTGTCAGGCGCGAGCCGCAGGTGTTGCTCGACGAGCTGACCGACTTTTTGGATCAGTGCGTCGAGACGTGTGCCTTCTTCGTTGACCACCGGCGCGCGACGAACGAGAGCCATGAAGGCTCCGTCGGTGTTCTCAACGCGCACAGTTGTCGCACGTTCGCGACCTTCAACCACCACTTTGATCTGGCCGTTCTCCTGTTTTTGCGACTGGAGAATGCGCCCGAGCGTGCCAACTCCATAAATCTGCCCCGGAGTAGGCTCGTCGACAGTGGCGTCGTGTTGTGTAGCTAAGAAAATCGTGCGATCCGTTGCGAGGGCCTGTTCGAGTGCCCTGACCGATCCGGAACGACCTATTTTGAAAGCGACTTTAGTAAAGGGAAATATCACGACGTCGCGGATTGGCACCATCGGATACCAGGCTACGTCGGAGGGGGTTCTGTCTGAATATTCTTCCATGATTGAAACAACTCTACCTGAGAAAGAGGGCTAATTGTAAAACATTTCCGGTCGGGCGCGCCACATTCGGGGTTTTAGCGCGGGGGGTCACAAAAGTATAGGTCGAATAGAACAAAAAGACCTAATTTTTGCTGCAATCTATTACGCTGCGGCGCCGTCGATTCCGGTGAGGCCTTCACCTGGAACGGCTCGGCGACGTTCGACCATTTCGCTGGTTATGACGAATTCTTTGACTCGTTTCTGAGAAGGAAGGGTGTACATCGCGTCAAGCAGCAGTTCTTCGAGGATCATCATAAGTCCGCGGGCTCCGACTTTCCGCTCGACAGCCTGTCGGGCGACGGCTTTGAGCGCATCCTCAGTGAACTTCAGCTTAACATTGTCGAAATCAAACTTCTTCTGGTATTGCTTGACCAGAGCGTTTTTGGGTTCTGTAAGAATCTTGATGAGTGCGCCTTCGTCGAGCTCGTGGAGCACGCCGCAAACCGGCAGGCGTCCGACAAACTCGGGAATCAATCCAAAGCGAATCAGATCTTCAGGCTGCACTGCCGCCAGCGCCTCCGCATGACGATGCATGCCTGACTTCACTTCGGCATGGAATCCGAGCGACTTGTTTCGCAGACGTTTCTCGATCACTTTCTCGAGTCCGACGAATGCGCCACCGCAGAGAAAGAGAATGTTGGTGGTATCAACAGGGAAGAATTCCTGATGCGGATGTTTACGACCGCCCTGTGGCGGAACATTTGCGACTGTGCCTTCGAGGATCTTCAGCAGCGCCTGCTGCACTCCTTCGCCTGAGACGTCGCGTGTGATCGATGGATTCTCATCCTTACGACAAATCTTGTCGACTTCGTCAATATAGATGATGCCTTGTTGCGCGCGTTCGACGTCGCCGTTCGCGGCCTGGAGCAACTTCAGAATAATGTTCTCGACGTCTTCACCAACATAGCCGGCTTCAGTCAACGTAGTCGCATCGACGATCGTGAAGGGAACTGCGAGCATGCGCGCGAGCGTTTGCGCCAGCAACGTCTTGCCCGTGCCCGTCGGCCCGATCAGCAGGATGTTTGCTTTCTGAATCTCGACATCCGAGCGACGACGACCGAGCTCGATGCGCTTGTAGTGTTGATACACAGCGACGGCCAGGCGCTTCTTCGTTTCCTCCTGGCCGATCACGTATTCATCTAAAAAGTTTTTAATCTCTCCGGGCTTCGGAAGTGGCGGGCGAGTGGCAACTGATTCCGCCTGCTGATCGTCGGTGATAATCTCGTTGCAGATGTCGATGCACTCGTTGCAGATGTAGACAGTGGGTCCTGCAATGAGCTTCTTCACTTCGTTTTGCGACTTGCCGCAGAACGAGCAGCGCAGAGTATCATCAGTTCGTCTCACCATAATCTCGCGATGAAGCTCCTTTGAGGGACGGTCACACTACTCTCGGTGCGCGATGACCTCGTCTATTAAACCATATTCCTTGGCCTGCATGGCAGACATAATTTTATCGCGTTCAACATCACGTTCGACGTTTTCGTAAGACTGTCCCGTGTGCTTGGCGATAATTTGGGAGGTGAGCTCGCGCATTCGCAGGATCTCTTCTGCTTGAATGCGGATGTCTGTTGCCTGGCCTTGTGATCCGCCTGAGGGTTGGTGAATGAGGATACGCGAATTAGGGAGTGCGAAGCGTTTTCCTTTTGCGCCCGCGGCCAACAAGAGAGCCCCCATCGATGCACATTGTCCGACGCAAATGGTCGTTACATCCGGGCGAATGAATTGCATCGTATCGTAGATCGCCATACCTGCAGTGATCGAGCCGCCAGGTGAATTGATATATACGTTAATGTCTTTTTCGGGATCTTCGGCTTCGAGAAATAGCAGTTGGGCTACGATTAGGTTGGCAATCTGATCGTCGATCGGAGTACCCAGGAAAATAATATTGTCTTTCAGTAGTCGTGAGTAAATATCGAAGGCGCGCTCGCCTCTCGAAGTCTGCTCCACGACCATTGGGACTAGAGCCATGCTGTCTAACCTCTTCAAGGAACTTTGTACTTAGTGTTTTGTACTTAGAACTTTGTTTGAAAGCTACTTGAAATACAAAGAACCAAGCACAAAGCACTAAGTTCAACTATTCATCAGTTGGCGCTTCATCTGGTTCCTTTGATTCGGTCCATTCAGCGTCTGTGATGTTCGCGTTTTCAATCAAAAGATCGAGCGCTTTACGGCTGCGCAATCTGTGCGCGATGCTACGTTCGCCTCCATCCTTTGTCAAGGCAGCACGCACTTGTTCTTTTGTCTGTCGTGATGCACTTGCGATCGATTCGATCTCGGCGTCGATTTCTTCGTTGGTGATGACGATATTCTCGGTCTCCCCGATCTTATCCAGCAGCATTGAAGAGCGCACATCCTGCTCTGCCTGACCCTTCAATTCTTCGCGCGCACTCTCCCAATTGATCTCCTGAGTGCGCGGATCGATTCCGCGACTCATCATCTGGCGCACGACACCTTCGAGCCGCGTCTGCGTCTGTTGTTCGATGAGACTTTGCGGTACTTCAAACGGGTGCCCATCGAGCAGCTTGCGGATCAAATCGTCGCGCAGGTGGTGATCTGACTCGGCCTCGGCTCTCGCTTCGAGATCCTCCCGCACCTTCGTCCTGAACATTTCGACTGAATCAAAGTCTCCACCGAGACTCTTGACCCATTCGTCGTCGAGTTCAGGCAGTTCCTTTTGTCGTATCGAGGTGACCACGGTCGTGTATTCAACTTTCTTGCCTGCCAGAGCGGGTGTAGTGAAGTCTGCGGGATACTCGACGAGGAACGTGCGCGATTCGTCGGCGTTGACGCCAGTAAGATTGTCAGTGAACTCTTGCTGCACACCTTGACCGCCGATTACAACGTCGACGTCGTCAACCTTGAGATCTTCTGCGTCGGGTTCATCGACAAACTTACCGATAGCATTGACTGTCACCGTGTCGCCGGTTTGCGAAGGTCGATCTTCAACTGGTTGCAGAGATGCTGAAGCGTCGCGCAGGTTCTCGATCATTTCTTCGACATCAGCGTCGGTGATTGGACGTTTACGGCGCGTGACTCCCAGTCCTTTATACGTCTCGAGTTTTACTTCGGGCAGCACTTCGACGCCGACTTTAAGCGTTAGTGATTCTTCACCTAAGCGTTCGAGCGCCGCCGTGTTGTCAAGCTCGACATTCGGTTCACCGAGTGCGTTAAGGGAATGTTCGATGATTGCGTCGTTAACAGCATCGGGAAGCAGTTCGCGCAGCACCTCGGTTCGGATTTCCGTTTTGTAACGGGTGCGCACGACTGACGTGGGCGCATGTCCGGGACGAAATCCAGGAACTGTTGCCGCCTTGCTGTACTGCGCGCTGACACGATCGAGAGCACTACGTATCTGCGCCGGCTCAATTTCGATTTTGATCTCTTTACGAGTTGGAGAGAGGTCGATAAGTTCAGTTTTCATTGGTTTGATTTCAGCTAATGGTGCGAAAGGGGGGACTCGAACCCCCACACCTTTCGGTACCAGATCCTAAGTCTGGCGCGTCTGCCAATTCCGCCACTTTCGCATTTTATTACATGGCCAAGGGAGTGGTGACCCCGGCGAAAAACTGTACCACGTATCTTAACCGTCTGTATAATCTGCCCGACTTTCCCAGGAGTACCCGCTTGGCTGCCGATACGAAGGTCTTCCAGGACATGGCGGATGCAATGTTGCCGCTCTTTAACGACATGCCTCAAGTAGTCGTTATGGTCGAAGATCACGAGGTGTTTCAGCGAGAGCCATTTCCCCTGGCGGTTTACATGCGTCCTAACATTGTTATCAATCCTGCTCATGCGCGGACTAGCAGCTATGAGGACATGCAAGGGACACTCTGCCACGAGCTGATTCACGCATGGCAAGATTGGAAAGGCATGATAGGCGTAGGCGAACACTTGGATGAACACCATAATGAGGGGTTTATAAAAAAGGCCCTCGAAATCAATAAGAAGAAAATCGATGATTTGAACGTTGATCTCGACAATCTTCTTACCACACCTAAGGCGATCGACATCTACAACCGTGTAGCCGGTATCCGTTTCGTGCCACACCTGCGTCACAAAGTGCGCAGAATCTGGAAAGACGTTGCTGGTATACTTAAAGTGCTATTTGATCAATTTTGGAATTTGTCGAAGGTTGTCATCATTAGCGTCTCAGTCATTGTAATTACTCTGCTGCTCTACAAGGCTCGTCTCATTCCTGCCGGTGTAGCAGGTTTTGTCTGGTGGGCCCTGGCTGTCGCGGGCCTTGTTTGGTATGCGTTCGTAATGTTACGCAAACGAACGGGAAAGCGCAGTGAGGAATAGCGCACGATGAGCTTAGGGCGAATTGGCCACAGATGACCTGATAATAAAAAGAACGATCAACGCGGATGAGAATGTTACGTTGGTCAGTGGCTACCCCAATTCATTATTAAGAATTTGGCAAAGTGCGCCAACTCGTAGATTAAAAATGCGAGGAAACCAAGTCCAAATAACAAGTATTTACTCTGCCACACCAGCTCTCCCACTCTTTCCGAAACATAGAGTAACCAGTCGAAAGTCTTAGTTGTCCTGGGAAAGGATTCTCTTGCGGGATACGGGTTTTTCGCCCGAAGCTCAGGGACAGACATCCGACAGTTCCTCGCAGGAGTTACCTACTCCGCTAGGCTCCTATGTGCCCGATAAGCACAAGGAGATGACGCTTAGCATCACGAGTTTACTGTCGCATTCCTCCTGCGACGTCTCACTACGGATTAGTTTCCCTGGGGATGTTTTACAGGGAACGAGAAACTAATTCGATAACAGCTCCTGACAGATAGAAGGACGAACCTAATGGGAACGAAGCTGTTATGCTGGTTTTCTACTCCAGTTATTTGAGCTTGTCAAATTTCAAAACCTGCTCAAGGCTACAATTGGTCTCACCCAATCAGCACGCGTGTATGAGATTTTTCTGGGGCAGGTTCTTTGGGAGAGATTCGGACTTCGACACTGTGGCCGAGTCTATTCAGGATCGCGAAGAGGCGATCTGCTGTGAATCCGGATAGTTGGCCGCGTAAGAGTCGAGAGACATAACAGCGCGGACAGTTAATAGCCACTGATATTACTGATGGAGACCCGATAGACACTGATCAAACCTCAGATCCGTGTCATCCGCGTTTACCTGTGGCCAATTTCTTATCGCACGCGGTAATCAATTCGGGGTTTGCCGAGGAAGTCTTTGCCGGTGGATTTGGTGATCATGCCGAGTTGTTCGAGTTCGTAGTAGGCGCGTTGGATTTCACCTTTGTCAACGGAGAGTTTTTGGGCGAGCGCGGCGGGCGAGGGGAGGGATTCGCCGGAGGTGAGGGTTTTGTTGCGAATCTGATTCTCGATCTGTTCGCGAACCTGGGCGTAGACGGGATTGTGCGACAGGTCTTTCAGCTCAATGTTCATGTTGTTCTCAGCGACGAAAAGGCACAAAAGTCACAAAATGAGTTAGAGGTTCCGCTGAATCTCTAACCAACTCTTTTGTGCTTTTTGTGCCTTTTTGTGGCATCTCTTTAAAGTGTCCGAGTCACTTTTGATAAGGAGCGTGGCGAGTCGGGATTCAGACCCTTTGCTTCCGCCAATAGAGCAGCGAAGAGTTGACCGGGAACTATGTACGGGATTGGAGCCAGGAATTCGTCGATCTCGCGCGGCATCACGATCGAGCGCGTGCACAGGCTTGCCGCGTCGGGATCGCTTGTGATCGCGAGGGTGTCGGCGTGGAGTTCCCGCAGACGCTCGATCAAACTCTTCACTCCGGGCAGCATCACTCCCGGCGGCGCGAAGAGTATCACTGGAAAATGTCGCTCGACCATCGCGAGTGGACCGTGCAAGAAGTCCGCTGATGAAAATCGTTCCGCGACGACATAGCAAGTCTCCATCAACTTCAACGCCAGCTCGTATGCATTCGCATAAGCCAGACCGCGCCCGACCACAACGCAGTTTTCCATGAAGACGTAGCGTTGCACGAGCTCCTTTATTGCCGGACGTTGTTCGAGCGCCTGGGACACAAAGTCCGGAATCGCTTGATACGAAAACGGCGCGGGCCTTTGGGCCAACTCCGCGGCGAGCATATAAAAGAGGAGCATCTGGCCGGTGAACGTCTTGGTCGCCGCAACGGAACGCTCCTTACCACCGTGTGTCAGTAACGTTTCATCGACGATGCTCGTCATCGACGAACTGGGCTCGTTCGTTATGCCAATTGTAAAAGCTCCCGACGCACGCGCGTTTTCGAGCACACGGTTGATGTCTTCGCCTTCACCCGATTGCGAAACACCAACAACAAGCGCGTGGTCCAATCTCAATTGGGCGTCGTAGATCGTGTGGACTGACGGCGCGGAAAGTGAGACTGGAATGCCGGTTGTGATTTCGAGCAGGTAGCGTCCGAAGAGTGCGGCGTTGTCAGAGCTGCCGCGAGCAACGAGAACGATCAGATGAATGTCGCGCGTCTTCAAAATCTTTCCAAGCTTTGCGATTTTGACGCGCTCTTGGGCTATTGTGCGCTCGAGTGCAGCCGGCTGCTCGGCGATCTCGGTAAGCATTAAGGACATTGACGAGGCCATACTGTAACACGGATAAACGCGGATCAGGAGACGGATTTTCCGTGGTAATCTGTGGCCTATGAATCGTCTCGTCTCCCTCGATGTCTTTCGTGGAATCACAATCGCTGGAATGGTGCTGGTTAATAATCCCGGCACATGGTCCAGCATCTACTGGCCACTACAACACGCTGAGTGGCATGGTTGGACGCCGACCGATCTAGTGTTTCCGTTCTTCCTTTTTATCGTCGGTGTTTCGATCACGCTAGCATTTGCGCGTCGCGTCGAAGAGGGCAGAGTCAAACGTGATCTGTACCTCAAAGTAATCAAACGCACTGCAATCATTTTTGGCCTCGGCCTTTTTCTTAACGGCTTTCCATATTTTCAACTCGGGACAATACGCATTGCCGGCGTGCTACAGCGAATCGCGATCTGTTATCTGATTGCGTCGCTAATATTTCTGACAACGAAGGTCAGGACACAACTTCTGATCGCCGTCGCATTGCTCATTATTTACTGCCTCGTGATGACGCGATTTGCTGCGCCGGGATATGCGCCAGGTGATCTGAGCAAAGAAGGAAGTATCGCGTCGTTTATCGATCGGGTGCTCCTGGGCCAACACATCTGGAGACAAGGCAAGGTTTACGATCCGGAAGGCTTGCTCAGCACGATTCCCGCCGTTGCCACAACGCTCTTCGGAATTCTGACGGGTCACTGGTTACGAAGCGAACGCTCAAGATTCGAGAAAGTTGTCGGGATGTTTGTCGTAGGCGCGGTGTGCGTGGTGCTGGGCTGGGCGTGGAATCCGTTCTTTCCGATCAATAAGGCGCTGTGGACCAGTTCGTATGTGCTGTTCACTGCCGGACTCGCGTTGCAGTTTCTCGCGCTTTGCTATTGGCTGATTGATATCAAGGGATATCGACGTTGGGCGTGGCCGTTTGAAGTGTTTGGTGTGAACGCGCTGGCGCTGTTTGTCGGATCCGGGTTGATGGTGAAGTTGATGGGGTTGCTCAAGGTCCAGGGATGGATCTTTCGAAACCTGTTTCTTTCGTGGGCGGCGCCGATCAATGCGTCGCTGGCTTATGCAATTGCGTTTATTCTGTTGTGGTTGCTGTTTATGTGGTT
>DATEIS010000635.1:0-12056 GCA_035278765.1 Pyrinomonadaceae bacterium | reverse complement strand
GCCTGCAGTTGAAACTGTTACGCGATTTGGAACGATGTGCAGACCTTGCGGATCCGCCATGACCCGCAGAGCTTTTAAGAGTTGGTCCAGGTTGAGAAGTGGCTCGCCTGCTCCCATCGCCACGAGGTTTGTTCCGCGCGGCGGTTTCACGCCCGTTCCGTATGCGTCGTTGAGAGCAATCCGAATCTGCTCGACGATCTCGCCCGCCGTTAATGAACGTAACAAACCGAGTTGTGCCGTCAGACAAAAAGTGCACTGTAGCGGACATCCCGATTGCGACGAAAAACAGATCGTGTCGCGGCGTTCCTCGGGAATGAAAACTGTTTCCACGGGTAGACCATCGTGGGTTTTCATCAAGTAGCGTCGCGTGCCGTCGTCGGAAAGATATTGTGACTCCACTTTGAGGGTCGCAACTTCCGCCACCTCGTTCAAACGCGCTCGCAGGTCTTTCGGCAGGTCCGTTATCTCGTCGAAACTGTGCAGACGACGATGCTGGAGCGCAGCAAAGAGCTGACGTCCACGATACGCGGGTTCACCCAGTTCCTCCAGGAATGAAATTAGTTCCGGCTGACTCAGCCCGGTTAACTGAACTGCCTTTTTCATGCAGCAGTAATCTTACCACTTGGATGGCGCTGGTTCGAATTGGGCAGTTCATTCGCAACGCGGTTACGGCGCGATAGTGAATGTTGCCGAAGGTGAAATTGTTTCACCCGAAACGTGATCGTAAATGCGGACTTGAATCTGATACACGCCTGGTTCGAGAGTGCGACTGTCGATCAACCGTGAAAGTGTCAGTCGCTGCCCCGCATCGTTGATCTGTCGCCAGTCTTCGGTGTGTTTGGCGATCTCTTTTCCGTTTTTGAGTAAGACATATTCAGCGTCGGCTGCTGGACGTAGTGTCGTCTGGTCGATCGCTGCGTTATAGACTTGCAGATAGACACCGACCGGTTGATTGCGGCGGAAAGTCGCTGACAGATTGGGGATGACTTTCGTGGCGCCAATCGAATGGTCCAATTGCGGCACCGCTCTCCATGTTCTCCAGTTTTGCGGCAAGCACAATGCTCGATGCGGAAAGTCGATCCGCAGGGTATTGAGGAACGACGAACCCGACTTGCCTCAATCCCGCAGCGCCCGATTTGGTGTCGCGGACGACGACGTCAACTTTATAGCGCCCCGGTTCGAGCAAGAATGAGCGCGCGTAAGCTGACTTTCGTGTTCGAGTCGTACTGAGTTCTTCGCTGGTTGCGGTCGTCGTTACCGAGTCTTCGAATTTTCCTACGCGACGATTGGCAACGGACGTTACCCACCCAAAGATATTTAAATAAGCAGTTTCCAAGCCGCCGTTGTTCGTGAACGAGAGTTCATCGTTATCTGTTTGCACCGTGAGGACGGTAAGCACTCTGTTGTCCGATTGCTTGAAGTAATTGAGCTGAGTTTCGAAGTTGATTGCGTTGTCGTCAACGATCGGCGTCGGGATTGACGTGCTGAGAAGATTTCTTTCGAGCAGTTGATCGCGTTCGAGTGAAGCGAGCAGGTTCATCACTTCGAACGGTGAATCCTGTGCTCGTGTGTAGTTAACGCGACCAAAACCGCCGAGATTCGCGATGCGATCGGAGCGTTGTGAGAGTCCCGCAAGTTCAGCAAAAGTCGCGCCTGCGCCTGGGACGTGAATCAACGCGTCCTTCTCATCGGGATTACGTGCAATTCGATACTCGCCGGAGCCAGTGGGATCGACAAACTCGATCTCGACTCCGGACCCGACGTTCGGAATGTGGCGATAAAACCACTTTTCGAATGGATAAGTTGAAGTCGAGCCACCACCTTCCCACGAGGGCCGATCGTAAGAACCGCCTGCCGGGTGCGATTCGATTTCATCAGGCTTGCCAAACTTGATGTAGATTCGGCCGCGATCTGTAAGGCGTCCCGCTTTGCCTGAAGTGAAGTGCTCGTTGGCATATGCCACGCGCTCGTAGAACTGTTCCTTGAATTCGTTTTCCTCGGTGTCCGGATCCGGATCGCGGCTGTCCCAGACTATCTTGATGAACTGCTCGCGCTCGTCGTCCGTGTCTAATTTCTTCCACGCATCGCGCTCAGACTGAGTCAGTATGGTATCGACGTCGTTGATCCACTCGACGTAAGCCTTTTTGATCTCTTGCTTGACTTTGCGAGGCTGTTCTTCGGGATTACGCTTTGTTTGTTGTGCTGAAATAGAAAGCGTTGAGGTTGAAACGAGGAGAAGAGCGGCGACTAAACGCCGCAACAAGAGGACAGGCATGGCGTCGCTTCCTTTCATGAAGCAGGAACCGGCTAACGACAGTTAGCCGGACCAGAACTATGACGGGGAGACGACGTGTGAAAGAAAAACTGCGCTCTACTGAACTGTAAACTTTTGTGACGGTGACAGTGATTGTCCCGATACTCGATCGCGGATGCGAATTGCGACTTCGTATTCACCGGCGGCCAGAGCTTGTGTATTGATCAAACGAGCAAGAGTCAGTCGCTGACCGGAGTCGCTCATGCCTTTCCAGTCTTCAGACTGTTTGCCAAGCTCTTTACCGTCTTTCATCAGGGCGTATTCAACGTCAACTGACGGCCGCAGAGTTGTTTGATCGATACCGGCATTGTAGATCTGAAGGTAGACGCCTACTGGCTGGCCGCGTTTGTAAACACCGGAAACGTTCGGAATGACTTTGGTGGTGCCAATCACGAACTGGCCCACAGCCGGTTGATCGGCGAGGCTCTCGAGCTTCGCCGCAAGAATCATCGTCGAAGTTGAGAGTTTTTCCTGATCGTACTTGGGAACGGTGAAACCGAGTTGCTTCAGACCGGTTGCGCCGGAAGTCGTGTCGCGAACAATGACGTCGACTTTATAGGTTCCCGGTGCGAGGGGAACGGCTTTCTGATACGCCGACTTCCGATCTTTTGCTTCACTGAGTTCCTCGGCGGTCGCAGTGGTAATTACCGGATCTTCGAAGATGCCAACACGACGACCCGCCACCGAAGTAATGCGCGCGAAGATGTTCATACGTGCTTGTTGCAAGCCGCCGCTGTCTGAGAAAACCAGATCCTTGTTTTCAGCTTGAATAGTGAAAGCCGTGATTACTCTTTCGTCTGACTGGCGGAAGTAATCGATTCTTAGCTCAAAGTTGAGCGGATTCTCTTCCACGACGCCCGTGTTAACCGCTGTCGCTAGATCGTTGAACTTCACCTGGGGTGGACGGTTTAAGTCAGCCAGCAACTGAAGGCGCGAGAATGGACTGTCCTGTTCGCGTTGGTATTGGGCGTTGCCGATGCTGCCGATACCCGAAATGCGGTCTGCTTTATTTGATAATCCGAGCTGTTCGGAAAGCGTGAGACCCGCGCCAGGCACCATCAACAACGCGTCTTTTTCATTCGGGTTTCTCGCGATGCGATACTCGCCGCTGCCGGTTGGGTCGACAAATTCGATTTCGACGCCCGAACCTACGCCGGGCAGATAACGATAAAACCAGATCTCAAAGGGATAAGTGGAAGTTGAGCCACCGCCTTCCCAGGAGGGGCGCTCGTAGGAACCACCCATCGGATGTGTTTCGCGTTCATGCGGCTTGCCATACATGATCCAGATGCGGCCGCGGTCGGTTTTCCAACCGGGGATACCGGAAGTGAAGTGCTCGTTGGCGTATGCGATGCGCTCGTAGTATTCCTCTTTGAACTCGTTTTCGTCCGTGTCAGGATCCGGATCGCGCCGGCGCCAGAATTCTTCGATAAAGCGTTCTCGCTCGTCGTCAGTTGCCAGTTTTTTGAATGCCTTACGCTCTTCGTCGGTGATGATGTAAGTGACGTCCTTGTCGAGCCAATCTTTGTAAGCTTTTTTGAGTTCGGGCTTTACGTTGCGGGGCTTGGTGCTCGGGTCCTGCTGATCCTGGGTAAAGACCCAGGGGCTGGCACTAAGACAAAGGCTCACTAAGAGGGCCAGACGGAGAGCAAATTTCTGGTAAGACATTAAAAACTCCTGTGCTGCGGTACGAATTCGTGCGATACGGACTGCTGTCGGTAACCGTTAGAAGACCAAGGATTCTAAGATCCTGCTAGGAACACAGTCAAGATGCTGCGGCCCTTATGGCCGTTGCCTAAAAATGCGCCAAAACGGTGTAATTCAAGGCATTTAGGTCGTCGTCCGCGGTTTGTTGAAAATCCACGCGATAAAGATGGAAATCACGTAGAGCACCATCATCGGAGCCGCGAACAACATCATGTTTGGAATGTCGGCGGTTGGAGACAAAACGGCGGCGCTGATGAGAATAACGATTAGTGCAGTTTTCCAGATTCTGAGCATGAAACCGGCTGTCACGAGGCCGATTCTTGCCAAGACATAGGTGATTGCCGGCATCTGAAAAACAACGCCCATGCCCAACATGACGATGATAATGAAGTCGAAATAGTCGTCTGCCTTCAACAGTAAGCGGAAATCCGATCCCAGGCCGAGTAAGTATTTGGCTGCCGGTGGAAAGATGATGTAGTAAGCAAATGCAGCACCCAGCACAAAGGAAATCGATGATAAAGCGATGAATGGCGTCACGTACGCTCGTTCGTGTGGGTAAAGTCCGGGTGATACAAAGCCCCAGATTTGCCAGAGCAGGAAGGGAACTGACACGCAGATCGCGGCATAAAGTGAGACTTTTACGTACAAAGAAAACGACTCGAGTGCCGTTGTAACGATGAGTTTGTCATTTTGTCCTGACGACTCCGTCACCGAACCAAGATCGGCTGTCAGACGCACGCCTTTGGGAATGATCTTGTTCCCGGCAATGAGCGACTCATCAGTAAAAAGCGCTAGCTTGCCTTCAGCATCTTTGTAGACGCGAGCCATCACAGAAGCGCCCGCGGGAATCAGTCCACTTCCGAGTTCTGTCTCTTCGGAAAAGACGTATCTTCCCGAGTCATTCTCTTTTAGCGAAGTCAGTGGCCCAATCATCTCCTGACCAGTTTGGCCGGCGATGGGAACCTGACGTCGTTGAGCCTCTGCCAAAGCGCGTTCCACTGGAGCTGCAAGGAATGCATAGATAGTGCCCGACACAAACCAGGACAAGGTGCCTGCGATAAGGATGAAAATGAATGAACGAATCAAACGACGGCGAAGCTCGTCGAGATGCTCCAAAAACGACATCTGTCCGCCGAGTTCTTCTTCGTTTCCTCTACTTGTAGATATAGCTTTTAGAATTGCAGACATTGGGGTCAGATGGAGATTAGAGCCACTCTTGTTTTCTAAGCGGTTGAGCTTCTGCCGGCGCCGTTTGTGCGGGAACTTCTATTGGGGTTGGAGCCGTTTGTGCGACCTCGTCAGAAGTTGTTTCGACCGGAGTTTGCCGTGCGACTACCAACTCCTGATCCGGGGACTCGACTACAGGTTGATCTGACGCGGGCACCGACTCGTAGGTTGGCGGACGCTCGGTCTCGAGTATTGTAGAGTCCTCCAACTGTGCGCTTTCCAGCGCCACTTCGCGCTCCCACGTGCGTTTGAAATCATCAGAAGCTTTGCGGAATTCAGCCAGTCCTTTTCCCATGGATCGTGCCAGTTGAGGTAGTTTTCGCGGGCCGAAAAAGATTAGCGCCACGACCAGAATAAAGATCAACTCAGTGCTGCCGAGGGTTTCGAGAATAAATGCGAAGAACACGACTCGTTGTTACCTTCCTAAAGACTGCGAATGCTGTAAACCTCGCCGGAGTGGGAATGCCGGAAAGAGTCGGGATTCGTGGTGACAGCAAATTGTAGCGCGTCAGCGGCAAAAAGCCGAAGGCGCACCCAAGCCATTAAGAGACTTTGTAAGGATCACTTAAAATCATCAATGCTGCAAGTGGATCTTAGTTCAGATTTTTTTCTTGCACAAATTATAGGAGAACAATGGTCGATGAAGTGGACAATTTGGAGAGAGCAATAGAGGGTGCCGCAACTCTACAGGCGTTCGCTGAGTGTGCGGAGGCTGTGGCAGCGACGACGAAGAAGCTTGAGAAGGCGGCGATACTGGGAAGGTATTTCGAGTCGCTTTCAGATGCCGATTTAACTCGCGCGGCTCGATACTTTGCTGGTCATCAATTCGCGTCGACAGATGCTCGTACTACAAATGTCGGCGGCAGCATCATCAGTGCGGCTTTATGCGAAGTAACTGGTTTCAGTAGTGAAGATCTTTCTCCTCGTTATGTTCGACTCGGAGATCCCGGTGACCTCGCTGCTGAGATCATCGCGGAAGCAAAGCGCGTTTCTCAACCGACAATTACTCTTGTTGAAACAGAGTCGCTGATTACGAGACTGAGTGAAACTCGCGGCATCAGAAATAAGACAGCATTGGTTACCGCGGTGTTACAACACGCAACGCCGCTTGAGGCGAAGTATCTGGTGAAGTTGCTTTCCGGTGATCTGCGCATTGGTCTAAGAGAAGGTTTAGTAGAGGATGCAATCGCACGAGTGTTTCAGAGATCGCTGGACGATGTTGCTTATGCAAACATGCTACTCGGCGATATTGGCGAAACCGCGACGCGTGCGCGGGCAGGTGAGCTTCGCGATATCAGTATGCGACTGTTTCATCCGATCAAGTTCATGCTTGCAACTCCTGCCGCTGATCTCACTGACATAGCGCGGACCATGCCGGAAACGTTTCTGGTTGAAGATAAATTTGATGGCATTCGTGCCCAGGCTCACGTGGAGGCTGGGCGTGTTGCTATCTATTCGCGAACCATGGATGAGATCACGCACCGGTTTCCGGAGTTAGTTGGTCCACTGCAATCGCTGCAGACGAATGTGATCATTGATGGAGAGCTCGTTCCGGCAAATGGAGAGGTGATACTGCCGTTCAGTGAACTGCAGAAGCGGCTGGGTCGAAAGAACGTTGGCACGCAGTTGCTTACGGCGGTGCCGGTCGTGCTCGTAGCGTACGATTTGCTTTATGCCGGCGGGAAAGTTCTCATTGACCAACCATTAAGCGAGCGAAGACATCTACTGGGCCAGATAGTGCCCGATCAGGGGCCGTTACGGATGTCGGCCGGCAAATTGCTTCAGGACGCCGCGATGCTCGACGATGAGTTTGAGCTTGCGCGGGCTCGTGGCAATGAAGGGTTGATGATTAAGAGTCCGGAATCGGCCTACAAACCCGGGCGACGTGGACGTGATTGGCTAAAGTTGAAGCGAGCTATTGCAACGCTCGATGTTGCAGTTACGGCAGTGGAAGTTGGTCACGGAAAACGGAAACACCTGCTTTCTGACTACACTTTCGCTGTCCGCCGCTCGGCCGAGGACGACGAACTGCTGAACATTGGTAAGGCCTATTCCGGTCTGACGGATCGCGAATTGATGGAACTAACGGAGTGGTTTAAGAGTCATACACTCCAGGAATTCGCGCATGGGCGTGTTCGGGTTGTAGAACCGACAATTGTGATCGAGGTCACATTTGACAGAGTTCAACCTTCGAAGCGGCATAAAAGCGGCTACGCTCTTCGCTTTCCAAGAATTCTTCGTTTGCGACCAGATAAGAAGACGACCGATATTGATACGCTTGAAACGGTGCGACGACTTGTTGAAGGGTCGGACACCGCGCCAGAAAGGAGAATGACGGACGAAAAAGACGGCCGTACAAGGGGCGGCAGCTGAATCCCATCTGGCTTTAGCAGTGTAAATAGTTAAAGTTACTATTGCCACAGAGCCCAGATGGGGGTACGATGCAGCACGTCACCGCCTCCCAAGCAAGCTTTTCAATAATGATCGGTGAGCCCGGACACAAAACCACAAGCCGCTAGACTACGCCAGCGCGTAAGCTGCTGTGGATTTGTATTGGGTGTGCGCTTCTCAGTACACTGACAGAAGGGCTGCCAGGGCCTCGTAAAACAGGGAATCTGAGGTTTCCGTCGACACGCTCCCAGTGTTGGGGTCGATTACATAGGGTGCTGTTTCATCGTAAGCGATCAAGGCCGATGGTGTTGGCGACGGGAGGGCAGCAGGTCCATGTTGATCACCTGCGAAAGCGTTAACCGCAAGTATCGACGCGAGCAGCCCAGCATAAACTAAGTTTTTGACAGATTTCATTGATCTTCTCCTCAAAATGTTTTGGTTCAAGCCTGTGAGGCGGTGGTAACCAAGTAGCTTAATTGGTTCTATGTGATGATATCCGGCAATTTAACCGCTTGCAAGGTTCCTTGCCGATTCGGAAAACTGGAGACCTAATATGGATTTGCAAACATCCATTTACGACAACACGATTGATCCAGCAGTCGCTGATGACGTAATACCTTTATGCGAGCTCGCGAGAAATTTCGAAGGTGCTGGCGAGTTCGACCAAGCCGCTGAAACGCTCCGTCCTTTTTGGAAGGGATTACTAAACCGACCTAATACAAACGGATTGCCCGTCGAAGCCCAAGCGGAGTTGCTACTTCGAACTGGAACCCTCACGGGGTGGCTCGGAAGCGCAAGACAATTTCCTGGTTCACAGGAGGTTGCAAAGGATCTCATCAGCGAGAGTGCGGGACTTTTTGAAAGTTTGAGCTTATCTGAAAAAGTAGCTGAAACCCGGGTAGACCTGGCGATTTGTTACTGGCGCGAGGGTGCACTTGATGAGGCACGCGTAACGTTAAAACTCGTGCTTGATAATTTGCAGGTATCCCAAAGTGAGCAGAGGTTGAGGGCTCTCCTCAACAGTGCAATTGTTGAATCAACTGCAATCAACGATCAGGTGGCTTTAAATATTTGTGTAGAGGCAGCTCCGCTTTTCGATTTGAGTTCGAATCATATTCTAAAAGGCAAGTTTCATAATTCCTATGCCACTGTCCTTAAGAATCTGGGCACATCAAAAAATCGTGAGGACTATATCGACCGTGCTTTGGTTGAATTCGCTGCTGCCAGTTATCACTTTGAGCGAGCTGGAGATAAGAGATTTCGGGCACTTGTCGAAAATAACGTCGGCTTTCTCTTTGCAACAATTGGAAGATTCGATGAGGCTCACCAACACCTTACAAATGCGCGATCTCTCCATCTGAGTGTTGGAAACGAAGGCGGCGCTGCTGGAGCTGAAGACACTCGTGCTCAGGCGTTTCTACTAGAAGGCAACTATGGAGAAGCAGAACGAGTTGCTCGCCGTGCAATTCAAACATTAAGACGCGGTGGTGAACAAGCAGTATTAGCAGAAGCGCTCACCACTCATGGAAAAGCACTCGCTCGTCTGAGCCAGTCTCAGGTCGCCAAAACTGAACTCGATGAGGCTCTTAAGATTGCTCAGAACGCCGGAAACCCGCACCGGGCCGGGCTAGCTGCAGTTACGGCGATCGAAGAGTTGAGCGACCTTGAGTCGGACGCACTCCAGGACTACTACCGCACCGCCGAAACTCTGCTCGCAAATTCACAGAATCCCAGCATCCGAACCCGCTTGGGCGAATGCGCCAGGCGCGTCCTTGCCACTGCACTTGCAAGCACTGAAGAGGCAACACCCGCAACCACGGACGCCGTGGATTTGACGCCAGGCTTTTCTCTCGACTCGGAGGTCCTTCGCTACGAAGGCAACCTCATCCGGCGAGCTTTGGAAGAGTCTGGCGGAAGCGTAACGCGCGCAGCACGTCTACTTGGTGTTACCCACCAGGGCCTGGCATTTATCCTAAACGGACGCCATAGCGATCTTCAGTCGATTCGCACTCCGGTAAAACGGCGACGCAAAAGCATCATTCGCCACCACTGAGTGTCGAATCAACAATGGACCAGCTATTTGTGGCGCTGCTGAAAGGCAGCGCCATTCTTCTATTTGTGCTCTAAGCTAAGTTCTCCTATGATCGCGGCACGTGAGAGACGAGCGATGAAATCTACAATTTGCCCCCTTCTTTTGATCCTTTTGTTGTGGTCTACCGCGCCATCGCAAACGTCGAAACGACGAGGAACGGCACGCAAACCAACCACTCCAGCTACGCAGCCACAGCCTGTCGCTCAACCGACGCCAACAAGCCAGCCGGCTCGACCACCCGCCGCGCCTGTAGCTCTGGTTGTTGTCAATGGTCAGACGGTGACAACAGCACAACTAGAACCGGACCTGCGCAACGAAGTGGAAAGTCTTGACGACAAGATTGCGGGCGCACGTCGTAGCGTGCTGGATCTGCAAATCAATACGCTGTTGCTTGAGTTAGAAGCGAAGAAGCGACGCATCGACACTCATCGTCTCTACGAAATGGAAGTAAGTAGTCGCGTGCCAACATTCACCCCGGCGCAAATCAAGAAATTCATCGACGAGAATCGCGCGCAGTTCGAAGGCATGGATCCGAAAGTCGCGAATCAACAAGTCGCTGCTTACTTGCACGACGAAGCGGAAAATAAACTCGCTGACGATCTCGTGAATCGATTAAGAAAGTCATATCCTGTCGTTACGGGTGTAGATATCAACTCCCCGAACTTGAATCCCTCCTCAGTAGTAGTGACTATCGCCGGACAACCAATCACAGCGGCTCCGATTCTCGAACGACTAAAGCCAATGATCTACAACATGAGAATCGAGACCTACGAGCACACAAAGGCTCGCGCCGATCGATTAGTTGACGACATGTTACTGCTGGAAGAAGCGAGACGCCGCCAGATTGGACCAGAGGAAATCGTTCGCGCTGAAATAAGCGATAAAGTTAAGACCCCAACTGAAGAAGAGGTCGCCAAATTCTATTCTGAAAACAAAGCCCGCATCTCAGGCGATCTGAATTCGGTGCGTAACCAGGTGGCCAATTATCTTCAGAACGAAGCTCGCGAACGTTTGGAAAAAGACTTGTCGGCGCGACTCCGGAAAGGCGCCGACGTACGATGGCTGCTGACGGAACCGGCCCAACCCGTTCAGAATATCAGTGTCGACGACGATCCATCACGTGGCGATGCGAATGCGCCGGTAACAGTTGTTGAGTTCACTGACTTTCAATGTCCTGCCTGTGCCGCGATGCATCCCGTTCTGGAAGAGGTGTTGAAATCTTACGGTAACAAAGTTCGATTTGTAGTGCGCGATTTTCCCTTGAACCAACATGAAAACGCACGCAAAGCAGCGGAGGCTGCCAACGCCGCCAACGCCCAGGGAAAATACTTCGAATACATCACCGTACTTTTCAAGAATCAAAAAGCACTCGACGTAGCCTCGTTGAAAAAGTATGCAAGCGACCTGGGACTGGACCGCGCTCGATTTGATGCCGCTTTGGACCGCGGCACGTATGCAGCTGAAGTGAAGAAAGATGTTTCAGACGGCGAGCTCTACGGAGTCGGAAGAACTCCAACCATTTACATCAACGGGGTAGAGCTCAGAGTTCTTAGTGCGGACGGATTGCGCGCTGCGATCGATCGAGCCGCAGGTAGTTCGGTAAAGACCGTCTCTTCCCAATAGGCGAGTTGTTGGCCCAGCAGAAGTCGTGTTACGTTTACGTGACACTTCCGTCGCTTATGCGACAAACGCGAACTACATAGTTAACCGCGGCGGTGAAACATCCGCCACCTTTCCCCGAGCCCGCCCCCCGACGTCCATAAGGTGATTTCCGACAATGGTGGTCTCGCTAAAACCCGAGCGGCTAAAACGTTATAAAGACGTCGCCATGCTGCTGATCAAATACGGCCGTTCCGACCTGATCAGCGTTGCAGGTTTGGAGGGCAGTGTTCTGCCCGATGAAATTGCCGCAGAGTCGGAGATTGCTCCTGCGGAAGATCTCGCCAAAGATCTCGAGAAGCTTGGTCCAACTTTCATCAAACTGGGTCAGTTACTTTCGACACGAGCCGACCTTCTACCTGGTCCCTACCTCGATGCTCTGAGCCGCTTGCAGGACCACATCGAACCGTTTCCGTATGAAGATGTTGAACGAATAGTTTCGGGCGAACTGGGAGTCAGGATCTCCAAGGCTTTCTCTGAATTTGATCCAACCCCACTCGCCGCAGCCTCGTTGTCCCAGGTGCATCGTGCTTACATGCGCGACGGCCGCGATGTCGTGGTAAAGGTGCAACGCCCTGACATTCGAGATGTCATCGTTGGCGATCTCGAGGCACTGGGCGAGATGGCACATTTCCTCGATCAGCATACCGAACTCGGCCGGCGCTA
>DATEIS010000634.1:0-5464 GCA_035278765.1 Pyrinomonadaceae bacterium | reverse complement strand
CCTACAGTTCGTTCCGCATTTTGTAATGAATCTAACGGTGGATGAGTCTGTCGGTGCGATTCGTGGCCAGCAGCTCGTGGGCGGTTCGATAGACTTCGGCGACCGAAATGTTTGCGACCGAAGGGCTGAAAATGATCCGGTGCTGTTCGCCAACCGGTGTATAGCTGTGCGGGTCCGGGCGGTCGAAAAGTACGATTACCGGCGTCCCGACTGCTGCCGCAACGTGCACCGGCCCCGTATCGTTGGAAATAAAGAGGGTGAGACGAGCCTGCGCCGAGGCCAGTTGAGGAATGGTCAAACGGTCAAAGAATATCGTCTTCGGCGGAAAGACCGTCTTCATTTGCGGGACCATCTCCCGTTCTTCCGGTCCCGCGAACACAATGACTCGCACGCGATCGTTTCGAATCAGGTGATCCGCGACTTCAGCAAACCTCTCGAGCGGCCAGATGCGTCCTGCGTGTCCCGCGCCCGGAAAGAGCCCGACCAGCAACTCTCCCGACTGCGCCTTCTCTTTTTTCAGCATCGCTTCGACTGCCGCGTCATCTGCGGCGCTGGTCTTCAAGAGAGGAGTTCGCGGCGGATTCTGAATGCCGAGCGGTTTTAGCAGTTCCAGGTAGCGATCGACGAGATGGGCCTTAGTTGGTTCTTTCGGCGGCCGTGGATTGAAGTTGGAAAGAAAATCGAGTGAGCGGTTTTCACGACGCGAGTAAAGCCGGTGCGGCGCGCCCGAGAGGAACCCGAGTATGTTGGTCTCGTAATAACTGTGCAGGTCGATGACAAAGTCGTACTTTGCTTTGCGAACATCAGAAACAAACTTCGCGACACGTCCAATCGAAACTAATGTTGGACCATCACGAAGCCCGACACGATCCACTTCAAGGATCTCGTTTGCATAACCCGAAAGACTCAGCAACTCCTTGCCCGGCTTTCCCACCGCGACAGTTATCCGCGCATTCGGAAACCGGCCTCGAATCGCTCGCAACGCGGGCAAACTCATCACAACATCGCCGAGCTGCCCGAAATCAATGACGAGAATGTTACGCGGATCGAACACGGCTAAATATTTCTGAGATCGATTCCCGTCATCTCAGATGGTTTTCCCAAACCAAGCAGACCGAGGAGGGTGGGAGCCACGTCTTCGAGTGCACCGCCCGTTCGCAGTTTTACACCGATAGATTCTTCATCGATCAAGTGAAATGGGACTGGGTTAGTTGTGTGCGCAGTGTGCGGACTACCGGTGGTGGGATCGATCATCTGTTCGGCATTGCCATGATCGGCAGTGATGAGCGTGATACCACGCGCTTCACGGATGCGCTTTGTGATCCAACCGAGACACGAATCAACGTACTGGCAGGCCTCGATCGTCTTATCCAACTTGCCCGTATGGCCCACCATGTCAGGGTTCGCGAAGTTGATGACGAAAACGTCAGTGTCGCCCTCGTCGATGCCGCGTAACACCTTGTCGGTAACCTTGAATGCCGACATATCAGGTTGCAGATCGTAGGTCGCGATCTTTGGCGACGGCACCAGCAGACGCTGTTCACACGGAAATTCCTTTTCAACACCACCGTTGAAGAAGTAAGTCACATGCGCATATTTTTCCGTTTCGGCAAGACGATAATTCCGCACTTTGAGATCGCCCCACGCTTCCGCAAGGACGTTGCGATGATGCCGCGGCGGAAATGCCACTGGCAGGTTGAACGTGTTGTCGTACATCGTAAAGCAGACAAAATGAACACGCGGCCGATCCGAAATCTGAAAATCACTAAAATCCGCTATTGCCAAAGCTCTCGTTAACTGACGCGCGCGATCGGGGCGGAAGTTGAAGAAGATCACCGAGTCGTCGTCTTTAATCGTCGCAACTGGTGAACCATCGTTGCGAACAATCGCAATTGGCTCGACAAACTCATCGGTCACGCCGCGTTGGTACGACTGATTGATTCCCGCGATCGGATCGGTGGCTCGATCTCCAATCGCTTTGGTTAACAGATCGTAAGCACGCTGCGTTCGTTCCCAACGCTTGTCCCGGTCCATCGCGTAGTAGCGACCAACGACGGTAGCGATTTCGCCACACCCAATCTCGACCAATTTTCTTTGCAGCGCGGCGATGTAATGAGCAGCCGACGAAGGCGGGGTGTCGCGTCCATCAAGGAAGCAATGCACATAGACTTGGTCCAGGCCGTGGTCTTTCGCCATCTTCAACAACGCGGACAAGTGCGTCAGCGATGAGTGCACCTGGCCATCGGACATCAGTCCCATCAGATGAAGTGCTTTGCCGCGCGTCTTCGCACCTTCCATCGCTGCAGTCAGTACTCTGTTTTTGAAAAAATCGCCCGTCTCGATCTCGTGATCGACTAAAGACACATCCATGCGAATCACGCGACCTGATCCGATGTTTAAGTGTCCGACTTCCGAATTTCCCATGACTCCGGCCGGCAAACCGACGCGCGAGCCGTGTGCTTCAAGCAATGTGCTGGGATACTTTTCGGAGAGTTCATCGTAGAAAGGAGTCGCGGCGAGTGCGATCGCATTGCCCTCGCGCGAGGCTGAATAACCCCACCCATCGATAATGATTAGAGCCAGCGGCCCTCTTTTCTTTGCCATGTTAGTTACTGATGAAAGGCTTTTCTGCCGGGATAGCGTGCGGCGCCGCGGAGATCTTCTTCGATGCGCAGTAGTTGATTGTATTTCGCGGTACGATCTGTGCGCGACAGTGATCCGGTTTTGATCTGGCCCGCATTCGTCGCAACGGCGAGATCGGCGATAAACGGATCCTCAGTCTCACCGGAACGATGAGAGATGATCGTCGTGCGCTTGTTTCGCTGGGCCAACTCAATACAATCCAACGTTTCCGTGAGCGTGCCGATCTGGTTGACCTTGATCAGAATCGAATTCGCAACTCCCATATCGATCCCTTTTTGCAGAAACTTCGTGTTGGTCACGAAAAGATCGTCGCCGACCAATTGCACTTTGCTTCCAATCTCGTCGGTCAGGAGTTTCCAACCCTTCCAATCGTTCTCCCCCATGCCGTCTTCGATCGAGATGATCGGATACTGCTCGCACCAACTCTTCCAGTAAGCAACCATCTGGTCGCTGCTTAGTTTTCTCTTGTCACTCTTTTTGAAGACGTATTTCTTGCCGTCGTAAAACTCACTCGCTGCCGGATCGAGCGCGAGCAGACAATCAGCGCCTGGTTTGTAGCCAGCTTTCACGATCGATTCGAGAATTGTTTCCACAGCTTCTTCGTTTGACTTCAAATTCGGCGCGAAGCCGCCCTCGTCACCAACACTCGTCGCGTAACCTTTACCCTTCAAAACAGATTTCAGTTGATGAAAAACTTCCGCGCCGATTCGTAACGCTTCAGTAAAACTCGCCGCGCCACACGGAACGACCATGAACTCCTGAAAGTCGACATTGTTATCCGCGTGTGCACCGCCGTTGACGATATTCATCATCGGCACCGGGAGGGTGCGCGCGTTTGGGCCACCAAGATATCTGTAAAGCGGAAGTTCTAGCTGTGCCGCCGCTGCGCGGGCCATGGCCATTGACACGGCGAGCAACGCATTGGCGCCGAGTTTGGCTTTGTTTGGAGTGCCGTCTAACTCAATAAGGGCGCGATCGACTTCGGCCTGATCGAGTGCGTCGAATCCCTGCAAAGCCGGAGCGATCACATCGTTAACATTTTGAACTGCCTTCAAAACCCCTTTGCCGCCGTATCGCTTCTTATCGCCATCGCGAAGTTCGACAGCTTCGTGTTCACCGGTTGAAGCGCCCGAAGGTACTGATGCACGTCCCGTCACACCATCTGCCAAAATCACTTCCGCTTCTACAGTCGGATTACCCCGCGAGTCCAGTATTTCCCGTGCCAGAACGTGCTCGATCCAGCTCATCCTTTATCTCCCCTTCTCCATCAGTTTGTTGAATCTCGAGTTTCACGCGCATCACACGGCGCTTCTCGACGCGTTCGATCTTGAAAACCAGACCGTCATGCTGAACCACTTCTCCAGGCTTGAGAACGTGGCCGGCTTCAGTCATTAAAAATCCACCGATAGTCGTGTACGACTCCGACTCGGGCACGGTAAGTTTCAGACGCCGGTTTAGATCGCGCACCGCCAGTCCGCCAGCCAATTGAAACGTCTTATCATCAATCCGCGTGATCTGCTCGTTCACTTCTTCATCGTGCTCGTCGGAGATTTCACCCACGATCTCCTCGAGCAAATCTTCGAGCGTGATGACGCCTTCGAGTCCGCCGTGTTCATCGACTACGAATCCAAAATGCATCTTCGCTTTCTGCATCTGGCGAAGCACGTGTTCCAGTCGCGCAGTATCGACGACGTACAAAGGCGGTTGCAGCACATCCTCGAGTTTGAATTTCTCGGGATGAAGCAGATATGGCATCACGTCTTTACTGTGAATGAAGCCACAAACGTCATCGAATGACTCGCGGTATACCGGCAAACGCGAATAGCGATGCTGATCGAACGCTTTTGTGATCTCTTCGAGATTGCACGTGTTGGGAATTGCCGCCATTTCAGTGCGTGGGACCATCGCTTCGCGCACCAGCGTGTCAGAAAACTCGAACACGCGATGTATCAAACGTCGCTCTTCAGCTCGCAAGTGGCCACTCTCGCGCGAAATGTCGATAAGCCGGCGCAACTCTTCTTCTGTATAGGTTGACCCATGTTCGCCAGTCGCATTGATTCCAACGAGTTGAACAGTGCGCGCACTGGCCCAGTCGAGCGCACGAATCGGCAGACTAAAGATGCGATAGAAGAGTTGCATCGGCAGCGCCACAGCCAGAGCGACTTTTTCTGCGCGCGCAAGACCGATCAACTTCGGCGCCTGTTCTCCGAGAACGATGTGTAGTGAAGTGATGATCACGAAGGCAACAAAGATAGCAATACCGTGTCGCCAAGCCTCCGACCAACCGGCGAGCGGTCCTTCCAGCAACCGCGCTATTGCCGGTTCACCAATCCAGCCGAGTCCGAGCGAAGCGAGAGTGATTCCCAATTGGCAGGCAGACAAATATGCATTGAGGTTCTGCAGTTGCTGCATCAATCGCTTGGCCGCACGGCTTCCCTGATTGGCAAGAGTCTCGATCCGTGACGCGCGTAAGCCAACCAGCGCAAACTCAGCAGCGACGAAAAAGCCGTTAGCTGCGACCAGTAACAGAACCGCAAGCAGTTTTATGGTAATCGCGGTGGCAGAACTCATGTGGGGTGGAAATCATAGCATGGAGACAGATCTCCCCAAATCTCCACCACCACTAAATCAGTGAAAATCCGTGATTAGTGTCCTATGGACGCACCGGCGGCACGGGCGCGGATCGGACGCCGGTCATGTTTACTGTGGGCACGAGCGAGTGCCTGATCAACGCGTGGCTCGATGCTGCATTCGGGCTGGCGGCAGACCGCGGCCAACTCCGAGACGACAAGATAGCGGGAACGTTCGAGCATCCGTTGTT
>DATEIS010000633.1:0-7693 GCA_035278765.1 Pyrinomonadaceae bacterium | reverse complement strand
ATCCCGCGTGAACAACAACTGATCTTCGGGAAAGCGCTCAAGAATAAGGGCCGCAACTTCATCCTGTTTGGAAGGATCGTCACACGCGACGAGAATCGCAGATGCTTTGTTTTCAGCGCCTACCTGTTCCTGCATTGTCTTCAGCGGAATCTTGATACGTCCGCCACCCGGCGGTTCGTAAACGCCGACGATCTTAAACGGCCTGTGAAAGAGCATGACCGTGTCGCCGATGTTGGCCTTGCGATTTCTCTTCCACTCCGGATCGACAATAGCTTCATCGCCCGATTGCAGTTGCCGGCCTTCGCGCATAGTTATTCGCGCAATGTTCGCATACTGGTCGTATTCGATCCCGTCGATTAACCGCGAGCCAAAACCGGAATCACTGCTATCCACTGCCTGCCCAATTGGAGTCGTCGCACGCACGCCTGGAACCGTTGCAAGTTCCGCAGCGTGCGACGAGTGAAGCTTGAATTGTGATCCGCCGACGAGACTGATCGATCCCGAGGCGCGAATCATGAGCTCTGCGCCGATGTTCGATTCACGCCGCCCACGTTCATGCAGAACGCCGTGAGCGAGACCGACAGTGAAGACGATCAGCAGCACTCCGACACCTGTGCCGAGAACGCTGACCGCAGTGCGAGCAGGTCGATGAGCGATGTTTGAAAGTACGAGGCTATCCATAAGACGTTGTAAGCGTGGACTACGATCAAGGATGCGGCGCCATGCATTCGGAAGCGTGCGCCATGTAAGAACGAGGAGGCCGATTGATGTCCAGACCACGATGGCAGCCTTGCGTACGAGAGCTAACGCAAGACCCGCAGCAGGTGTGAACCCGAGTCCCTTCTGAAGGATGACTTCGGTGCCACCTTCATAGACGCCGATTGTTCCCGGAACAAATGCAAACGCGAAATTAATTACCTTCGTGAGCGATTCGATGATGTAAGCCTGGGCCACCTGAGGATGAAAGCCCAGCATCTTGAGCGCCAGAAAAACTTCAAGAACACTGGCCGCGTGCGCCGCCAGGTTGCACAGGATCATCAGGAAGAATGCGCCTGGATGATGTTTGTAGAAGTCGTAAACTTTCGACTCGAGGTGATAGATGTGATGGCGTCGCTTGAGAATGACTTTAGGACTGAGACGCAGTTCTCCCAAACGGTCAATTATCCACGTAAGCAACATCACGCGGCGCTTAGCTGCAATCGCCGCGATCAATATTCCGGACGCCGCAACGCCGGCAATGATCATCAGGACGAGATACACACCGGGCGGTAGCGGATATCGCAACAACATCACGACCGCACCGCTCAGAACGAAGAACACGACGGACAGGTTGTAGAGCAGATTATCGACGACGAGTGCCGGCACGCCGTAAGTTAACGGAACTCGTTTTCTCAGCAACGCGACTTTGGTCGCTTCGCCGAGTAGTGGACCAGTGAACGTGAGAAAGCTGATAGCTTCGCCGCCGAGTCTGGCGGCGAAGGCGTTACGGAAGCTAATACGACGATGTTCGGCTGGGACAGCCGCGCGCATTGAAACAGTGCGCAGCACGTGCCGCAGCCCACTCAAACCAAGAATAATGAAGAACCCGAAACCGATGCGCAGCAACGCGTCGAAGAGCGGTTGCACGCCAACGCGGTTGATTACATAAATGAGCAGGCCGAGGCCGAGCAGGAAGGCAAGAGTCTGAAGCCAAATGAAAGATCGACGCGAGTTGTTAGTGGTTGGTTCCGGCTCTTCGGCGAGTTCTTCTTCTTCACCGGCTGTCCAGTCTTCTGCGAACTCTTCTCTCGATTCAATCAAGGTGCTGCACTCACTCCGATGGCTGTTGCTTTCGTGCGGTCCTGCTGGGCAGGCAACAGCTCTTTAACAACACGTCCAGGAAACTTTCGGAATCCTCTTTCCCACAGTTCAGGTATGGGAGTGCTATCATCGCGTAAATTTCCGGTTAATGCCAACAGCGTCGGCACAAAACTTAGACTGTCGTAAGGTGTTTCGATATTGAAAGCGCGTGGAACATTGGTATTTGATCCGCCCGCGACCATAAAAGTGGAATGGGTCGAGACGCGGAAAAACGAGCCATGATTCCCACCTGGATTAAAACCACGCACGTCAAAATTCCAGTGATCGTTGGCGACTATCAACATATCGGGCTCGACGAGTTCGCGTTTGCGACGAGCATACTCTCTCATCAAACGCTCATCCTGACTCAATCCGGGATTTTCAGTTGAAAGTCTTTCAATGTCATGGCGCGCGAGTTCTTCGTTCAGTCCGACAAGCCCGTTCGAGTAGTGGGTCTTGTGCAATGCATTCAGCCATTCTGTATCGGTGTGCCATTCGCTGAGCCAAGCTGTTCGATCAGAAGCCGGCAGAATGAGGTTCGGATCTTCAAAGATCTGCAAAGGCAATCCTGCCTGCCAACTAATTCGTTTGAACTGTAAGCGGCCGCTCGCATCCATTGTCAGACCGCTGATGGGCAGATAACGCAGACTCAAACTACCATCCGCAGCTCGGCGCGAGAGGATCAGAGCCTGACGATTCGCGCCCGCACTGACCCAGATAACGTCCTCGTCGATATCACGATCGTCTATCAAGGGAAGCACGAGATCACGAGTGAGTCTCGTCGCTATCAGATCCACCGGACGGTTTGTAATGCCACGCTGAACGTTGTTTCTAACACTGACGCCCTGCAGCAATGAGAAATAATCGATTCGGACAAAACTTTGTTCGACGTTCAGTGAACCATCGGGATTTACAACAAACCCATTTGGGCTAAGACCGACAACGTAGTTCTGAAGTTCATGGATGGAGTTGCGATCACCCATCGACATCTTCGGAATTACGTCAGGGATTTTGAACTTCGAAGCCGAGAACGCTTCGGAGGGAATTTTAAGAAGATTCTGAAGCGCGAGGGCGTATTCAGCATATTCCCTGCGTTCCACTTGCCAGCGATCTAGTTGCACGTAGATGCGCTTCGAAGCGTCGTCCAAACCCGCGTCCTGCTGTTCCTTGGTGAACTTTTTAGGTTGTGCTTCCCAGAGTTTTCGTTGCTCTGCGATTGTTCGATCGAGAGCGCCTAGTTCATTTTGTAAGTTCTTGAGGTCCCTTTCCCAGTCTGCGCGTCTTCGTTCGATCACGGCGAAGAACTCGTCGGTTGCCGCTTTCTCAGTTTCTTCAGGGAGTTTGCCGCGCTGAAGTTGCTGCAAAAGGATGTGCAGGATGTTGAGATCGCTGTCGCGCAGGTGAAGGGAAGCGCGTTCGTTGCCGTCGAAGTCGAGCATGGCGGTTGGATACGCGGTGCTCTCGCCCTTGAGATAGTAAGTATCGGGCGTCGTGGTAGTGATAAGAGGCACAAACGGATTGACGCCTTTGATCGAGTAGTCGAGCATCAAGCGACGTTTAGTGATCACGTGATGTCCGCCACCCATGCGACTGCCAAGCAGCTTCACGATGTTGTAGCCCTGACTGTAGACCTTTGCATCACTATTAACGCCGTGATCTGAAATCAGTACGACAGCCGTGTCATCGGCGAGCGGACTTTTCTGAATTGCAGTCCAGACCTGGCCGATGACGGCGTCGATCCGCTGAAGTACGAAGAGATGCGATTGCTCGTCGTTAACGTGATGAGCGATGTGATCGAAGTCTTCCATCATCAGATCGAGGTAACGAAACCTCGGATCGTTCAGGTTCGTGATCAACTCTTTGATGAGCTGTTCGCTGAGCGCACTCCGCAGCTCGAAGCCCATGGTCCACTCGTCAAACAACTCTTTGGGCGGTTTTTTGAACTTATTCTGCAAGCTGTTCTGCAGTGTCGAATAGCGCGGGTTTCGCAGAAACATTGAATAAGTTATGTAGCGCTGGTTGTGCGGGTAAGCGTCTGACAGCATCGGCAGACCGAGCGAGTCGAGCACTTCAACGGCGCGCATGTCGATGCGGCTGCCGTTAATTCCGGCGAAATAGAGCGGAAAGAAATTCAGGTAGTCATACGAATGCAACGTGTAACGATCGAATTCGACGTTGCCTTTGATCTGCAAGTGCTGGCCTGTTTCGAGCAACGACCAGGACGGTGCAGACAGGCTCATGCCTCGCACGTAGAAGTTCGAAAGCCTTGAGCCGCGTTGATAGAAGATGTAATCGATCCAGGGAAGAAGACTTTTACCTGATTGTGGATCGCGTTGTTTGACGTAGCGGTCTACGACGTCATAGGGCAGTCCATCGCATTTAATTACGACGAGTCTTTTGGCTTGAGCGTGTGAGGTTGTCGCAGTAGAAAGGAGAAAAAGAATTATTCCCGCAAAGGCGCAAAGGCGCAAAGATGAAATAATTCTCGAGCTGCCCATCGCTATGGTTGCCCGACAGTGACTGGCGCACCGCCAACAGTTGCCGCAACCGGCTGAATTCTTGGGTTTCTTCCGCGAAGATACTCGTCCGCGAGCTCTCTGAGCACTTTGTCGACGTCAGTGCTCTGTGAAATGCGCAGCAGTTCGTTCTTCGCTTTTGAGCTATGAATTCGCGAAAGGCTGTCGAGACATGCGCGCCGCGTTTCATCGTCCTTCGTACGCGAAAAGATCTTTGCCGTTGCTGACGCGGCGTTTCCACCTGCTTCAGAGCCATGCTCGGCGATGAACCGCAATGAACGTCTCACATCTTCAAGATTCCACGTGATATCGATGTCGGCACTCGACTTCGCGATTTGCTGGAGGAACTGTGTGTGATACTGAAGTCGCCGTGCGATATCGAGACGATCTTCCATGTCGTCCGTCAGCTCTTCACGATGCACGTACTTTCCAAAACTCAAAACATTCAACACACGGAAAGCAAATTGCGCTTTGTCACTGTGCTCCAAAGGCAGCATTTCTGCACGGCGATCGCGTTCAAGTCTCGATGCGAGTCCATCCGGATCTTTCGCATAAGCTAACAGCGCATCGTATTGCGCGGTTGCGATTTTGGCTTCAGCGTCGAGATCGTTTTCAAACGGATTGAGCGATATCCTTTCGAGCCGTCCACTGACTTCCGAACGAAGCTCAGGCTCCATCGAAGTATTCAGCGCCAGCAGGAGTTTCAACTGCGAATAAGTTTGCAGACGCGACGGCTGATTGATGTCCATTCCACGACGCCCGGTCACAAAATCAAATACCGTGCGGCCGAGGAAAAACGGCAGGTTGCCGAACTTCGAAAGCGAAAGCATATTTCGCGTAACGTCATTCAGCACACGACGCGACATTTCACGCTTCTTAGGATTGTAGCTGTCGCGGAAGTCGACCAGCAGCATCGGAATCTTCGGATTATCAAGGCCATATAGACCGAGCGGAATCATCTCCACGGCTTCAGCGCCAGGTGTTTGACTATCAACCGAATGGTTCTCGGAATCGAAGTAACGAGTTTCAACGTAGCCCTTCCAGTTGAGCAGTCGCTTGTCCGTCCAGGGATTTGCGATGTTCAGAAAGCGTGAGCTGTAACGCGTGCCTTGTAGTTTGACGAGATCACGTTTGGCGACCCAGAGCAGTGCGTGAGTCGCGCTTCCGTCCGGCATCAACAGCGGCTCGAAGTAAAGTGACTCTGATTCCGCGCGTTGACGCAGCAGTTCCCAATTGTGTCCGCGTTCATCGTGGGTTTGCGTGGTCTTTCTGGCGTAGTAAGTTTGCAGTTTTGAATCGTCGACAAGCCCGCCAAAAGTTTTGTCACTCAGCAGCAACCGTCCCTGGATTGCCCCCATCTCTGCCGGTGTGAAAGCTGATTCACCTTTGACTGCCTGATACAGTGCCAGCACGGATAGAGCGCGAATAATGTGTGAGCGGCGGTAGTCACTTGAATTGCGCCGGTAAGCGCTGGTCGACGCTTTTATCGGCGTGCCGTACGGATCGAGCAGGATGTTTTGGAGCGCAGCCCAAAAGATCTTGTCCCAAACTTCGCTTTCAGGCGATGCGAGATCCAGTGCCGGCGGCGGCGTCTTCGTAAGTTTCTCTTTGTTTCCTACGCGCGTGTAGAAGAACGGGATCGCTGCTGCCAAACGCTGTTTGGTTGTAGGGCGTGTATAGGTCAGCGGCCAGACGTAGCGCAGACGGTTGTTCTCGGAGATTTCGTCGCCGAGAGTGTCGCGCAAAATAGACACTAGCGGTACCCACTTGTCGTTTTCAGTAGACTCAATCCCGGCAAGGCGTGCGTGAACAGTGATCAACTCCGCGCCGCCCGGAACCTCGACGCGCTCCAGGCGCAGTATCTGAGAAAGCGCCACCGCTGGGTCGGTTTCCTCGGATTCTGGGGAGTTTGGCCCTTGGGCCTTACCGATGGTGGGGAGTAATGGCGAGACAACGAGCAGTAAAGCAAATATAAAGCTCGCCCTCAGGTGCCAGTGCCTACGGCTTTGGAAAGTCATCCTCGTCCTGAATACTCGAAAAAATTCTGGCAGATGGGGAGTTTGTGCTGCACTAAAACGATCTGATTGTAACGGTTCCTCAAAAAGAACTTCAGTTCGGTTCCTCGTTAGCAATACCTATGCCCGGCGTCGGGCACAAAACCAATATACATTACTATAAGTCCGCGTGAACCTATTTTGTGTCGCTGGATGTGACACGTGGTGCATTGTAACAAGCCAGTAAAAGCATAAATCGTGCGACGTGTATGTGGCGTTTTTGCCCGCCGTGGCTTTGACGTTAATGAAGACGATTGTGTTGGTTGAGGTGTTAACGAGATCCGCCACCATGGCCTGAGCTCTGCCCGGCAGTTTCACCGTCCTTCGTTTCTTTTGCAGGCGCTTCCCAGCCACTACGTTGGAGAAGCGGTATACCAAAACGAATCGGTACCGCAAAATTTGAGGCCTGGTTTTCAGTGAAGACTGCGAAGTTGACTCCGATTACTCGCCCGGATGGACCAAACAACGGCGCGCCGGAACCGCCTTCAGCAGTTCGTGCGTCGTATACGATCCGTCGAACGTCGAGATCGGTAATGCTGCCCTGAGTAGTGAGTGGTTGAATACGTTTTGTTTCCGCAAGATATGCGAGTTGGGCCATCGGCGTCCCATATCGTTGCTGAATCCCTCTCGACTCCGCGTCATCCAGAAGAGCCAGAAGACGATCCGGACCCGAAGGATAACCCATCATCACGACTGTCTTGCCAACGGCAACGGCGTCTGGATCCGTTTCCAACGGTAGGATCGGAATCGTCTCCGGAACTTCCGCAATGTCGAGACTACAAACCGCGAGATCATCTCTTTGCGCAGCGCCTTTGAATTTTAACGGGATCGCCTGCGGAATGTTTGGAAAGTAAGCAATCAGTTTTCTTAATCGTGGCTGAGCGTTGATCCCTCCGCTGATACTTTGCGCGCGCTCGTCTGCAATCCATGGCTGCGCGATATGACGATTCGTGAGCACGTAGCCTTGCCCGATATGAAATCCGGAGCCTACAAATTCATACTCCGCGATCGCGGCGTTACCTTCAGGCGTTAATGATTCGGGCGCCCCGCTCTGAACGGCGCTGCCGCTGTCGTTCAACTGCGCTTCAGCGTATCGGAGTGGCCGGCCCGTTCCCGCCTCGACGAAGTAGAAAGAACCCGCTATCAGACAAACACCGCTGCCATACTCGCTGCGTAGCTTCACCGCGAGCGAGAGACTGTTCTGCAACTGCCTGGTCGATTCGTCGATGTTGACGAATCGAGAGACTGTTCTGCAACTGCCTGGTCGATTCGTCGATGTTGACG
>DATEIS010000632.1:0-17785 GCA_035278765.1 Pyrinomonadaceae bacterium | reverse complement strand
ACCACGGGCAGCCACGGAGGGCCGCCCCTACAGTACGTTCCGAGTTATTTAATGGGTCAAGTCGTTCTAGTACCAACGGAAGACGCGCAGGATATTTGAGAAGTCGTCAGTCCACGCATCCATTTCAGTTTGGGGGCGCAGCACTCGCCACTGAGGGTTTGTAACCAGCTCGTCCAACGCAGGTGAATGCTGCGCCATCACTGCCCACTCCGATGGATCCTTGCCTCTAACCGGATCATACTCCCCGTCAGCAAGACTGAGAATCGTGGCACCATTCTGTTTAGCCAACTCTGCAAGAACGGTATCGAGTTTGAGACTGCGATTCGAGATGTGAAACGCGAGCATTCCGCCGGTCGCCAGCTTCGACATGTAAAGCTCGATCGCTTCCCTCGTCATGAGATGGACCGGAATCGCATCGGAATTGAAAGCATCGAGAACGATGAGGCCGTAATGGTGGTCAGGCGCGTTCTGTAATTGTAGACGCGCATCGCCCACGACTATTTTGGTTGGTCCAACCGCGCATTTCTGCAAGTAAGTAAAATACTCCGTATTCTGCGCAATGCTGATCACTGCCGGATTGATTTCGTAGAAAGTCCAATACTGATCCGGACGGGCGTAGCAGGCCATCGATCCCGCTCCGAGTCCGACTACCGCGATATTTGGTGAGACAGGATTCGAGTTAAACGCGTCGAAGATCTGCCCCAGTGGTCCTTCGCGATGAAAGTACGAAAGCGGCTCGGTATGAAGACTCGGATTGATAAACTGGCGCCCATGAATGGTATTGCCGTGGAAAAGAACACGAGTGGCTCCTAACTGATCGAGTCTCACACTCAGCGTCCCAAAGAAATTCCGCTCATCGTGCAGCGTGCGGTTTTGAGTTTCGGAGTACACGACGCTTCCTAACATGACGGCGCCGAGAGCGAGGGCAAACCGAACCGGCCGGCTTCGGAAGTGGTGATTAATGATCACTAACGGAATTCCAAAGATGATGGCTAACCCCACGACTTCTCGAACGTCGTATTGGTTAACAAGAAAAACCAGTCCGACAGTGAGCAGGCCCGCACCCACGGGCAATATCAAATCAAACAAACGATCACGCGAGGAGTTCTCTGTTGCTTCACTTGGCCGAATTAAGCAGGCCAGCACGATTGCGAGTGGATACTCGACTAAAGTATTGAAGATGATCGGAGCTATCAGCGTGTTGAAAAGACCGCCAAACATTCCTCCGATCGCAACGCACAAATAGAATTCGGCGAGACGTGTTGCGTCCGGTCTATCACCGGCCAACCTGCCGTGACAAACCAGCGCGGCAACGAAGAAGAAGCATAGATGTAACAGGACTATGGCTGTAGTCGGTTCAGTTGCGTTTGCCGCAAGTATCAAGGTTAGTAGTAATGCCAATCCACCAAGCGCGTGACTCAAGAGCCGTTCAGGCAGCAAGTTCCTGCGCGCGAAGGAGAGAATGAATGTCGTCAGGTAAAGAGCCAGCGGAATGGTCCATAGCAGAGGTGTTGGTGCAATTTCAGTGGTGATGTAGCTCGTGACACCAAACAGCAAGCTCGAGGGAATGAAGGCTAAGAGAATCCAGTAGAGACGCCGCTTAAGCGCAATCGGAGATTTCGGAATTTGAGCATCAGTCTCTTCGGATCGTGACGACTTCCACAACAGCAACACACAACCCAGGCTGAGAACCAGGAATACAACATACCCAACAACCCAGAGTTGATTCTGCCGAGATAGTTTGAGACTTGGCTCAAGCAGTAATGGATAGCTAATCAATGCGATGAGACTGCCTGCATTACTTACTGCAAAAAGGAAGTACGGGTCGTTGGCCGAAGTGTGACTCGTGCGTGTGAACCACTTCTGTAGCAAAGGACTAGTCGTTGAAATAAGAAGGACCGGCAAACCTATTGTCGTTAACAGGTACGCGAAGAGCGAGAGAGCCGGACTACCCTGCTCAGATATGGAGCCAACATTTCCAACAAGCGTACGCGACAGGTAAAGGGCTGAAAGAAGAATGAGGACAACGTGTAGAACTGCCTGCTTGCGTGGCGTGATCCAAGTCGTTGTAACAAGGACGTAGGAATAGCCCGCCAGGAGCAGCACCTGGAAGAAGAGCATGCAGGTTGTCCATACTGCTGGAGTTCCACCGAGTCGTGGCAAAAGCATCTTCGCTATGAACAGTTGAACCCAAAACAGTAGGAGTGCGCTGAGGAAAATCGTGGTAGCAAACAACAAGAACGTTACCCGCGAGCCCGACAGCTTGTTATCTGAGCGTGCGAACTGAATAGGGGACGACGGTCTCATGTTTGAGGGATATTAGTCTGGAATGAGATTTTAACTTTGATTGTTTGATGGGTACAAACACCGTAGTATACGTCCTGCGCTTTCGTTGTTCTCGAAACCTCTAAAAGGAACTCACCAAATGCTACTTCGACGCAAAATCAGCTGGACCTTGATCGCTCTTCTCTCGTGTGTGTTGACGTTGTCAGCACAGTCCACTCAACGAGGAACCGCGGAACAAAAAACAGCCAGCTACTTTGAATCGATCCGCAAATCGCCGCCGAAGCAAATGGCCTTTCTGCTGAAGATGCCGAAAGGCGCCGATCTACACAATCATCTTTCCGGCTCGATTTACGCCGAAAGTTATATTCAGTGGGCGGCAGAAAACGGTTTATGCGTTAACAACAGCACGATGGCGCTCGCCGTCCCCGCATCGCCTTCCAAGTGCGACACCACGGAAACGCCGGCGAATAACGCACTGACGAACTCAGTACTGTACCGGCAGATGGTCGACGCATGGTCCATGCGCAACTGGCAGTTATCCGGACAAAGCGGTCACGATCATTTCTTCGACGCTTTCGGCAAGTTTGGACCAGCCACCTACAACAACAGCGGCCGAATGCTCGCCGAGGCCGTGAAGAGCGCGGCGCGTGGAAGAGCTCTTTACGTCGAGCTGATGTTGACGCCGGACGGCACTCCGACGGGCGTTGTTTCCAGTCAGATCGGACAGAAAGTCGGATGGGATGGAAACTTCGAATCGACGCTAAACAAACTGAAAGCGAATGGGATCGAAAACGCCGCCACCGTCGGGATTAAAAACATCCAGGACATGGAGGAGCAAAAGAATCAGTTGTTGAAGTGTGGCACCGCGCAAGCGGATGCGGGCTGCTCAGTAACGATTCGCTATGTTGCCCAAGTATCGCGAAACAGCTCACTGGGCCAGGTCTATGCGCAGATGGTGACCGGTCTCGCCCTCGCGAACAACCCACAGTCAAAAGTCGTCGCGACGAATCTGGTCCAGGGAGAGGATGGTCTGAACTCGATGCAGAACTTCTCGCTCCACATGCAGATGTTGCAGTTTCTGCGACCGCTTTATCCGCGCGCGAAGGTCACGTTGCATGCCGGTGAACTTGCTCCGGGGCTTGTGCCTCCCGACGGTTTGCTGTTTCACATTCGCGAGTCAGTCATGGTTGCTCGTGCGGAACGTATCGGCCACGGCGTGGACATCATGCATGAGACCGACCCATTTGAACTCTTGAAGGAGATGGCCCGTCGCAATGTCATGGTGGAGATCTGTCTGTCCAGCAACGATCTGATTCTCGGGATCTCGGGTTCTCGCCATCCTCTCGCCACTTACATCGAATACGGCGTGCCGGTCGCACTCGCGACGGATGATGAAGGTGTGGCACGTTCGGAGATTTCGATGGAATATCTGAAAGCCGCTGAGGACCAGGGTCTTGGATACATTCAACTCAAGACGATGGCGCGCACCAGTCTCCAGTTTGCCTTTATTGCAGGCGAGAGTTTGTGGACCGACCGTCGAAAGTTTGTTCCGGTGGTCCAGTGCACGCGTGACGTCGCGGAAATGAAACTCACCACAAACAGTTGCCGCCAGTTTTTAGGCGGCAACGAGAAAGCGAAGCTCCAGTGGCAACTGGAGCAAGACTTCAATGCGTTCGAGCGCGAGTGGTGATCTCTACTTACTCACAGATTAACCGGCGGCTGCCTTGTTTTTTCGCTTCGCTTGTTCAACTTGCTTGGTAAGCGAGTCGATCTGTTCTTTGTCGAGAGCTTGACGTGCATTCTTGAACATCTCGCCTTCTTCTTCTTCGACGTGGTGCTCAACGTTCTCCTTCAACACCGTAAATTTTGCAGTCCACTCTTCGGTGTCGTTAGGTTCGCTCTCTAGCTCAGTCAGCAATTGTTTAACAAGGCGGTGTTCTTCATATGCCTCAAGAGTTATATCGCGAGTCTCGTCGGCATCCTCGAGGACCGGGTAAACGATCTCTTCCTCGATCATTGCGTGCAGATCGAGTTCCGACTTGAGTCGGGTGAAGGTTTCGGTTCTTCCCTTGACCGCTCGTTCGGTACTCTCATCAATCTTTTGCATCAATTCCGCTACTAGTTCGTGGTCGGCTTTAAGTAACGCAAAAACATCCATTGTCGTCTCCTCCTTGATCTTTACTGCGCGGTAGCTCGGTACCATAGCAACTTCCGAACCATTCGCATTCCGTGCCAGATTGCTAGTAAACCAGCCGAAATCCATACACGTTCTTCCCAACGTGCTTCGCATCGCTACATAACGCACCATGGAGCGTACTGTAGGGCGGCCCTCCGTGGCCGCCCGTGGTTTGTCCATGGAGTTCAAGGAGCAATGGCCTCGGATTTCTCGAACACGATCAAAACCACGGGCGGCCACAGAGGGCCGCCCCTACAGTACGTTCCATAGTTCGTGAATTATCCCTTCGCCGTTTCTCAGTAGTCGGTAAACAATAAGCGGTTTGGAGACTCCTGCCCGGGGTCAATGATCCTACCTTCCGTTGAATTGCCGATGATTGTTGAACGGACTGCGGCGGGCGACGCGGTCCGATGAGTCTGAAGATAAAGCGCAACGACGCCAGCCACGTGCGGTGACGCCATCGACGTACCTGACGCGTTTGCCATCATCAGTTCGCCGCCGATCCAAGCCGACGGAATGGCAACTCCCGGTGCAAAAAGATCGAGCGTCGGTCCGTAGTTAGAGAACTCCGCTCGAGAATCGGATTGGTTCGTGGCGCCGACTGTTATCGCCTCCGCGACGTTGGCGGGAGAATAAGTTGACGCATCACTGTTGCCATTACCCGCTGCAACGACGTAAGTCACTCCCGCTCTGATCGAATTTCTTACTGCTGCGTCAGCGGCTCTATTGATTGCTCCACCGAGACTCATGTTCGCTACTGCCGGCGTGCCTTGTTGGGTCGACTGGCCGCTATGCCAAGTTACAAAATTGACTCCGTCGATCACGTCCGACCAGGTACCTGCGCCTTGACAGTTGAGCACGCGGACAGCGAGCAAGCTCACACTCTTAGCCACGCCGAAAGTTTGACCACCGATGATGCCTGCCACGTGCGAACCATGCCCGTTGCAGTCGATGCCGCTACCTTCGCGATCAACCGCGTCGTAAATCGCGGAGGCACGCCCCTGGAATTCCCAGTGTGTGGGAAGAATGCCGGTATCGATGACATACGCATTCACGCCCTTTCCGTCGTTCGTATACGAATAGGTTTTATCGAGTGGCAATAAGCGCTGATTGATACGGTCGAGTCCCCATGGAGCACGGGGCTGCGGCTTCTGGAAAACGCCGGGGTCGATGGTCATGCCAATCGGGTCAGAGTCTGGCGTCCCGACTGCAATGGCTCCGTCCTGTACAATGAATGCGACACGCGAGTCCTGGCTCATCGATATCGCTTCCGCTTCGGTAGAGTGCAGGCGAAAGCCTTTGAGCGCTACGCCCCACGTGAGCGAGAAACTGCCGCCGTATGTGGAGGTCAGCGAAGTGGCTGTCGCAACCACTTGCGGATCAGGCGATGGTGCGGCAACAAAAGACATCGAATCCGAATCGATAGCCATCGCCGCAGCGGATGAAGAAGAAGCGCCGCCTACGGAGGTTACTGCTTTTGGTGTTGTAGCTGGATTCGCGATTGGACTAAGGTCTGTAGTCGCCAGCACAACGATGAACCGATTCGGTATCGGATTGGCGACCGTCTGGAACTTGCTGGCCGCGGTCGAAGCCTGACTTTTGATAGACAGAGGTGGAGCTGACACAAAGTATAAAAAAGCAGCAGCGAGCAGTAGAGCTAGCGTCTTCCTCATCACACTTCTCCTTAATCATGACTGGGCCGTGAGGTCGGGTTTATTGGTTAGCGGCGGGCCATCTTAACACACAGAAACTGCAAAAGGGATTTACTTCGCATCCCCGGCCTCGAAAATTCCGAAAATGCCACGCTGCTCGAGGCACGAAGTGCGCTGAAATGTGCGCGACCGGTGTACGTCCGAAACAGGAACGCAGCGGTGAACAGGGTATCCACAGATCAGATGCTGAACAAAGCATACCGCCTCGCCTACTTTCTCCATCAGGACAAAAGTATGGCGATCCGGATCGTCGCGGCTGCCACGCTCAAGTTGAATGTCGCGATGGCTAGTCAGAGCAAGCGCCTGTACTACGTCCCGGTCGGGAGGTTTTCGCGCGGAGAGTCGCGCCGGACTGACGCCATCCGCAACAAAGCCCTGTTCAGTGATCTGCATTTGCTTCAGCGCCTGGTCTATGTCGAATCCGAACCTTTCGAGCGCCAGAAGGAGCGTGCCGCCCAGCTCGCGCCACCCGACGTTCATGCTGCCGGCGACCCAGCCAGTGAGGAAGACCTTCTCGTTTACTTCATCAAACACCTTGTGAGAATTACGACGAAGAGAAACGCCTTCTACGTTACGCTCGGTGTCAGCCGCCTCCTACACAGCTACAGCACCCTTGAAACCATGGAAATTTATAACGCAGTGATCGGCGAGCCCGAGCGGGTGAAGGATGACTATTACTACCGCTCGCGTAAAGCCGTCTTGATGCATGAGATGTATCAGCGCTTCGGTCAGTTGATCCGAACCTGTCGTCATCCGCGTGGTGAAGAGAGATTCGAGAGTCAGCAAGGATCAAGCGAACTACGATCACTCATGAGAGAGTGCCTTCGTCTCTTCACCCCATGGGATACGCAATGCCACGTGCCGCATGATTTCGATCCGCTGAAGTCGGTCATTGCTTCGCTGACGTCGAAGAGTAGCGCCGACGAAAACGAGATCGAAGTCAACCGCATTCACGCCATCTTGCACCCGGAATGTTTTGAGAGATTGGTCGCGGCTTTCCGCTACAACCTGCCGGATGAGCGGATGGAGTTGCCGCGTTTTTTCTCTGACCAAACGGACGATCAATCGCCGCCCCGGCCACGTAGTGGGCCCACGGAGTTGAGCGCAGAAGAGCTGGCTGAGCTTAACGACATGCTTGCTGAACAGTCGGGGCGTCGCCGCCGTTCGTCGCCTACTGCCGTCATACGCATCATGGTCGATGGAGTCGAGCGAGGTCGATTGAATCCTGTCGAACAATCGAGCATCAGTTTCAGCGCCGAAGAGGATGCAGAAATTATCGAAGTGAAGACGACGGATTCAAGCGGAGAACTGCTGCTCGCGACGCACCTGCTCGCCTCGATTGGAAAGGAAGCCACTGTCTCGTCAATACGGTTGGAAGGTGGCCAGGAGTTGTCACTCAGTATTGCGAGACGACAGATCGAAGCGAATGGCGGGGCGGATTTCCTGGTGACATTTGGCTATCGTGAAACGGATTTGCGCAGAGCTGCGCGCTTGTGGTGGCAAAGGTTCAGTCTTCGATTCGGTCTGGAGCCAACCATATCACCACGACCGATCCTCGTTGGCAGCGCAGTGGTGATTATCTGTCTGACAAGTTTTCTCGCGTATGTGATTTTAAGGTCACGCCAAACGAGTGGACCAACGCAGACAAGCATCGTACAGAATACTAATCCTCCGAGTACGAACAGCCCGAGCGTTGTGCCAAAAACTGAGCGGCCCGCGCCTCAACCATCGCCACGGATTAAGAATGAAAGAGCAACGGTCGCGAAGCCGCCAGCCAACGTTGATGATGACGTTACACGCAGCACTGATGTAGTCGCCAATCTAAAGCTCAGCGAAGTAAAGAAGATTTATGTCGAAATTCAGGGTGACGAATTACGCAGCAACGTCATTGAGAGATTGAACTCGAGCGGCGTGGTTTCAGCGACCAATAAGGACGAAGCGGATGCGGCTCTTAAAATCGTGGTTTCGCAAACTGGAGCGTCGGCACGACTAGTCAACGCCCGCGGAACAGTGCTCTGGTCTAAAACAGGCGAAGTATCAGAAATAATCAACGATTTGCTGTCCGCGATCAGGAAGTAGGCCACAAAAGGCACATAAAGCACAAAAGGCACAAAATAAGTCCAAGTAGAATAATTCTTTTGTGCTTTATGTGCCTTTTGTGCCTTTTGTGGCCTAGTTTGGTTCCCCCTGAAGTACGAAGCCAGCCCAGTAATATGGGGCCTGCCAGCGACCCTCGCGCCAAATCGCAATCTGCGCAGCCCTGAGCGCTGCTGCCGGATGTGGTCGTTTCGGTCCGAGGAGTCCACGATAAAAATCTGACATTAATCGGGCAGTGGCCTGGTCCTGGACGTCCCAAAGGCTTACCACGACACGTTTCGATCCGGCGTACATAAAGCCACGCGTCATCCCGTAAAGTCCTTCACCCTTTACCTCCTTGCCGAGGCCGGTGCGACAACCACTCAACACCACCAGGTCAGCTCCCAACTTCAAATTGAAGACTTCATACGAACGCAAGTAACCGTCCTGCGTCTTGCCCTGACGGTCCAACATCGAAAGTGCGATGGCAGAAAGCTCCGGGTGCATACTGTCAAGGAAGCTATGGGTGGCAAAGTGGATGATGCGATACCTATTCAAGTCGTCACTCATCGCCGTCGCGCGGTTAGCTTCAAATCCGAGCGCAGCCTTGCGACCGGTTGAAGGAGCGAGGGCCAGGATCGCCTCTGCCTCTTGTCGCGTATAAGGAAGTCGCGATAAAGCCGGAACTTTGGAACTCGTTTGCAGCATTCCATGGTGCCCGCCTGCGTTTCGACTCACGACTCCAGCAACCCTTTCATCACTCTTATCAAACACCGGGTCCGCAAAGACAGCCACAACTTTCTCCGCCGCTGCACGCCCTTGAAGCTCCTGCCTGAGCACTGCAAGTGTTGATGCTGACGGAATGCTCGTCACTTCGTGATCGACCATAAGCGGCACGAAGGTCGACGTCTTGCGAGGGACCGTAAGCGCAGCAAATGGCAGATACTCCAATGCGCCATCGGGAACAACGAGCAGACGCTTTCCTTTTAACTGTGCAGCGACTGGTCCAAGCAGTATTTCGCTCAAAGCCGCGGCTGCACTTGGGTACTCGGCGTCAGCCTTTCGAACGCGTTCGCGCTTCTCATCAGCAGTTTCAAACTTCACGGGAGTGTTGCGTGCCGTTAGGAGTTCATAACAGCGTCGGGCCGCCGCTTCGATCACGGCGCGCGACGGCAATTCGTAACTTGAAAAGGAAGTCGGTGTCACAGCCCAGAGATAACTACGCTCTTCGCCCAGCGAGTATTCAAGCAACATCGTCTCGTTATCCGTGACGGTGGCCTGGATCTCCGCCAATCCGAGAGGCGCAGGCTGTGTCAACGCTGCGTAACGAGGACTACGTGCTTTCAACTCGGCTTCGATCGCGAGAAGCTGTGTCAACAGTTCTTCGATCTTGCGACGCACGGCACCGGCCGATTGCTCCGAGTGCTGACCACCGAATAAACGCATCTGCCGTTCCGCTTCGGCGTTGATCATCTGCTGCAGAGAGCGTTCGCGCGCGAACAGTGCGGGATCGACACCCTGACGTATATCGGCGCCCGCTTCGGCCAACATATCGATGAGGCTTCGGGCTCGTGCCTGCTCGTAAGCTTTCAACGCTGCCACATCAAATCCGTCCGCTGGTTGACGTCGATGAAGCCGCATCAAAAGATCGATATGCAACTTGAATAAATCTTGTACTGAAGCGAAGTAGGAGGCGCGCAAATCGCGACTGGCGACTTTGGTACGCAGTGTGTTGATGATGTCGAGGGCCGATTCAGTCCGTTGCAGCGCGCGCAGAAGATCACCGAGATCAGCTTCGGCGCGGGCCATCCCATATAGGGCCGCGACTTCTCCGTTGCGATCACCCACAGCACGCCAGATCGGAAGTGCCTTGGCATAATACTCGTCCGCTTTCTGCGGCTCATGCGCTAACTCGTAGGCACGTCCAAATTGGTTCAGCGTTATGGCCTCGCCCTGGCGATCACTCACCGCTACTCTTAACTGAAGCGCACGCTCAAGGGAGTCGACGGCCTCTGTCTTCTTTCCCAGGAAACTGTAGGCAGTTCCGGTGTTCGTGAGCGCCATAGCCTCTGACTTGCGATCGCCATTGGATCGCGCGATCGTAACCGCCTGTTGCAGGTGTGGGAGCGCCTTCTCCGGCTCGCCCAGAAGATTGTAGATATGGCCCATGTTGGAGAGCGTTACGGCCTCAACCCGCCGATCTGGGATCGCACGCGCTAGTGGGAGTACCTGCTGCAAGTAATAAAAAGCCTTTTGCGTGTCACCGAGAAGGTTGTAGACCGTCCCCATGTTGTTAAGGGCTGTGGCTTCATTCCGGCGGTCACCGACGACACGCGACAAAGGAATCGCTTGCGCAAAATAATCGAGAGCCTTTTGCGGTTCGCCTATTGATCTGTAAATCGTGCCAATCTGTGTGAACGTATTTGCCTCGGCACTTTGATCCCCAACTGCGCGCATGACCTGAATCGCAAGATTGTATGTATCGAGCGCCTTCCGCGGCTCGCCGAGCGTGTAGTAAATCCTCGCGTTGAGCGAAAGAGTGATGGCTTCTAAATGACGATCGCCTATGGACTGCCAGATCGTGAGTGCCTGGTTAAGGGGTTGAATAGCATTTTGCGGCTCGCCAACGAGGTTGTAAGTCATACCGATAGTGGCGAGTGTCATGGCTTCGCCACGTTGATCACGCGCTTCTCTCATCAGACGCAACGCTTCGTTGTATCGCTCGATAGCCTTGCGGCGCGACTCTCCTGTCCTTTCATTCAGGAGTTGTGCGCCGGCGAAGTAAGAACGCTCAGCGGCCGCGCGTGTGCGGTCTGTCTCGGTCGCAGTTCGGAGATCCTCGAGCCGCACTTCATATCGTCCAACTGATGCACCTTTCTCCAGTGAGCGCACTTTCAACTGGTAAACACTGCTGACTTCCGCAACGAGTGAAACCACTTCCATGCCTCGTGTGCCGCTCAGGTTGTTATCTACTTCGAGAAGTGGTTTTCCATCCGTTCCCAACAACGACAACACGACATCAATGCCCTTCTGGTCCAACACCACGCGTGCGTGTTGTCCAGCACTTAGTTTTACCTGGTACGCGTGCTCTTCTCCTCCTCGCATTTCACGCGCAATGGGTTGATTAACGACAAGTTCCTGAGGTTGTTGGTATGAGTTCGCGGCATTCACTGCCCCGCTCAACAGCAGCGAAACGACAACTGCACAACGCAGAATCCATCCCGAACCGCACGACTTATAAGAGTGGATTGTTTCCGACATAAGGGGACCCCGAGCTTCAATTAATGTGGGTGGGGGAATGATAAATCCTCACCCCCGGCTCCGAATCGGAGTCGAGGGTGAGGTCAGTTGCTCAGGGCATCCGGGAGGAGTGTTACTAGATCGAGCGGATACGGCGGCGTCTAATGTTCACTTTTCAAAAACTGAAATTGCGGCCGACCCGGTGCAAGTCATTGTACCAAAGTTTGCCGGCATCGCCGCTGAAGAGCTGAGCGATGCCGACTAACCTGAAGCGCTTACTGATTGCTGAAGCTTACACCGCCTGCTTGAATGACTACTTTCTTGGTTCCCGGAGGTGAAGCATTATGAGCCGCCCATCTTTCTGCCTCAGTGATCGGCTTGGGAATGCAGAAGCCTGGAGGACAGGGCACCCATGGTGAACTGGTGGTAGTCAACGTGAGCGGCGCGCACGAAGACGTGGCCGCAGCGGACGTTGTAGCGGATCGCGATTCGAAGTCCTGGACCGCGTTGTCGGTACATGGTGCGACCGTCGGCGCCGGCAGAGCAACGGCATCTTCGAACGCCATCGTAGGCGTTTCAGAGGCCGCCGTCAGACCCGGACCGGTCGGGTTGCCGGTATCGTAGACTAACGTTTTGTTGTCTGGTATGCGCTTGAAAGTGAATCGCGGCCAGACCTTCAGCGTTGAGTCAAACGTACTGGCATTTATGGTCATCGACCCGGTCGAAGACTTGTAAAGGGATAGGCCCACAAATACGTTCCAGCTCTCCGTGGAGCTGGCGTAGTGGACCGTGATTGGGTTGATGCTCTTTAGAGAAAGCGCAGTCATCTGGATGGGTGTGGTGCCGCCCACCGGGATGGTGTTCTTGCGCTCGATGATTGTGTCGATGTTGCTCGGTGGCGCCAGCGGTACGCCTTCCATGGCTACGACTTCGCCAAACTCCTGGGAACCAGCCCCGAAGAAATTTGCGGGTATCTTGCCGTTACCGAAGTCGTGATAGCTTTCGCCGTTGGCGGTTGTCTCGAATTCGTCGTTCCCTGCCGGGATATCAGCGAACGCAGCCGTGCTTCTCGTCGTGACGAACAAGCCAACCACGAGCGCCATTCCCACAAGAAACGCCATGCCGAGCATGACCGGTTTTGTGTAAAGCCTCCGTGTGATCTCTTTCATCGATCTTTTCCTCCTCACGAATTACTTTGTCCGAACTCAACGGAGAGGCTTGCGGATCAGGAATCCGTGCGGCCATGGTTGCGATCAGCTCCGTGTCTTTCGGCCCGAGGATTTCAGCACGTGTGCGAATCTTTTACTTGTTCAATCTTGCGGAAGATGGTGCTTCCAAAAATGCCACGCCGGTTTCGGCGCGTGCAGTTCATACTCTTTTCTGCACTCCCAATACAGATGATTGGACAGGCGGCGTTACCCGACGTCAACCGCCAGATTTGGAATTCCTCTCCGCCAATCGTCGAGCCCAGATCCTGACAACCTAAACACTCCCAGTTAGGAGCGTTTGACGATGCTCGGTAAAGGCGTCGGTGTGTGTTCAGACGTAGGTCATAAAAATGCAAATGCGTGAGAAAAGAATTTCATTGCTCGGACGAGTGCGTAGACGCTTCTTCGGTCTATCAACGGCTGAAGCAAGCTTTGCTAAACGCGGCTTCATCGCGAGTGAAGACGAGTCGCGCCAGCGCCTCGAGCGTATCGGCGTCACTTTTCTGAGTGGCTATCATGCAGCGCTCGAAGAGACCAGGTTCGATCCGCTGGCACGCCGGCTGTCGAACGTAGACGCAGAGTTTCGCGGATTTGCTTTCGAAGGCGCGGCCATGGGTCTTGGTCTACTCGACTACTTCACACCCTGGCGCAAAAACCGTTGGCGCACATTCACCGAACGCCTGGGAGAATCTCACATCTACATGATGCATGTCGGATTGGGTTGGGCGCTCGCCCGCTTGCGACGAAACATCACGCCTCATTTAACACAGCTCGACCCGCTGCTTGGTTGGCTCGTGGTCGACGGTTACGGATTTCACTCAGGCTATTTCAATTGGCCTCAATACATCGAGCGACGCGAGATTCCCACTCGTCTTGATGGCTATAGCCGGCGTGTCTTCGATCAGGGCCTCGGCCGCAGCATGTGGTTTGTGAAAGGCGCGGACGTCGCAACAGTCGCGAGTACGATCAACACCTTTCCATTCGCGCGCCGCGACGACTTATGGAGCGGCATAGGCTTGGCCTGCGCCTACGCCGGTGGCTGCCGGCGAGAAGCAATTGAATCGTTGCGAACGGCCGCGAGCGAACACTTGCCGGCGCTCGCTCAGGGTGTGGCCTTTGCCGCCAAGACGCGCCAACGCGCAGCGAACCTCAACACACACACAGAGTCGGTCTGCCGTGTTATCTGCGGCCAGTCTGCAAATGAAGTCGCAGCGATCACCGACGCGGCCCTCGAAGACTTGCGCGGAGACGGTGGGTTACCGGCTTACGAAGAGTGGCGTCGCCGCATTCGAAACAAAATCGCATTGGAGGTAACAACAGCATGACGATCATTGAGGGGACATTCCGGCGCCAGGCTGCGAAGTTGACGGCGATCATTCTCGTCGTCGCAGTCTACGGTTTTGCGCGTATGCCCAGGGCTTCGGAGTCGGAGTTAGCGAAGCTCGCCGAAGGATTTCGTTTTAGCACCGCGCCACTCCCGACGATGAACGGTGAAACGCAAAAGACAATTCGCGACGTCAATCCATCGTTGCGTCGCATTGCGGCCTGGATCTCAAGCGTGGGAGCGGCGGTCGCACTCAACGATCTCGACGGCGACGGACTGCCGAACGACGCATGTTATGTCGACACCAGAATTGACAAGGTCATCGTGGCGCCGGTGCCGGGTACTCCAGCGCGCTATCAGCCGTTCACTCTCGACCCAGTCAATCTTCGTTACGATGCCGCGACGATGGCCCCGATGGGTTGTCTACCCGGAGACTTTAACGAAGACGGGCTCCAGGACGTGCTCGCCTATTATTGGGGCAGAACCCCAATCGCCTTTATCAAACAAGCCCGCACCTCAGCGCTCGCTTCAGATAGCTACACGCGAAGCGAAGTCGTTCCTGGCGACGCTCGTTGGTACACGAACGCAGCGACGCTTGCCGACATCGACGGCGACGGCCACACGGATTTGATCGTCGGCAACTTCTTCCCCGATGGAGCACGCATCCTCGACGCACGGGCCAACCTCGCCGACGGGATGCAGGACTCGATGTCGCGCGCGCAAAACGGAGGACGAAAACATCTCCTTCTATGGCGAGCGCCGTCTGCCGGTACAGCCGTGCAATTCGAAGAAGTCAACGGCGCACTGGACGAAAAGAGTGCCCAGGGTTGGGCGCTCGCAATCGGCGCAGCCGACCTCGACGGTGACTTGCTCCCCGAAATTTATTTCGCCAACGACTTCGGACCCGATCGTCTCTTGCACAACCGCTCGACGCCCGGTCGTCCACGATTCGAATTATTGGAAGGACGACGATCGTTTACAACGACGAAGTCGAAAGTGCTGGGCCACGACTCGTACAAAGGCATGGGTGTCGACTTCGGCGATCTGAACGACGACGGATTGCCCGACATCTACGTCAGCAACATCACCCAGGAGTATGGGCTTGAAGAAAGTAACTTCGTATTCCTCAGCACCGGACACACCGACCTCATGAAGAAAGGCGTTGCTCCCTACGTTGATCGCAGCGAGTCCCTTGGTCTTTCGCGCAGCGGTTGGGGATGGGAGTCACGGCTGGGCGATTTCAACAACGACGGCGTGCTCGAGGCGTTGCAGGCGACCGGTTTCCTCAAAGGCAACGTCAACCGTTGGCCCGAGCTGCACGAAGTTGTCATGGGCAACGATCAACTGCTCCGCCATCCGCATAGTTGGCCCGTTCTTCAAACCGGCGATGACATTAGCGGCAACGGTCACAATTACTTTTTCGTGCGCGCACCCGATGGGCGTTTTCACGACATCGCCGCACAGCTTTCACTCGACCAGCCGTTGCTCACACGCGGAATCGCGACAGCAGACGTTGACGGCGATGGCCGTCTCGACTACGCAGTCGCGAACCAGTGGGGAACTTCTTACTTCTATCGCAACGAGAGCAACAATTCGGGCGCGTTCCTCGGCATCAGGCTACGTCTGCCAGTTGGAGACGGCGTGTCGCAAACGCGCGTGTGTCGTGAAGGAACCGTGCCGCTTTCGCGCCCCGCAATCGGCGCCGAGGCACGTGTGTTTATAAATGGACGCGCGCCGCTTGTGCAGCAGGTTGACGGCGGTAACGGACATTCAGGCAAGCGCAGCCCTGATTTGCAGTTCGGGTTGGGCCGTGTCGCCGCAGACAAGCTCTTGAATGTCGAGTTGCGCTGGCGCAACACGCGAGGAGCGCTTCAACAGGAAACGATTCAATTGTTGCCGGGCGGTTGGTACACCATCGTGCTCGGTCGTGAGAAGGGAGCCATCAATGAGTGCAAATGAGAATCGGGTAAATCGTCTTGGCGGACTGCGGCGCTTCGCAGTCGCGATCACCGTCCTCAACATCCTGGGCCATGCTTTCTTTGGCTTCGAACAGTCGTTTGCACAACCCGTGGTGGCGGTGATCTCCGCATACAGCGCCGAGTTGCTGCTCGAGTTCATCGATGCGCGTTGCAATCGCCGCCCGCTTAGATTTTTAGGTGGCGGCGTGCGCAAGTTTGTTGACTTTCTGCTCTCGGCGCACATCACCGGACTCGCGTGCGCGATGCTGCTTTACGCAAATGAGAGACTTGGACCAGTTATCTTCGCCGCTGTTGTGGCGATCTGTTCGAAGTGTCTATTGCGCGCTCCCGTCGGAAAAAGTACGCGTCACTTCCTCAACCCTTCGAACTTCGGCATCACGATCACATTGCTTGCTTTCTCGTGGGTCAGCGTCGCGCCGCCGTATCAATTTACGGAGAACATGACGGGTGTTGGTGATTGGATTTTGCCCGGCGTGATCGTCTGCACGGGAACGTTCCTGAACGCGCGCTTCACTCATCGCCTGCCACTGATTGCTGCGTGGCTCGGTGGCTTTGTGACACAAGCTGCAGTCAGGGCTTTGTTTCTCGATGCCCCCTTTGGCGCATCGCTCATTCCGATGACGGGCGTCGCTTTCATCCTCTACACGTTTTACATGGTGACCGATCCCGCTACGACACCCGAAGGGCGCCGCGATCAAATCATATTCGGTTTCAGCGTGGCCGCAGTCTATGGACTGCTGATGGTGGGCCATATCGTCTTCGGACTTTTCTTTGCCCTCACGATTGTCTGCACCGTGCGAGGACTGTGGATGTACGCGTGCAGGTGGATCAAGGGTCGAGAGCGTGAAGAGATCGATGGCGTCGCCGAACCAGCGGCTTTGAGTTCGCCGGCGCCGGCCTCGGCCATGGCGAGGGAGGCGTGAGATGGGCCAATCAATAGCCATCGTCGGGATGGCGTGTCGCTACCCGGACGCGCGTTCACCCGACGAACTTTGGGAAAACGCGCTGGCCCAACGCCGCGCTTTCAGACGCATCCCGGCTGAACGACTCAATCTCAACGACTACTTGTCGACCGATCGACAAAGCCCCGATCGAACATATTCGACCGAAGGCGCCTTTATTGAAGGTTACGAGTTTGACCGCGTGCGCTTTCGCGTGCCGGGTGCAACCTATCGCGCCGCCGATCCCGTGCACTGGCTAACGCTTGAAGTCGCAACCAACGCTCTCGAAGATGCGGGGTTCGCTGACGGTGAGGGACTCCCGCGTGAGACGACCGGCGTCTTCGTCGGCAACACCCTCACCGGCGAGTTCTCTCGTGCGAACAATATGCGTCTGCGCTGGCCGTACGTGCGGCGCGTCGTGACGAAGATACTTGAAGATGAAGCGTGTCCTTCGGATCGCCAACGTGAACTCCTCGCCCAGATGGAAGCGCTTTACAAAAAACCGTTCCCGGAGGTCGGCGCGGAGACGCTCGCGGGCGGACTCTCCAACACGATTGCCGGGCGCATCTGTAATCACTTCGATCTCAAGGGAGGCGGTTACACGGTCGACGGTGCGTGTGCGTCATCGCTACTGGCGATCATTAATGCCTGCACTTCGCTTGCTGCCCGCGATCTGGAAGTCGCCATCGCCGGCGGCGTTGATCTGAGCACCGATCCATTCGAACTCGTCGGGTTCGCTAAGACTGGCGCGCTCGCCTCCGATGCGATGCGCGTTTACGACACGCGCTCGGCTGGCTTCTGGCCCGGCGAAGGCTGCGGCCTCGTTGTGCTCATGCGTCACGA
>DATEIS010000631.1:0-4967 GCA_035278765.1 Pyrinomonadaceae bacterium | reverse complement strand
AGGCCAGCGTTGCGACACGTTCCACTGATTCACACCGGTCGCATAAGTGAGCACCGGCGGCGTCCTGGGGTCAGGGCCGCCCTTCAGCCAGTGATCGAAGAACGGCTTCGCGTACTTCACGCGCCATTCGAGCGCCGTGTCACCCGTGAAGGTGATCGCGCCGAGGTCGTAGCCATAGTGATTAAAACCTGAGTGCCGCCACGGTCCAATCACGAGCGACAGCTTGTCGTTGTTCTTGTCCTTTGGTTCGAGCGCGCGATAGACAGCGGGTGCACCATAGCTGTCTTCCTGGTCCCACTGGCCGACCACGAGCATCGTCGGCACTGTATGAGGCCGTGCGGCGAGCCACTTGTCGACGGCTTGTAGCGACCAGAAATCGGTGTAGGCAGGATTTTCGAGAAACTTTCGGATGCCGGGGACATGCTCGGCGCCAACCATTCTCACAAAGTCTGCCACCGATCCGGCTTCGAGATAGCGTGTGTAATCGTCGCCACTGCCGAGAGCGAACTCGCCGCCGCCATTCCCCTTGTTGAGTCCAAGGCCCAGGGGAAAGCCGAGCGAGTTGACGCGAAATGCTCCGTTGTGAAACCAGTCGTCCCCCATCCAGCCATCGACCATTGGGCTTTGTGCGATCACTGCCTTAAGCGCCGGGTGCGGATTGATCAACGTCATCAGTGCCGTGAAGCCCAGGTAGCTCGAACCAATGACGCCAACATTACCGTTCGTCTCCGGCGTGTTCTTGACCAGCCACTCGATGGTGTCGTAGGCATCGGTCGCTTCGTCGATGCCGGTTTTGTTCAATGGCCCCGAGAGCGGGCGATTGAGGATCCACTCACCCTCGGATTTGTACATGCCGCGGATGTCCTGGTACACGCGGATGTAGTTGTCTGTGACAAATTCCGCGTCCATTACTTCGAGTATGTCGACGATGCGCTGGCTATTGACGCGCCCCGTTGAACCGCTTGCGTTATAGGGAGTGCGCGACAGTAGGATCGGTGCTTTGGTAACGCCCTTTTTCATCACCACGACGGTGAAGAGTTTGACGCCGTCGCGCATCGGGACCATGGCCTCGCGCCGGACATAGTCGGCGGAGGAAAGTGTCTGGTCGTACTTCTCGACGACGTCCGGCGTCATCGGTGTAACGCGCGGCGGCGTTTGGGCGATAGCGAACGTACTTGCGAATGAGAGAACGGCGGCGAGCAGCGTCAAGCAGCGAGCGTATGATCTTTTCATGACGCTAATTTATAGAACGCACCAATGGTTGTGCAATCGCGCTCACCGCGCTGCGTGAGATGGCTCGACCCGAGGACGGCGAGAGTCAGATGGTCCAGCATCCAAACGCCGCCCCCTGGTCCGACCTGACTACCATGTCTGTCGATCGGATGGGCGCGCTTCCCGCGCGGTAGGGATCCAACATTAACTAATTTGATCGAAGCGCGGTAATTGGGTCGATCTGGGAGGCACGTCTTGCAGGGAAGTAACCTGCGACAGTTGCCACGACGATTAGAACAACGACGGTCCCAATAAACGACGCGGGATCATACGACTCTACGCCAAACAATAACGAACTCAATAAGCGCGTCAAAATCAGCGATCCGCCGAGACCGATGACCAGCCCGATCGCGGCGAGCCGTAGTGTCTCAAGTATGATTCGCGTTTGTAGACTTCCAGGCGAAGCGCCCAGCGCCGAACGAATGCCGATCTCCTGTGTTCGCTGCTGCACCGAGTACGAAATCACCGCGTAAATCCCCAGCGCCGCGAGCACCAGCGCAAAGCTGGAAAACCCGGCCAGCATCATCACAACAAACCTGCGTGGTGAAGTTGCTTTGTCCACTAACTGCTGTACGCTTCGAAATTCCTTCGCACCCAGGTTCGGATCGAGCGGCTTCAACGCTTCACGAATGGTGGTTCCGGCAGTCTCTTCCGGAAGTGATGTCCTCACAACCAACTCGACCGCGGAGAAATCATCGGTCTGACGAATAGGCAGGTACATTTCCGAACCTGATTCTTGTTCGACGGTCACATGCCGAACGCCGCCAACCACGCCCACCACGCGACGTCCACCATCCTGTGTAACCATTTGTCCAATTGGATTCTGACCTGGCCACAGTCTGCGTGCCAGCGTATCGTTGATGATGATCACCTGTTCACTTGAAGCGCGGTCCTGGTCTGTAAAATCCCGGCCGAGGAGTAACGGTATTCCCATCGCTTTGAAGTATCCATTGCTCACGATGCGAACAAAGGCTGATGGGTAATTTTCTCTGTCATATACCTGACCGACTCCAGCAACACCCCAACTTCGATCACCTTCCAGAGGCAACACGTCCGTTAGTCCGCACGCTTCTATTCCCGGCGTGTTCTGGACCAGCCGCAGAGCTTCATCAAAATAAGCATTGCGTTTAGTTTCTGTGGCAGACTCCGCGCCACTTGGATCAATACGCAAAGTTGCAAGTCGCTCTGGTTGGAATCCCAGATCCACGTCGAGCACTCGAAGAAAGCTTCTAACAAGAAGGCCTGTCCCAACTAAAAGTAAACAGGCAAAAGCGATTTCGGTGACGACCAGAGAATTACGGATCCAGTTGTGTTTCCTGCCGCCCACTGATCCGCGATTACTGTCTTTCAGTGTTTCATTTACACGGATAGCTGGAACTTGCAGGGCGGGGACAAGACCAAACGTCAGGCCGGTAACCACGGCCATGACGACCATAAACGCGAGAACACCGAAGTCAACCTGCACGCTGGATAGAAGCGGAATTCTGAACGCGTCGAGCTGAGTTAATACTCGCGTGCCAATCACCGCTATGGCTACACCGACAACCGCACCCGCACCGGACAGGACAATGCTTTCCACCAGCATCTGGCGAATCAGCCTTCGCCGTCCGGCGCCGAGCGCGACTCGAATTGCCATCTCCTTCTGGCGTGTCGCATTGCGCGCCAGCAGGAGATTAGACAGGTTCGCGCACACAATCAGCATCACGAGTCCAACAGCGCAGGCCAACACGATCAACGCTGGCCGCAAACGGCCCGTGACGTGTGCTCTCAATGAGCTCAATGCGGGTTGATACTCGTTGCGGTCAGACAGATGCTCTGTCGTAAGCCGTTGGCCCAGAATGTCGAACTCGGCCTGTGCGCTTTCCATGGTGACGCCGGGTTTGAGACGGCCCACAACCGCAATCGTGTTTCCCATTCTGTTGGTTTCTTTTGTGAGCGGAAACGGTGAAAATAGATCGACGCGGCTCCCGGGTGTGAAAACAGAACTAAAATCAAATGACGCCGGCATAACTCCGATGACCCTGACCGGCCTGCCATTCAATTGCAGCGTTTTGCCAACGATCTCCGGACTGGATGCGAAACGTCTTTTCCACAATGCGTCGGTCAGGATAACGGCGGGAGGACCGTTAAACCTGCATTCATCCGCACTGAACACTCGTCCGGCTTGAGGCTCGACGCCAAGCACGCGGAAAAAGTTTTCTGAAACCGGCACCGCAGTTAAGCGTTCGGGCTCGCCCGCGCCCGTGAGTTTGAAATCGCCGGTACTGTAATAAGCAAAATAAGCGGCCAGTTCTGAGAACGACTGGTTTGCTTCGCGGGCATCGAGAATGTGGCCCACCTGGGTCGTCTGTTCCGGAATGCTTTTCAGGTTCGCAATCCAAACCAGGCGTTCTGCGTCCTTAAACGGTAACGGGCGTAACAAAAGCGTATTGAGTACGCTGAAGACGATTGCGCTGGCGCCGATCCCCAGACCGACGATCAAAATCGCGAAAAACGCGAAACCGATATCACGGCGAAGAATGCGGACCGTGTAACGGAGATCCTGCAGCAGTGTATCCAGGAGAGGCAAGCCCCTGGTGTTACGATGTTCCTCTCGCAAGCTAACAAGATTGCCCATGCTCAACCGCGCCTCTCTCATTGCTTCCTCAGTCGATAATCCGCGGCGAAGGTTTTGTTCAACCAGTAAAGACAGGTGAGTTTTAAATTCGTCGTCAAGGTCGCGATCGAACTCGGCTCTTCTGAACCAGGCCGCGATGCGGGCGATGAGGCGGTACAAGTTACTCAAGATGTTTTGCCTCCTGCCGTTAGCTGTAGCAGGCGTCCTATCACGCCGGAAACGCGCTGCCAGTCTTCAGCTTCAGCCTTGAGCTGTTTTTTGCCGGCTGTCGTGATGGTGTAAAACTTTGCCTTGCGATTATTCTCAGACGTGCCCCACGTCGCTTTGATCCATTTCCTCTGCACCAGCCGGATCAGACACAAATAAATCGTGCCCTGGTTTACCACGACGGCGTGCTCACTCAATTGCTCAATACGGCGGGCAATGCCATAACCGTGCAGAGGACCCATCGCTTCAAGGGTTTGCAGTACCATCAAATCAAGCGTGCCCTGCAGAATTTCAGATTTGTTTTCCTTCATCGCCGCTCCTGTGGGTTGCACACAGGAATGTCGCACACGCTCCTGTGGGATGTCAAGAGGAAGGGCCGGGCAACTACTCTGTGGGATAAGCAGAGATTTGGAACTCGGAGGAGAGACGGTCAAATCCTCACAGCTCACAGTTGACGGACCACGCAGCCACGGTGGGTTGGTTCGCGGTCACGTAGGAAGAGGCACCTTTGTTTGTGCACGTTCAGAAGCGATCGAGGCTCCCTTGCCTGGCGCGGCAAGGTTTCGGCCGAAACGGCCTCCTCAACAATACTGCCACCGCCCACGATCTCCTGCGTCATTCAGCTAACCCAGATCTGATCTCGTTTGCTCCTTTGCTGCCGGCCCTGAAATGCTTCCCCACAAGTGAACACCGGCGGGCGATGGACCACGCGATCAAATTGTATTCGACCGAGGCATTTCCTTCTGCGACGGGAAAGCTCCGAGGTGATCACCTCCGCCCTCGCCGGGCCTTTTTTTGACAGCCACTCGCGCCTGGTCTTAGACTCCCCAGAGATCCCCTTGTTACGCTTCCTGGAGTGAGCAGTTCTAAA
>DATEIS010000630.1:0-15679 GCA_035278765.1 Pyrinomonadaceae bacterium | reverse complement strand
TTCACACTTAAATAACTGCATGAAAACCAATAGATACTTTGCGCTGTTACTAATCGTAGTTTGCGCCGGCGTCGTAACCGCGCAGGAACCGCAACCGGAACGGAAACACAACCTGATGCCTGTGCCGGCATCGGTGAAATTCCTGAATGAGCGACTGGCTGTTGACGCGAATTTCAAAGTCGCGACACGCGGCCATTCTGATGCGCGTCTGCAGGCAGGCGTCTGGCGTTTTATCAAGCGCCTCGAAGGACGCACTGTCCTGACCCTTGCGCCGACACTTGCGGTCGACGATCAAATGACGCAGCTCATCATCAACTGCCAGGGCCCAGGGAAAACCATTCCTTCCGTTGGTGAAGACGAGAGTTATCGCATCGACATCACGCGACGTCAGGCAATACTGAGCGCTCCCACCGTCGTCGGCGCATTGCGCGGGCTCGAAACTCTGCTGCAACTGCTCGATGCCGATCGCAACGGATACTTTTTCCCCGGCGTCCAGATCGACGATCGACCACGCTTCCCCTGGCGCGGTCTAATGATCGACGTCGCTCGTCACTTCCAGACAATGGAGGTGCTGAAACGCAATCTCGATGGAATGGCCGCAGTGAAGATGAACGTATTTCACTGGCATCTATCGGAGGATCAGGGCTTTCGTATAGAGAGCAAAAAGTTTCCCAAGTTGCATCAACTCGGCTCTGACGGAAACTACTTCACGCAGGAACAGGTAAAAGAGATCATCGCCTACGCGCGCGATCGCGGCATTCGCGTCGTGCCCGAGTTTGACATTCCCGGACACAGCACGAGCTGGTTGGTTGGATATCCGGAGCTCGGCAGTGCGCCTGGTCCATACACGATTGAACGCCGTCCGGGCATCTTCGAGCCTGCGCTCGATCCCACGCGCGAAGAAGTCTACAAATTTCTTGAAACGTTTTTAGGCGAGATGGCTGCGCTCTTTCCCGATGAGTACTTCCACATCGGCGGCGATGAAAACGAAGGTAAGCAATGGGACCGCAATCCGGCGATCCAGGCTTACATGAAACAGAAAGGGATCAAAGACAACCACGCGCTGCAGGCATACTTCAACACACGCCTGCTAAAGATTCTTCAGAAGCATAACAAGAAGATGGTCGGCTGGGACGAGATCCTGCAACCCGAGTTGCCGAAGGATGTTGTGATTCACTCGTGGCGTGGCACCGCGGCACTCGCCGAAGCGGCGCGCAAAGGTTACGACGGTATTCTCTCGAATGGTTACTACATCGATCTAATTCAACCTGCGTCACAGCACTACGTTCCTGATCCGCTGCCCGCCGATAGCACACTGACGCCCGAAGAAGCGAAGCACATCCTGGGTGGTGAAGCGACGATGTGGGCCGAATGGGTAACTCCGGAAACAATCGACTCGCGCATATGGCCACGTACCGCAGCGATTGCTGAGAGGCTTTGGTCGGCGCGCACCGTGACCGACGTCGAGGATATGTATCGGCGGCTCGCGGTTCTCAGCTTGCAGTTGGAAGAGCTGGGGCTCCTTCACAAGAGGAATCAGGAGATGATGTTGCGGCGGCTTGTGCGCAACGACGACATTGGACCATTGCGAACGCTTGTTTCTGTGATCGAGCCCGTGAAGGAATATCGACGGTACCAGATGCGTCCGCAGACGATGCTGAGTCCATTGACGGGCGTGATCGATGCAACATATCCCGACAGTGAAACGGGGCGCAAGTTCTCGTTTATGGTGAGAGAGTTTCTTAATGACGGACCGCGGTACCAACTCTATCGAGCGGAGCTAATTCAGATGCTTTCTGAATGGCAAACGGCTGGGGCATCGCTTGGACCAGTGATCGATCGTTCGCCGTCGCTAAGAGAAATCAAACCGCTCGCGCATAGTCTTTCACAACTTGGTGAGACAGGGTTGGAAGCAGTGACTTATCTGAAGCTCGGGATGCCGCCGCCGAGAGAATGGCGTGAGACGAGTATCGCGAAAGTCGATGAGGCTGCAAAACCAGCTGGCGGGCTTGAGTTTGTATTGGTGATTGGCGGAGTGAAGCAATTGATCAACACGGCCGCTGACATCAAGCGGTAGTTGTAGACAGGATTAACAGGATTTTTCAGGATGAGTCTTGTAAATCCTGAGACATCTTGTAAATCCTGTCCATCAACGTTTCTTCTTTGCCTTCGCGGCCGCCCTCTCGAGATTACGCTTCACGCAGAATTTCGTGATCTTGCTTATCAGCCCGACGGGAATCGGTTTATCCAACGGCAGCCTCACGGTTCCCTTCGATGTTTCGTACTTCGTCAACTCGTCTTTAAACTGCTCGATCGGCCGCGAGCCCGGGTAGAGACCGATGTGGTGGTTGTAACCAGCGAAGTGGATCAGGTTACCTTCCAACACGTAAGTCGGCATCATGTATTTAATCGCTTCTTCGGCATCGGGCGCGGCCTTCCTGATCGCCGCTCTCACCTTTTCCAGCAGCGGCCGCACATCACGCGGAAAGTCGGCAATGTATTCGTCAATCGTTGCGGGTTTTTTCTGGTTAGTCTTCATAGCTATTCACTTCGCGTAATCTTTCTCAGCAATCTTGCCCTGGCCTTCCTTGATAGTCAGAATCCTGTTCACGCCAACGCCGGAAATTTTATCAACCACACCGCTGGGCCAACGCACCTGGATCGAATCGACTTTCGTTCGCTTCTCGAGACCAAAGTGTAAACGCAGATCGCTTTGCGATATATAACTGTCGCCACTGCGCACTTCATCAACCTGTGACAAATCTCCCGAGACAACCGTCACTCGTGCGCCGATGCCAGTGCGATTGCTCTTCACGCCCACGAGTTTGATCAGCACTGAGTTGTTGCCGCTGCCGCCGTCGTTGCGCAACAGTTGTGGTGGTCCATCGAGGTCTCCGATTAGCAGATCGGTGTCACCGTCGTTGTCGATGTCGCCGAAAGCCACACCACGACTCGCGCGATTCTCGGTCAGGACCGCACCAAACTCCCCGGATACTTCAGTAAACGTCGAGTCGCGATTGTTACGGTGCAACAATCGCGGCTGGCGATAGGCCGGCAATTGCGGATAGACGTGTCCATTCGCAACAAACAGGTCGACCCAGCCGTCGTTATCGTAATCAAAAAACTTCGTGCCCCAGCCGACATGTGGCAGACTCACCGCCGCCACCTTCGCTGCGTAGGAAAGATCCGTAAAAGAATTCTTTCCGTCGTTGTGATAGAGCGTATTGTATTCGTCGGCAAAGTTTGTGATGAAGATGTCGAGCTTGCCATCGTGATCGTAATCGCCGGCGGTTACACCCATGCTTCCCTGCTCGCTGCCGTTCTCATTTACGGCCGTGCCGGAAGTGAAGCCCATCTCTTCAAACGTGCCGTTGCCTTTGTTTCGGTAGTAAAAATTCGGCGTTGAGTCGTTGGCGACAAAAATATCGGTTAGGCCATCATCGTCGAAGTCGCCTGTGAGAATGCCGAGACCGTAATATCCATTCTCGTCATTGACGCCCGCCTGCTTCGAGACTTCAGTAAACGTACCATCGCCATTGTTCCGAAAGAGCGAGTCGCCCGCGCCTTTCAAACCTCTTGGACCACACTGCACCGGAATCGATTTGTACGTGCAGGTCTTTCCCTGGCCAAATTCGGGGAGGTTGTTGATGTCGAAATCGACGTAGTTCACCACGAATAGATCGAGGTCGCCGTCGTTATCGTAGTCGACGAACGACGCGCCGGTGGTCCAACGCGGATCGTTGACGCCGGCTTTGGCGGTCATGTCGGTGAACGTGCCGTTGCCGTTGTTCTTCAGGAGGTGATCCGGTCCGAGACAACTGACGTAGAGATCTTCGAAGCCGTCGTTGTTGTAATCCCCGACGGCAACGCCCATTCCCCAGCCGATGTCGTTCACGCCCGCCTTTTCGCCGACCTCGGTAAATTTGCCGTTGCCCTCGTTGCGATATAGCTCGCTCTTTGTTTTTGATTTTGTCTTGACGAGATCGACCGTCAAAGAGTTGACGAAATAAAGATCGAGATCGCCGTCGTTGTCGTAGTCAAACATCGCTACGCCACCGCTCATCGATTCGACGATGTACTTTTTATCGGGTGAAGCGACGTGTTTGAAAGTGATGCCGGATTGAGTGGTGATGTCGGTGAAAGCGATCTTCAGGGCGGATCGATTAGTGGTTTGAGCAGGAAAGAATGAAAGAAGCGCGAGGAGCCATCCACAGATTACACCGATTATCTGTTTACTCATTCGCGGTGCGTGCCTTTTCTTTCAATTCCTTCGACTTTTCGAGCTGAGCTTCACCGTCAACTTTGCGGCCTGCGGCAATGTACGCACGGCCGAGCTGGTAATGAACGTGAGCCTGATCGGGTTTCAACCGCGCCGCAGTTTCGAGATTCTCGATGCTGCCTTTCACGTCACCTTTTTGCAACAACGCTTTGCCCAACTCGTAACGAGCGTCTGCAAATTCAGGCTGGTCGCGAACGATCTCCCGCATCATCGCGATCCCGCGTTCACTCTCCTGTTGGGCCAACACCACGAAAGCCAGATGATAACGAGCCTGGAAGTCATTCGGATTTACTGACAGTTCCAGTTGAAACTCGCGCTCAGCTTCCGGAAATTTTCCCGCCTTTAGATGAATCAATCCGGCATAGAAGTGAGCCAAACGTACTTTGTCGTCGAGCTTGAGCGCGCTCTGCAACTCTGCGAGCGCCTTATCCACTTCGCCGCGTTCGTAATGAGCCTGGCTGAATAGAATATGAAGCTGGGGGGTATTCGCCCCAACCGCCACCATCTGCTGAATGATACGGTTGGCCTCGTCGAGCTTACCGTCCTTGATCAAGGAGAGGGCAAGCGGATAATACAGCGCTGCGTCCTGCGTTTTTACCCTCGTGACTTCGGTCAGCATCGTCGCTGCCCTGGCGTAGTCGTTGGTCATGAAGTAACTCAGTCCCAACAACTGCTTGATACCGATGTTTGTTGGATTGATCTTGAGTTCGTTTTCGAGAGCCGGGATCGCTTCCTTGTACGACTCGGATTTGTAATAGGCGAGACCGAGGTTGAAATTCAGACCTTCCTGGTTTGGATTCCATTTTGCTGCGATGGCAAACTGCGTTGCCGCTTCCTTGAAATCCTGTCGTTCGGCACGCAAGAGACCGATGCTGTTGTGACCGGCGGCAACTACTTTGCTGTAATAAGTTTCTTCGGTCTTGAGTTTCTCTGCCTTAGCGGGATCGAGTGGAACTGCATCGGCGATAATTCCCTCGGCCTTGACTAGTTCGCTCTTGGCATTTTGAACATCTGTATTGGTGCCGAGAAAAACACCCAGCCGCTTCTCATCCAACTTGAACCCCTTTTGCTTGAGGTCCGCAGCCAGCTTCAACTCTTTCTGGCCTTCTTCGGTGCGACCAACTTTCAGCAAAGATTGTCCGAGCCGGTAATGCGCTGTCGTTACCTGATAATCATTGTGTTGGAGTGAAGGGTTAAGGGCGATCGTTTTCTGAAGCACTTCAACCGCTTCCTTGTGTTTCCCCGCTCCCTGATATGCCTGTCCAAGGTGGAAATACGGATCCGGATTATTCGGTTGCTTGCTCACGGCCTTTTCGAGCAAAGCGATCGCCGGCTCGAATTTCCGTTCCATGATGTAAAGGATGCCCAGATAGTAATTGGCGAAGTACTCATCCGGATTGGCAGCCAGCTCAATCTTAAACTCTTCCGTAGCATCAGCAATTCTTGCGGCGCCGTCCTTATATAGATAGGTCAGGCCGAGATAGTAATGAACTCGAGGAAACTTCGGATCGAGCGCAATCGCTTTTTTGAACTCTTCAATCGACTCGGGGAGAAATCCGGTCTCACGGTAAGCACGTCCGATGAGCACGCGCAACGCAGGACGATTGCCCAGCCGATCTGCCATTCGCTCGTAGATCTGTTTAGCCCGGGGCAAGTCTTTTCTTTTGAGGAAACAGAGACCAAGAGTGTACTCGGCATCGTAATCGTTGGGCGTTAACCGTAACGCTTCCTGGAGTTCGCGCGTCGCCTTCTCAAACTCACCCATCATGAACCACGTTTTGCCCAACATGTGATGCGCGATCGAGTTTTGCGCATTGGCAGCAATCACGCGTTGTAAAGGATCGACGGCCTTCGGGTATTGGCTCGCATGAAAATAAGCGATCGCGAGGTCAATCAACGCCTCCGGGGAAGCAGCCCTCGTAGTGTTCGCTGACTCGAACGCTTCGATCGATGCCTGATATTTACCTTGCGCTGAATAAATCTTGCCGAGCCGTTCATAGGCTTCGCCGAGAATGGCTTTGAATTCAGCTTCGGCGGCAGCGTAGTTTCCGGCGCGATGAGCGGCGTTGGCAGCCTCGTAGTGTTTACGAAACAGATCGCCCTGCGATTGAAAAAAGAAGATCGAAAGCAGGAGAGAGATGGAGGCAAACCGCAGGTACATCTTTTTTAACGTCGATTCCCAAAAACCATCCACAGATTACACAGATAAGAATCTGTGCAATCTGTGGATGGCTTTGTTCTTCCGTTTAGACGTTGGGGAGTATATCAGAAGGTAAACTTCAGACCGAGTTGGATCTCTCTCGACGCCTGAGTGTTATTCAGTTGGCCGAAAGTGGAATTTCGAATATCGAGATCGTACCCAACGAAGTTGGCGTGGTTGAAGACGTTGAAGAATTCCGCACGGAACTGGAATCCATAACGCTCGCGGAATCTCCAATTCTTCGCCATCGAGAAGTCGATATTGGTGATCGGTTTTCCTCGGACAGAGCCTCTGCCGAGGGTGCCGAGTTGTCCGGCCGCCGGTCTGGCAAAGGCCGCGGGATTAAGGTGTAGCCTGGAATCATTAGTATCCAGATACAGCGGCTGTCCGGTGTAATTCGGACGCTGCCCCACGACGGCGGCGGTACCCACGGTATTAACACCAGTGGTGACGTCGACCGGAGTGGCGCCAAAACGCGAAGCGATTGCATTCAACTGCCAATCACCTAAAGTGAGCTCGGCTGCCTTTCCCCAGCTCTTGAAGGATGGCAACACATAGACCACGTTCCCCACGAACGTATGTCTTCGATCCAAATCAGCGTCTCCCTTGTCGAGACCAAAGTTAAATGGATCGCTGGTGGTGTTAGTGAAAGAGGTTAACGCCACATCAGAGATTGCGTGTCCCCAGGTGTATGCGGCCTGGAACGCCAGTCGCTCGGTGAAGCGGCGGTTGAGCCACAACTGCATCGCGTGATAGCTCGAGTTACCGTTTGATTCGTCAGTGGTGACGTTTCCAATACCTCTAAATAACCGATTATCCGCAATCAGCCGGCCTTCATCGGCAGTTGTTTCGTCAAGCACCGCACGCGCAATCTGGACGCGCGCTGAGCGACTCGAGCCGTCGCACGCGGGACCGAAACAGGCCTTGTCCGGAGCAATATCGTTTCGATTTACATTGCGTCGCCAGATGTGCAGGCCATGATTGCCGATGTACGACGCTTCCAACACCGTGTCCTTAAACAACTGATGCGAGATAGTCAGGTTCCACTGGTAACTCTCGGGCGGCCTGAAGTTTGGATCGACAGCATTAAACCCGGCATTTGGATCGACTCCGGCGACGTTGTTCGCCACACCGGGGTTGATCGTATCGAGACTGCGACAGGTGTTACAGGTTGCCAGTGATGTACCGTTCGTGGAGCGAACGGTCGTGGTCCATGGCGGATTACCGGTCAAACGCAGCAGATCTTCAATAACGTTTGAACGGCTCATGTAACGGCCGAATCCAGCTCTGACCGCGGTCTTGCCTGTTCCATAAACATCCCAGGCAAGGCCCACTCGTGGTTGCCAACCCTTCTTGTAGGTATTGACGAGGGACCGACCCAATCCTAATCCGATTCCCTCTTCGGCGGTGACCAGACCGGTATTGAAGTCAAGACCGTTGTAGAGGCTGGGTAAGAAGTTGGAAATGCGATTGTCTTTCTCCCATGCTGGGGTGAAGACCGAGTAACGCAAGCCCATAGTAAGCGTCACGCGCGGATGAAGCTTCCAAGTGTCGTTTGCATAGAACTCAAAGTCGCGCCAACGTCCCTCAGCAATCTCGGTATTTGCGATCTCCTGGTAATCCGGAATGATGGTATTGCGCAACAACAGGTCGCCGATGCAGGTGCCCGTCTGTGAGCCGCAACCCTGAATGGTGGCTTGCTGATTGCCGCCGGCGCCGCCAACGCCTGGCTCATCTTTGAAGTTGTGACTGAAGATGCCGCCGAATTTCCATTCGTGCGATCCCTTCACGAGCGAGAAGTCATCCTTCCAGATGTACAGGTCCTCGCGATTGGCCCAGGGTGCCTGGTGCCAGATGTTCGAGTAGCCATCAACGCCCCAGAACAATGAAGGAACTGCGCCGCCGACATCGCCATCGGCTTTCGGAAACACGGTCGGAATAGCACCAGCAATCTCGTCCTCGAGCGCCTGTGTTTCAGGCGAAGTGGTGATGATGATGTCGTTGCCGGCTATCGAAAACTGAAACTCATTAACCGCCTTCGAGGTAATTGTGTTTGTCAGCTTAACTGCAAAACTGTGGCTTGGCTGACTCCAGTCAGAGGCGATCGTTGGATACGCAGAATCTCCCCAGAAATTACCGGAAGCGCCTTTGTGGTCCCACTTCTCGTTGATGTAACGGACCATCAGGTTCGTTCTGTCATTTATCGTTATGTCGCCGCGAATTGAATCCTGACGAGTATCGATTGGCTGCAACGTAGATGTGGCCCAGTCGGAAATACCGGGACCGGTCGGATTCGGGAACAACTTCATGAACGCCAGTCCGCCCGGGCTGAGTTGGGCTTGCGGAATTCTGTTACCCGGAAAGCAACCGGGATCGACAGGATTCGGACCAACATTCAACTCGTTGCGCGAATCACAAGTCATGCCGGGGAAATGCGGCAAAACCGGAATGAAGACATCCGAAGTGGGAGTAAGGCGTTGTGTCGGACCAGTAAGAAGTGGAACGCGTCTGCCATTCTGGATTGTGAACGCGCTGAAATCGCCAGCCTTCTCTGCGGCAGTCGGCACTTTCGAGGAAAGGACCTGCCCGCGTCGTTCACGACGCCACTCTTCCGACCAGAAGAAGAACACTCTGTTCTTTACGATTGGACCACTGAAGTTACCGCCGAAGTTGTTGTACTCCAACTGTGGCTTGGGCTGACCCGAGCGGTTCAGGAAAAAGTTGTTGGCATTAAGTGCATCGTTACGGAAAAACTCAAATAGGCCGCCGTGAAACTCATTGCTACCACCTTTAGTGATCAGGTTGACCACCGCACCCTGTGCTTGTCCAAACTCAGCGCTGAAGCTGTTGCGCTCGACACGAAACTCCTGAATCGAATCGATCGACGGAAACACCAGCAACGTGCGGTTCGAGCCGACGTCCATGTTGTTGACACCGTCCACGGTCCATAGATTCGAGTTTGACTGGTTGCCGTTGACAGACATGTCAACGCCGGCATTCAGTCCCGTTCCGCGAGTTGCAAACGCGCCCCCCGCGCCTGACTGCGTAACTGGAGAAACGCCCGGAACCATCAAAGCAAGCTGTGCATAGTTGCGACCGTTGAGCGGCAACTCTGTCACTTGTTTCTCGGTGATCAGACTGCTCACTTCGCCGCTGCGTAATTCGACCGGCGCCGTTTCGCTGGTGACAGTAACAGTTTCCGTTACCTGGCCCACCTGCAAATCGAGGTTCACAGTTTTGTTTTCATTGACGTGAAGCTCGACGCCAGACGAGATCGTCTTTTTGAAGCCGGCTGGAGATGTGCTGATTGTGTAGACACCCGCAGGCAAGCTGGTGGCGGTGTAGAAGCCGTCTTCAGTGGCCCTCACCATGCGCGAGACTCCCGTCTTCTCTTCTGTGATCGTCACCTCAGCTTTCGGCACAGCCGCACCTTGCGGGTCTCTCACTGTACCCGTGATGTTTCCTGTTGTGGCTGATTGTGCATACACGCCGACCAGCAGACCGACACACAGCAGGAGTAATGAAGCCTGCATCCAAGACCTAAGCGACATACAACACCTCCTCGGCATTTCCGCTAACGGAATTACGAACTTATTCAGTTGCCCGATACCCTTGTGAGTAAATCCTTAGTTACGTTTGTTCTGAGAGCTACTTTGTTGCAGTGGTAGTGAAAAGCATTTAATACCAAACCCATTTCTTGTCAAGAACTTTTTGTGTTTGCTGTTTTATGTTGAGGCAAATAGCCCATTTTATCTGGGGCTTTGTTCAATAGCCCGACAAAAGCCGTGGTGGACTTTGTTCAGAGAGTAGACAAAAGGTGGCTGAATTATGTTACTGAGGCGGATGCGAACTTGCTCGCTAAGACGAGACTTAGAGCACCCATCAAGGTGGGCTCGGGACCCAGGGTCGAGGCGATAATGCGAGTAGAAGGAAGGCCACGACAGATCGTTGTTTCCACGCTCCTGCGAATGTCAGTGTCGATCACCGGCCATGCACGCACGATGGGACCACCGACAATCACGGCCTGAGGCGCCAATCCGCGAATGAGGTTTGCGATGCCGATGCCAAGATAGTTGGCAGTTTCTTTCAGCGCCGTGCGAGCAGCGCCATCGCTACGCAACGCAAGATCTATTAAGTGACCGAAATTTTTCGTGGCGGTTCCATTTCGGCCACCAGATAAATTCTTGAATCGAGCAAGTGCCGAACGTTCTGATGCAAACGCTTCCCAGCATTCACGACTTCCCGAGGCACACTCAACCGGAGCACCCTGCCCGATCGTCATGTGTCCAAACTCGCCGGCGGAGCCGTTGTCGCCGCGATAGACCTGTCCGTCGAAAACGATTCCAGTACCGACACCGCCCTCGACCAGAACCAGAATAAAATCCCGCACTTCGCGAATTTCAGGACGGCCAAACCACAGTTCAGCCTGCGCGGCGGCGTTAGCGTCGTTGTCCATCGTCACCGGCAAACCAGTCGCAGCAGTGAGATCGCGTGAAAGCGGAATATCGCGCCAGTTGAACGTGGGAATAAATAGTTCTTTGCCGTCAGGGTCGACGAGTCCGGGCAGGCTGACGCCGATGCCTTCAATCGTGCCTTTGTTTCTTCTGATAAGTCTCTGAGCGCGATCGATAATGGCGTTCGTTGTCTTTTCGGCGTCGGGATCAGTTTCAAATTCTTCCTGATCCAATACTCGACCAGCCAGATCGCTCGTAGCCACGATCGTACGCGTTGTGCCGAGGTCTACTCCAATTGCCACAGGGTCTGCGGTACGCAGAGAAAGAAGGATTGGAGGCCGGCCACCGGTAGAATTGCCGCTCAGCTCCTCGATGAGTCCTTCAACTCGCAACTCCTCCACAATCAATGAAACTGTCGAACGCTGAAGCGCGGTTTCGTGCGCAATTTCGGCGCGAGAAATCGGTCCTCTTTCGCGAACGTAGTTCAGAACAATCTGGCGATTGATATTGCGGATCGTATTTGAACGAGCCACATTTGCTTTCTTTAAGTCGATTCGTCGCATCACGAAGCCGCCGGCACAGTCGCCTGGAGGGAAGGTAGTCAGAAGAGCTGGGCGCTAGAATTCAAACAGGGAAATCGATAAGAATAATTAGTACATAGCTAACGATCCGTCAACACCTTTTGTAGTTTGACCATGATTATCTGTGTAATGTGGATCGATCAGGAGTATACTCCCGACACACAAATTCGGGAGGTTTGCTATGGACGGTCAGCATACCGCGAGTCGTTTTCTCTTAATTACACTCACCCTCCTGCTCTTCGCAGTTCCCGTTTTTTCCCAAGCCCCTTCAGCTCCGCAGCCTACTGTGAACCGCACTAATAACGCGCGCGTTCGTCAGCAGGACATGAGTCGACGCGAGTGGCAACTCAGAAATTTCGGCAAGGAACCGAACGCACCCAAAGATCGCCGCCAGCTCGAAGCGTTGATGGCGCAGACCGAAGAAGACTTCACTCGCATCTTAACGCTACACAACGAAATCGCTCGTGCGATCTCGTCTAAAGAGGCTCTGAATTATCATTTTGTTTCTGAATCGATGACGGAGATCAAGAAGCGAGGCACCCGCGTTCAGTCGTCGCTGTACCTGGGTTTGTCTGATGAAGATGCACCGGTGAAAGAGAAAGCGGAACCGGAGATCAAGGATTCGCTCATTAAGCTCTGTAAGGAGATCCGCGCCTTTGTCACCAATCCGATGATCGAGAATCCGAACACGGTTGACGCGCAGCAATTGATTCGTGCGAAGCGCGATCTCGAGAGCTTTATTCAACTCAGCGCGCTGATCAAAAAAGACGCGGACAAACTCAGCAAAGAGAAACAATAAGTTTTTAGCCACAGATTTCACGGATCACACAGATGAAGTCAGATCCGTGTTTATCCGTGGATATCTGTGGCTAATTTGTTGGTGATGGCGAAGGCGCCGGTGGTGTGCGAACGAAGACGATCGGTTCCTGCGTTGTGACGCCCTTCCCTTCCTGAACAACAACTGACTGATTCGGTTTGATGTTGGGGATTATTTCTTTCTGACCTCCCGGCCAAGTGATCTCGAGATTCAGCGTAGTTCCCTCTTCAGGCTTGCCTAATCCAAACGTTAAAGGCAATTCCGACTGCGAACAGTAACTCGAACCTGTTCGCACCATCCCGTAAATCGTTCTGCCTTTTGATGTTTTCACGACAACCTTCGCTCCGATGCCGTCGCGGTTCGCCTTCGCTCCGACAGTTTTCACGCGCAACAGATCGTTTTGATTCGCGTTATCGTTGCGGAGTAAACGCGCCGGGCCGTTGTTTGTCGTAAGCAGGAGATCGAGATCGCCGTCGTTGTCGAAGTCGCCGTAAGCAGCTCCACGTCCGACAATCGCGCGATTGATAGCGCGTCCGAGTTTTGCTGTCACTTCTTCAAACTTTTTCTTCCCGCGGTTGCGGAAGAGATGCGGCGACTGCGCGTATTTCACTGTCGGCTGAACGACGCTGATGTCGTCCGAAACGTGTCCGTTTGCGGCAAAGACGTCCAGCATTCCATCAAGATCGTAATCAAAGAAGAAGATCGCAAACGTCAACGACTGTGCCGACACTTTGCCGATTCCCGAAGCCGGTGCTTCATCCGTAAACAAGCCGGAACCATCGTTGTGATAAAGCGCGATGCTCTCATTCGTGAAGTTGCCGATCACGACGCCCTGCTTGCCCGAACCATCGTAGTCAGCGGCGTCGACACCCATTCCAGCGCGCGCTGTGCCTGATTCGCTGAAAGCGACGCCTGCGATTACGGCGTTGTCGGTAAACGTGCCGTTGTGATTGTTGCGGTAGAGTTTATTTGGTTCGGTGTCGTTAGCGACGAAGAGATCCATCCAGCCGTCGTCGTCGTAATCGAGTAAAGCAACACCGAGGGTTTTGCCGGCCGGATCGGCAACGCCGGCTTTAGCGGTAACGTTTTCAAAAGTGCCGTTGCCGCGATTGTGATAGAGGGTCGCGCTTTGGCCCTGGTAGGTTTGCGGCGTGCAATACGATTTGTTCTTCGCGTCGAGAGTGCAGTACTTATCGGTTTGCACCGACCATTCGACGTAATTGCCGACAAACAGATCGAGTTTGCCGTCGTTGTCGTAGTCGAACCAGGCGGCACTCGTCGAGAAACCCGGATCGTTAACACCGGCGCGCGCGCTTGCATCTGCAAACTTTCCGCCACCAAGATTACGGAAGAGTCGATTTGGACCAAGACAGGTGACGTAGATGTCGTCATTGCCGTCGTTGTCGTAATCAGCGACTGCGACACCAATGCCGTACATCTCAACAGCCAGGCCCGCCTGGCCGGTTACGTCTGTGAACGTGCCGTCTTTGTTGTTGTGATAGAGCGCGGGAAATGATTTGCGCTTTTTGTTTTCGGGCCAGTCCATCGAGTTGACGAGCAAAATGTCTTGCCAGCCGTCGTTGTCGTAATCGATAAATGCACCGCCGGCGCCGATCGTTTCCGGAAGGTACTTCTTTCCAAACGCGCCGCTGTTATGTTTGAAACGAATGCCGGCTTCGGTGGTGACGTCAGTGAATTCGATGTTTCCGGAGGGACGTGGTGGTGTCGGACTCGGCGAATGCGAAGCCGCTGCGACTTGCTCAGCGGGCGCATTCGCAGCCGGCGCATCGGTAGCAGATTGCTTACAAGAGCAAAACAGAACTGCCAAACAAATTAGGAGCCAGGATCTATGCATTGTAAAAAAGATTTCTCCCGCAGCGGCGCAAAGGCGCAAAGGAAGAACTGAAAACTCTTTGCGCCGTTGCGCCGCTGCGGGAGAAACTCTTATGCAGCCCTCCCAAGAGCAGCAACCGACTTGCGCCGCGACTCCAACCAGATCTCAATCAGCATCGCTGTTGGTCCAACGAGAAACAATGCGTAAAGCGGCGCGAACACCACCTGATTGAGCCGCAACAACATCTCGACAAGTGCAACCAAAAACACAACGATACATTGCCATTTTATCGACTTCACCGTCGTCTTCGGATCCGTAACCATGAAGAACACGAAGAGCTGGTACATCGGTCCCGTTATCGGCGCAATCTCAGCACGCCACGGATCGCCGGTTATCCAACTACGCAGAAATGCAAACGCAAAGAACGACGCGACATACGTGGCGCTGATGTGAATTCGCTTCGCCCGGTAGATGATGATCGAACCGAGGACCCAGATGACAATCAAGGGCCACTTGAAATTTCCCCACTGAACACTCAGAGCCGCAACCGACTCAGGCGCCAGAAACAGCAACACGCAAATACCGAAGTTCGACGGATTCCAGAGGTGACGGCCTTTCACACGCAACACATACTTCGACATGATCGAAATCACGCTGCACAACGCATACGGCCAAAACGCCGGCGAGCGCAGGAGTATGCCGACGCTGATGCCCGAGATGTATGCACTTGAGAGATTAAGCCACTTCCCGAAGAAGATTCGGCCTAGCACCAGTTCGGTTACGAGTGCACAAACAATCGCAATCGCAGTTCGCTCATAACTCTCGAGAATCCCATAGAAGAGATGACCGACAACCAGGATGAACGTGATGAATAACGGTGGAATGTAGCGATTATCGAGACGAATCCAGCTCCCCTTGCTCGGAACGTCAAGAGTCGATGCAGCACTAACGGGTCGAATTGTGGATTCGCTCATGCTGATTCTTTGATTTTGTAAACCTGGCCCACTGACGGTTTGTCGATGGTTTCTATTTTCCCAGACGGCCAACGAATCTCGGCCTTCTCGACCTGCGGGTTCTTGCCGAGACCAAAGTGTAAACGGCGCTGGCTCTGCGAACAAAATCCACTGCCGCCCGAAACCTGCTGCACTTGCTGACGGCCGTCCCAAAACAGACGAACCTCAGCTCCGATCGCACTGCGATTACTCGTCGCACCTTCGAGCTCAAAGTCGATCCACTTGTTCTCCGGCGTCACGTTGTTCTTGTAGATCAACAACGGCCCTTTCTGATTTGCAACCACGACATCGAGCACGCCGCGATTCCAGAGATCGACCATGACGACGGAACGCCCATCAAAAACATCACTCGCTCCCACGGCCTGCGCCACGTTAACAAACTTCCCAGCGCCGTCGTTAAGCCAAACTTTTTTCTGTTGATAACCAGACAAGCTGCGACCATCCATCGCCGGCCAATGCGCTGCGTCGGAGATGATCGTCGAGTTGCCGCCTGCGATCTTC
>DATEIS010000629.1:0-2719 GCA_035278765.1 Pyrinomonadaceae bacterium | reverse complement strand
TCGATCGGCATCTCTGCGATTTCATCGAGCATCAATGAGCCGCCCGCAGCGTGTTGGACCAGGCCTTCTTTGTCTGCATGCGCGCCAGTGAACGCGCCTTTCGTATGACCAAACAACTCGGATTCGATCAGCTCTTTGGGTAGTGCCGCGCAGTTCACTTTGATGAACGGTTTCTTCGACCGGAGCGACTGGTAGTGAATGGCATTCGCAATCAACTCCTTACCCGTACCCGACTCACCTACGATCAGCACGTTCGCGTCTGACTTCGCCACCGATTCGATCGTCTCGTAGATCTGCTGCATCGGTTTAGACGAGCCGATGATGTTGAAGTACTCGGCGCGTGTGGAGAGTTGGCGCCTCATGTTCGCGGTTTCGGCAACCAGCTCACGACGCTCGAGCGCTTTCTCGACTAGTGGCTGTAGCTGTTCGAAATCGAATGGCTTTTCGACAAAATAGAAAGCACCGGCTTTCGTTGCTTCGACAGCTTTCTGAACCGAGCCGTAGCCCGTAACTACGATCACTTCGGTGGTTGGTTTCGCGTCTTTCATGTGACGCAAGACCTCCATACCATCGACGTCGGGCAGTTGCAGATCGCAGATCGCGAGGTGATGCCCGCCCTGATCAAAAAGCTCGATTGCGGCCGCTCCGGTGGCGGCGGTGTCGACAGAGTATCCTTCCTCGACGAAATTCTGCCGCAGAGAGTCAGCCATTGTTGGTTCGTCGTCTACCACAAGAATTCGTACCTCTTTGTTCTCCACCTTTTTCTCCTCTCTCGAAGTCGCTGCGCCTTGGGGCATGATGATTACTCCATTTGTATGAATGTCAATTAAGACAAGGGAAGCTCAATCACGAACTTCTTATCGATAAACTTCGCTGACCCGCCGTGGGCCTCAATGATCTTCGCGGCGAGCGCGAGCTTGACCTCATCGCTGCCGGCGAAAGAACGAAACGGATCATGATCCAGCTCACGCAAGCCCGAAAATTCAATCACAGTTTGTGCGCCATCGGATGATTTTGTCGTCACGAAAATCTCACCAGCTTCGTCGTGGTTTTGCTTGTGCTTCATCGCGCCGGCACACAGCCACTTGAAAGCATCCGTTAGCTTGAACAGATCAAGTTCGCCCTGAACAGAATCTGAGCTCGAATCTAGAACTATCCGCGAGCCGCCTTCATTGAAGCTCGCACAGACCCCGCGCAGGACTTTGTCCACTTCGACGCCCGGCTGCTTTTTCAGGTCTACTGGCTGGCCGTATTTCACAATCGTCGACAAATCGTCCGCTGCTCGGTCGAGTCCCAGAATCAACTTCCCAATCGTTTCCTGCTCGTCGCCGGGACGTTCGTTCTTCTCAATCCGGCGTCGCAGGAACGTGGCATAGAGTTTGAGACCGTTGAGTTGATTCTTGAGGTCATGAACTATTTGCATTGAAGCTCGCCCGAGGTCTTGGAGCCGTTCAGTCTCTTCAAGCCTCGACATTGCAGTCTTCATCTGGGCAATCTTTCCTCAGTTCTTAAATAGGGGCCGCAGGGGGAGGGAATCTTTCAGCCAGTTCGAGTGTACGAATTAAACGCTGGCCTGAGATCCTTTTGTGTTGCGTTTCGATGCGGGATGTTACCAAAAAATGGGCGCGTATTCTAGTCATACAGTAAAATCAATAACTTGCAAGGGCGGGAGAGGTAAAATTTGAGCGCGAAGTCGGGTGTGAAGATGAAAGAGAAGGCTGAGCCACTCACCGTTCTGCTGGTCGAAGATACAGAAGATAACCGCTTTATGATGCGACGGTTACTCGAGATGACGGGTTACCGCGTCATCGAGGCTATGAACGGCGAGGAGGCGGTGCGGCTCGCTCAATCGGAGTGCCCACAACTTATTTTGATGGACCTCAGTCTGCCTGTCATTGACGGGCTGGCTGCCACACGTTTGATCCGCAAACTGCCGCACTGCGGGACAACACCGATTATTGCCGTTTCGGCTCACGACACGTCTGACTTTCAGTCGGAAGCGATCAATGCGGGTTGTAATTCCTACGTTACGAAACCTATCGATTTCAACGAGCTTGAAGAATTGATCGGGAAGTTGCTGAAGTAATGTCAGTACCCGACACTACCGCGCTCGGATACTGACATGCTTGCCTCTTTGTGGCACAATTCTCTGCATCATGGCGGTTCCAGATCGACGGATCGAAACGAGCGAGACAAACCGAACCCTCATCATCGGCGTGGCTGTGGTTGCAGCGATTGTGATCGCAGGCCTCTTTTACGGTCTGATGCGTTTAGGCGGTGGAGGCGGCAGTCCGGCCGGATTACAAGGTGCGATACGCGAAGGCTCACCACAGTGGGAAGAGAACAAGAAAAACATCGTGCTCGACGACCCGGAAGCGACTGAAGGAAAGCGTGCGCTCGGCGACATCACGATGACGCTTTCTACTACTGTTCGTAACCTCACCGGAAAGACTCTTAATGGACTTGAAATCCGCGGAACTGTTGTCGACTACGAAGGAAAGCCCGTGAAGCAGCGATCTGTCGTAGTGATTCCCGTAAAACAGGCCGAGCTCGCGCCAAACAAGACTCTCCAGGTAAACGTAACCTTAGACGGCATGACCGACACCGACGCCCGCGCAAATATCAAAATGGACGTTACGGGATTCAAGTTTAAAGAATAGCCGCCTACCAGCAATTTAGACCCACCTCTGGAATAACCCACTTTTTAATGTTTTTAATC
>DATEIS010000628.1:0-5494 GCA_035278765.1 Pyrinomonadaceae bacterium | reverse complement strand
ATTAGATCCTTGTCACGAGGGTGAATCGCAAGATCGCGCACAGCGACGTTGGGAAAATCACCACCTTTGTACTGGGCCCACTGCCTTCCGCCATCAATCGAAATCCAGAGGCCGAGCTCAGTGCCGACAAACAACAAATCTTTGTTGACAATGTCTTCCTTGACGACGTGTGCATAACCTTGCACGTCGCTTGAAGGTCCGATGATCTGAGTCCATGTGTTGCCAAAGTCGCTGGTCTTATAAACGTATGGGCGCATGTCGCCAAAGGTGTGCACGTCAAAAGTTGCGTACGCAGTTCCTGCATCAAAGTGTCCAGCGTCAATCGAAGAAACCCAGGCGTTTTTCGGCAAGCCTTTGATGTTGGCGGTGAGATTCTTCCAGTTCTTGCCACCATCGCGCGTCAATTGCACGTTACCGTCGTCAGTGCCAACCCAGATCTGGTTCGAATCTTTGGGTGATTCACAGATTGAATAAATCGTCGTATGCATCTCGGCGGATGAATTGTCTACAGTAATACCGCCCGACTGTTCCTGCTTTTGTTTCTCAGGATCGTTCGTTGTTAGATCAGGCGAGACACGCTCCCACGTTTGGCCACGGTCGCGTGAACGAAAGAGAAACTGAGCGCCGATGTAGATCGTTCCTTTTTGAGTTGGGCTCAGATGAATGGGAGTGTTCCAGTTGTAGCGAAGTTTCTTTTCCTGATATTGAGGTAGCGGCTGAATGTTGCGCGACTCCAGTGTCTTGCGGTTAATGCGAGAGATCCCGCCACCTTGATACTCCGCATAGATGTAATCCGGATCTGCGGCATCGGCAAAAACCCAGAAGCCATCGCCTCCATATAAATTTTCCCACCGGCTGTTTGTAATTCCACCCGGGTATGAAGAATCACCTACCCATGAACTGTTGTCTTGAAGTCCGCCATAAACTCGGTAAGGCGTGTCCATATCAACGCTGACGTGATAGAACTGCGAGACCGGCAGGTTCTCAGCTTTCCACCAACGGTTACCGCCGTCATACGAGTACCAGAGGCCGCCATCATCGCCGGTGATCAGATGATCTGTATTGTTCGGATCGATCCAAACATCGTGAAAGTCTCCATGCGCGCCACCGGATATGTTGCTAAAGCTGCGTCCACCATCATTACTGGCGATCAATGACAAGTCAGGTTTGTAGATCTTGTTTTCATTTTTAGGATCGACGATCAGGTTGGCGAAATAGAACGGACGCCAGATCATGTTCTGACTTCGATCCAGTTGTTTCCACGTCTTGCCACCATCATCTGATCGATAGAGTCCATCCTTCGGCATCTCCGCTTCAATCAACGCATAGACCGTCGTGGGCTTCGACGGGGCAACTGCAACAGCGACGCGTCCCCATGGTTTAGTGGGAAGACCGCCGGCACTCTTGTCGGTAAGTTCTATCCAGGAGGCGCCTCCGTCTGTACTCTTGAATAATCCGCTACCACTGACTGCTGTTGGTCCATCACCGCCCGATCGAAACGTCCAACCTTTGCGACGGAAGTCCCACATGCCCGCATAGATGGTGTCGGGGTTTTGACGATCCATCGAGATCATTGAACAACCGGTCGAGGCGTTTGCTCCTTTTAGGATCTTCGTCCAGGTCTTGCCACCATCGGTTGTTTTGTAGAGGCCACGCTCTTCGCTGTCACTCCACAGTTTGCCTGGCGCACAAACATATACAGTGTTCGTTTGATTTGGATTCACCAGAATCTTTGTGATGCGCTCAGACTCACGCAGGCCCATGTTAGTCCAGTTCTCACCACCATCGGTTGACTTGTAGACGCCGTCGCCGATAGACACGCTGTTGCGCGTCCAGGCTTCACCTGTTCCCACCCAGATCACTTTTGGATCCTTGGGATCGATGGTGACAGCGCCGATTGATTGCACTGCTTCTTTGTCGAAAACAGGCTTGAAGGTCGTGCCGCCGTTGACCGACTTCCAGACTCCGCCACTGGCCGAACCGACGTAAACAGTTAGGCGTTGGCCCTCCTGAACAGCATCGACGGCGGCGATCCGACCGCTCATTGCTGCTGAACCAATGTTGCGAGCGCCAAGTCCGGAGATGGTGTCGGAATCGACTTTAACTGGCGTGGTCTGCGCGGTGGCCGACGCTAAAAATAGCAATACAGAGACGGGTATAAATGCGGGAGATAGTTTTCGCTTCATAGTTTTGAGTCCAATTCAAAAAAATCAGGATCGCTGCTTGGATGAGGTCAGTAACGTAACGCGGTAGCGACGGGTGAGTCGTGCAAATCAAAACGTCGACCCGACGCTACCGCGTTACGGTACTGACCTCGTCCAACAAAGACGTTTGAGGCAAAGCCGAACATGGAATCGCAAGCTCAGTTCTTCTTGGGAACAGTTGCAGCGACCGGCATTTTGAATCGCGCGTCGTCGATGTCCACGTTGGCTTGAATCGTCTCAAAGACAATTTTCGACTTTTCCGGCCTGCCCTTAACATTGGTTTCGATCGAAAACGGCATGTACCAGCCTGCCACTTCTTTGTAGTCCCCTAAAACTGTTTCGTATTCTCTTTCAGCGCCGCGGACAAATCGTTTGACATCAACCTTGATTGGCACATAGTAATCAGTATCCATGTGCCAAACGTAAATATCCCCGTTCGGGTTTGTAATCTTCAGTTTTACTGTTTCGGTTCCTTCGAACTTGTCTTTACCCGCAAACTCAATTTTGTAGCCCTTCTTTTGATAGTCGATGAGTGGTCCATCGAAATCGGAATCTTCAAGAATGGACTTCATCTCTTCTTCGCCGAGCGACTCAGCGTCTTTCTTGCCATTCCACGGTTCGATCTTCCAGCCCGTTGTGCCGTCGTAAGCATTGACTCCTGTCATACCTTGTAACGAGAACTCTTCGCGCACCAGGTTGCCGCGCTTGTTCTCCTGCAGCACTACTGCTTCAAATCCGCCACCACCGATGAACTTCCCTGTTCGTCGCAGCGTCTTCACTGCGTGAATCTTGTCTACGCCACCAATGCTTTTCAGGTAACGGCTGATAATCTCATCCACTGATTGAGCGGAAACGGTAATGGAAGAGAATAGGAATAAAGCGACGAACAAAGGAGCTCTACGCATCGTCTTTCTCCTTACGTTATTTGTGCGGACGTTAAGATTAAACAACGTCCGGTAGTAGGTCATCAAGGTATGTTTCACGCAGAGGCGCAAAGGAACGCAAAGAAGATGAAAGATTTCTTTGCTTCTTTGCGTCTTTGCGTGAAATACTAATTTAAACTAACGAATAGTGTTGACGACCTAACAATATCTTCACAGGAGAGCCCATGAAAAAAGCGATCGTAATCTCGCTCGTCGCGCTGCTGCTGAACTCTGGCAGCCCTTTCGTTTTCGCTCAGACCTTGCGTCCGGCATCTGAAAAGGACTTCAACGCCGCTTACGATGCTCAAATCAGTAAAACGTTAACGATGTTCCCAGACCTTCCGGCCATCGCTATCGTCGTCATTAAGGACGACCGGCCGATCTTTGTCCACGCGTACGGGATGGCGGATAAAGAAGCGGGCATAAAGGCCGACACCGATACGCTTTTTTATACCGGCTCGTCTACCAAGTCTTTTACAGCGCTTGCAGCCGCGATGCTCGATCAGGAAGGCAAGATAAAACTCTCTGACGCGCTGACGAAATATACTCCGGGCATTCGCTTCAAAAATGAGTTACCAGGCAAGATCACGATCCAAGACCTCTTGACGCATACGAGCGGCTTGCGGAACAGCCCGCTAGTTAACCGCCTCGCGTTTACAGGTCAGATCGATCAGCGTGATCTCGATCAAGTCTTAGCGGAAGGCACCACTTTCAATGAAGCCAACTTTGGCAAGTACAACTATTCAAACCTCGGCTACAACATTTACGGGCTCGCCCTTCACTATCATTTGAACAAGAAATGGCAGGACGTGCTGCAAGAGCGCATCTTCACTCCCGCTGGTCTAAAACACACGACCGCGTATGTTTCAAAGGCGCGCGCTAAGAAGTTCAAGATCGTAGCTCCTTATGTCATTTCCAGCGATGGGCCCGATGCGGGCAAGATGGTCCGAAGCGGGCTGGAAAAGACTGACGAGAACATGCAATCGGCCGGTGGCATTTTCATGAGTATCTCGGATCTCGGCCGTTGGCTTAACCTGAACATGAACGACGGAAAGCTCGACGGCAAACAGGTGGTGCCGGCCGATGTTATCCGCAAAGCACAAACGGGATACACAAAGAGCACGAGGAACGAGCCGCCATTCTCGGGCGATGGCGAATACGGGCTCGGGTGGCAAATCGGCAAGTATCGCAACGAAAAGGTGGTCTATCATCATGGCGGCTATCCCGGCTATCGCAGCCATGTCTCGTTTATGCCTGAGAAAAAGATCGCCGTCGGGATCATGGTGAATAACGACCAACTGGGTGGACGTCTGGCAGACATGCTCGCAGCGTACGCTTATGACTGGTGGCTGCAGGCGGAGAATCTGGAAGCCGATTACGCAAAGCAACTGCAGGAAACCCTCACGGCTTTTGAAAACCGAAAGCAGGGGATCGCTGCTGATGCCGCACAACGCGCCAAGCGAGAGTGGCAACTTACAAAACCGTTTGCTGACTATGCCGGTAAGTATCGGAATGAACTGTTGGGCACGATGGAGGTTGTGGCAAAAGAAAAAGCACTCGCTCTGCGAATGGGCTACATGAATACAGTCGCCACGCCTTATACAGACAAGGACACGATTCGCGTCGTGATGCTGCCCGGCGGAAACGGTGAGGTAATCGGCTTCGTAAAGGACGCCGAGGGAAAGATCAGCTCATTGAATTACGGCGGCGTCACGTTTACGAAGCTTGCGCAATAGTCGACACCTGATGTGTCCAAGCAGGGTGCATGAAATCCACGTGTCACGGGAAACGAATTACTTCATTCTCCACCGGCATCTCGTTCTGACGTTTTTCAGCCGGTGCGGGAGGCGAAGTTGGTTTCCAACCGAATCCTTTTCCCTGAACTTCGAACGAAGGTAAAGCATACGGAAGCCCTTCAGATCCGAGTGGTGAAATAGAGTCACTGATGTGAAAGTGCAGGTGGGGTTCGGTTGAGTTACCAGAATTCCCGACGAGACCGACCACTTGGCCACGCCGCACTTTGTCGCCAGTTTTTACGCGCAGACTTCCGGGTTGCAGGTGAGCATAAAACGCAAACTTACTGCTTCCAAGATCCAGAACGACGTAATTTCCACCAACAGTTTCAAGCGTGATTGGAACAGCACGCGATGTTATACCCGGAACATTCTCAGGTATCCCGTCTTTAATGGCGACCACAACCGCGTCAGCGACTGCCAGTGCTTCGGCTCCGTAACAGCGATACGACTTGTTGTCCTTTTCATCTCCGGAGAAGCTTCGACCGTCGGGAAAAAGCTGCAGGAAGTCGATCGCAAATCTCTGGGCGATCCTGGCGCCACCACCCGTCGGCACCAACGCGCGTCGATGCCC
>DATEIS010000627.1:0-17380 GCA_035278765.1 Pyrinomonadaceae bacterium | reverse complement strand
GGAACGCGAACAGCGACGTCGCCAGCGCGACAATGATCGCGATTGGCGTAATGACAACGATCGCTATGGTTACGGTGGTTCTTTTCAGCTTCGTCAGACTGCTTTGAACGCAGGCTACAACGAAGGCATTAAGGAAGGCCGTAAGGATCGAAGCCGCGGTGAGCGGTATGAATTCCGTGACGAGGAAGATTATCGGAATGCGAACACTGACTACAGTTCACGCTTAGGTAACAGAGCGCTGTATCAGCAGTACTTCCGACAGGGTTTCCAGAACGGGTACGCTGACGGTTACAGAGGTTACTAAGAACGCTCTGTGACTAAACAATCGAAGGCGGGATCGAATCGTCGGTCTCGCCTTTTCTTTATGTCTTCGACTGTAGTCCAGCTATGACATCTTGCCATCTTGATGCTAGCAGATCGATCCTTATTCATTTGGCTGAAAGATTGGCTTTAAGATTCTGGCGCTGATTGCGCTGGCGGTAGACACCGGTTATGAGGAAATATTGCAAGTACTATTGCAAACCGGGCCAGAACCCATTAGACTCTCGGCTCTCTCTCCTCCAACGAACCCCCAAGTGGAAATCCAATATTATTGTACTTTTAACTAGTTCAGAGGGTTGCAATGCGTCATTACCAAATCCCGTCTTCACGGTTTACTGCCCAATTGTTGGGCATGATCTGCTTATTGTTGGCAACGACCGGGCTCACTTTTGCCCAATCCGGTCCGACAATCAGCATTAACGACATCGCTGTGCTTGAACGCGATAGTGGCCTATTCGGCCGCCGATTCACGGTCACCCTATCCGCGCCTAGCGACGAGATAATCAATGTGACGGTATCCACGCAGCCTGGAACGGCCACTAACAACGCAGATTTTGGGGCTGGCTCCCAAGTTTTGGAATTTAAAAAAGGCCAAACGTCAGAAACGATCGACGTCTTTGTTATTGGCGACACACTGGTCGAAGGAACTGAACAGTTTTTCGTGAATCTGAGTAATCTCACCGGAAATGCGACCATCGCAGATGGTCAGGGTATGGGAACGATTGTAGACGACGATACGCTTCTTCTTCTGACACAAGAGGGTTCGCAACGTGGTCTCGTAGTTGACTCTGTTTTCCAGACGCTTGAGAGCTTTGCCATCAACACTGGTGAGCTGCCTTTCTTCAGTTCAGATCACCGCATGCGCATCTCTCTCATGGCAATCGGATTGAAATTGGCGCCCGGCGAAAACGCCTCAGCGGTGGCCGCGACGGCGGAGGACACAGGCGGGACAGTTCGACCGCTGACAGTTGAGTCCGTAAACACGCCTCCAACCGCTGAATGGATCACACAGATCGTGGTGAAGTTGAACGACCAAATCACACCTGCGCAAGACATGAAGGTCAAGATCACAGTGCACGGAATCTCGAGTAACACGGTGCTTGTGGCTGTGAAACCGCAGTAGTAGTCTCAGCACTCTTCGCTCAATGGGCCATTGGGAACCTTGTTCTCGTGGCCCATCACTGTATAAAGTGTCACACCGCTAAGTGAATTTTCATTTCATCTGTGAGGAAATACGTCTATGAAAATTCAATCCTTGACTAAGTTCGTGATTGTTTCCGTGATCGTTGGCCTTGGTTCAGCTTTTAGTGCATCTGCTCAATCTCCTCAAAGAGATGATTCTTTGAAGTCTCACACATCTTGCGAACTTGATAGTGGGCTAAAAATTGTTCAGCTTGATCGCTTGCCGAAGGACACTAAATTCCGCACGGTCGAAACCAGTAACGGTGATCGAAAAATTTCACTCGCCGATGGATATCGTGTGATGGTCGCGTACAACAACAAGAGAGACTGGTTCGCGAACATCAAAGCTGAAAAGTCATTACCGGGAGAGTATGAACGCGACAAAGAAGGCGTCATCGAGAATCTCAAATACGCCGCGTCGACGACGAAGGATTTGGAACACCCGGAACCCGTGAAGGTCTCGTTCAATGGATTTGAAGGTTACGGAACAAGCAAGCAAACGTTGACTGGAAATCTGCTGGGAATGTACCTGCTCTTCTCCGACGCCGACCAGACGATCACGACGTTCTACTTTATTAATCAGAATGCGAAAAGGAAGAGATATCAGAGCATTGAGGAATGGCGGACGATACGGGACGAGTTTCTTAATACGTATACGACGTGCATAAACAACGGTCGTCGGGTCGCGAATCCGAATTGATTGGAACTATGCTTCTGCTGTCGGTGCCTCAACAATCCAGCCATCTTTGCCGCCTGAATTTGCCGCTACAAAGTTTGGGGGTAGACCAACCGAGCCATCTAAAACACATCCGCGCGCTGCGGTTTCAAATGTCACACGCCCGAGGAACTCGCCGTCGTTAGTTCGCCAGAAGGCGACCACGTTTTCATCTTCACAGATCGCAATAGTATTTCCACTGGGCTAAAGGCAGCATCTCGCTCATCGATTGTACGCGAATGCTCCTCCCGATCGACTATGTAACCGCCGAAGTCACGCAATGGTGTACCTTCAGTTGAGTTGTCGCTGCAGATCGACACTGCTTCCTCATCGCCGAAGGAGCCATGAACCACAGCGAGTTGCTTTCCGTTCTTGCTGATAGCGAGTGCCCGTAGATACGTGTTCCCTGAAGCATAGTCAGTTGTATCGTGCAGTCTGAAGTTCAACAAGACCTGCTGGGTTGATTTATCTGTAACTTCAATGTCGGTTATTTCGACATCCCCGCCTGCTGCAGTCGAGTCCGTACCCACAATCCGCAGACCTTTCGCCAGGTTATTTATCCAGTGCCAACCCGCGTACCATCCACTACGGTTAAGAGACACATGACCAACGCCGCCTCCCAAATCTAACGGATTATTTTGTTCAAACAGCCATCTGATAAGTTCTTCACGGGTTAGCACTACATCTTCCAGCTTAGGTTGGACCAACTCCTGCACGACTAATGGCGTCGGATTAATTACAAGGAAACGACCATCGGCTAGCACGATAAGAAGTATTTCTTTGTCGTCCCTGATACCCCAGATCCCGCCGATAATATTCGTGTAGTGGTTGTTCACTTCATATTTGCCGTTAGAAAGATCCGCATCCCGAAGAGTCACATCAATGAACATGACTAGGCGAAAATAGACTTCCCGAAGTGAGGCGTGATCGAGCGATACTTGGCCCACACTCCCTTCGAGCCATGATGAACCAGAAAGATTGACGTGGCTCAGATCGCAGTGGCGCAGATGGCAGTCACTCACGATCGCTCCTGACAAATCGGCACCACGTAAATCTCCTGAAAATGCGGCCACCTGCAACGCTCGAGCTGCGACCTTGCTCTCGATCGCATCGGAAGAATTCTGGTTTTTGACGTACCGCAAAAGCGCACTCTTCCCACACATTAGGAGGATTAATTCACTTGTCGCATCATCAAGTACTACTTGCGCCCACGTCTTTTCAAGCTCTGCAGTTGACTCCTTTGCGAAACGTGCGAGGGGTGCAAGAACTTGTCCTTCACCGCCGCTTGCACGAAAGTAGGACGACCATTGTTGCTCGGCAGGCTCACGATTCTTATCGACGTTTGCGTGTCCCCTAGCTGCCTCAACGTATTCTTCTTTCAGTACGCCAATCGCCGCTGCCAATTTGTACGCCGAGAAAAACTCAATCAGCGACTTGTGCGCCGGCCGGTAATATCCGTCGTCGTCGCGAACAAGCATTGTTTGCGACAGGAGATCATGGCGCCAATGATCCTCCTCAGCCGTCGCGACACGCGATCCAAAGTACTCACGAATTCGATCTGGAATCTGCTTGTAATTGATCTTCAACTCTTGCGTCGATAGCATCTCCCATGAGATCTCGCACATAAAAAATATCTTGTCGGCCATCGACGTAAACGTGCGTCCAAGACTTATATCGCGCTCCATCTTGCGCTGAACAGCTTGGTAATAAACCCGCGCCAGATCAGCATTCTCCGCCTCAAGCCCTGGCATCGCTTCGATCAAAAGGTCGACCATCACTGGCCGCCGGCCCAGATCAATGAGCCTCTGATTAGACATAACCGCGTCGATCAACTTTTGATCGTCCGAACGTCGCGATAGCACTGTCCTCAGTCGCTCTTCATCGAACATCTGCAATGTCGCAACCTGAAAGCGTGCGGTTTCGAGCAACTCCTTCATCGAGCTGCCACGAAGGTTACCGCTCAAAACTTCGCGCGCCTGTTTCGCAAACTGAAAATATTCGGTGCGGCAAGTCAAAATGGCTTTGGAACCGGGGCCGAGCACCGACGCAAGGGACCAGAAGTTATCGACCATTTTCTGCTGGTCCACGCGCGCCGCCATCTCGTCAAACCCATCGAAGATAAAGAGCAATCTCCCCATCCGATTGAGAGTTTCAAGAACAGCGAAACTACCGATGTTGATCTGATGCTCCCGGAACACGAAATCGGTCAGGAGTGCCCCGACGTCCTTAAACCCACGTGCATATTCACGAAGACGGATGACGAGGGGTACGCGCGGCCTGGCCAAGCCATCTTTTTGAGCTTCACGATATCTGGCAACCATATCGTGGGCATACTTGAAGGCAAACCATGATTTGCCGGTGCCAAACTCTCCCAGCAAGCTCAAGTGTTCTCCGTCAGTATCTCCCATCCAGCGGTCTACATATTTGGAGATGTCGTCGTAGGTACTGTCTGACCGGAGAGTGCCCGAAGCATCAACCTCGTTGACCGTTACAGCTAAGGGTACGTAAAAACGATCGATGTCCTCTGCCTGAACCTGAGTGTCCAACCAGTCGAAGTACTGCTTAAAATCAACGTCGTCCTCGATGAGTTCATCAAAGGTGTACAACTCTACATTGTCGTGTTCTTTAGCTGCCGTTATGGCTGATGGACTGATACGTCGGAAACAAACTAACCACACCTCGTCTATAGACTTCCCCACGGCAGACGCGTGTGCGAGCTTGACGTCGTGACCTTGAATCTCACCACTAATCGCCCGAACCAGCACGCGAGTGAATTGTTTCCGGCGTCCAGGAATACGGACTAAGAGGTCTGTATAATCCGGCCCGGTTTCGGGCTCTGAATCAATCGGATACGCGAGAGCCTCAAACCACTGTCGCAGTTGCCATGCAAGTAAGTCAGATGAATTACCGCTCGGTAGAGTTTGCGTCGTACTGGCAGCTAATCTTTTCAGACTGTCGTCGATTTTTCCCGTACGGCGTGAGGACTGAGGTGCCTCGGAGCGTTCGGCAGAGAGACGACGGTACTCTCTCACCAGCCAGCCTTGAACATCCTTCGCGACTTTCGCTGCCAGGTCGACTCCATTCTGAAAGCTGCTGCGACTTGGCACTCCGCGAGCTCCCGACAACTTATCGATAAAGCGCTGTAACTTTTCATCGGTAGTGGTTCTGCCAAGACGTTCATACACGACACGGTTTATTTAGTTCCCGCGCTCTCTCATATTCTCGCTCCGTGATTTCCCCATAGGATCTTCCAATTACGAGGACGAAAACATCTGTTCTCTCTACTTCGAGCAGCGATACCGTCTCCGGATCGTCCGGGTGTGCGCCCAGGTCAAACTCGTAAACAAATGCGTCTATGCCGAGAATCTTAAGTTCGCGGTGGAGAATCGCACGGAGATCCTCGAGTTCCTGCATTCGCGAGCTTATGAAGACGCGGAGTTGGTCGGTTTGTGATCGTAGGAGTTCTTGTTCGTTCATTTTCCACCAGGCGCGTTGCGCACCCATTCGACAGCGCGTGTCAGGCTGCCATTGCGATCAACGAGCACCACTACACCGCCGTGGAGAACTGTGATGGTGCCCTCGTCGAGAGGAAAGGTCACCCATTCCGAAGAAGTAATGCCGTATTCTACTTCAACGCCGTCCGCATAGAACACCCGGATCGATTGAACGATCCCCCAGTCTTCAATCGACACCGTTTGAGCGATTCCGAACTCGGAGATCCAAGTCTGCTCCTCCAAATAACTCGCAGGTCTCACACACTGAATAACGAAATCGACATCGGAATCCGAACGTGCGTCGCCACGAGCGCGCGAACCCACCAACGCGACAGATATGATATCGACTTGGTCCACTGCCCAGGACGTCACCGCTCTTATGAGTTCATCGGCTATCAACTTTGTTGGACCAGGCCAGGCTATTTGAGGAAGCGTTCCAGTTCTCGCTTCATTTCGGCAAGTGTTCCGGCCGCATCGCGCCTGTTGATGAGGTTCTTCATTTCGTAGGGGTCCGTCTTGAGATCGTAGAGTTCATCCATGCCGTCGAGTTCCAGGTAGTGGATGTATTTCCAGCGTTGCGTGCGAATAGCCTTGTAACCCATCTTCTGGATCCGCGGAAACACTTTGTCAGAGTAATACTCGATCAAGAATGACTTGCGCCATTCGCTGTCTACGCCTTTGAATAACGGGACGGGCGACCGTCCTTCGACTCTATTCAGCGGAGAAACACCCGCCAGTTCAATTAATGTGGGAGCGACATCGACGTTCAGCGCCAACTCATTACATGCCGTGCCTGCTCGGATCAATCGCGGATAGCGGATGAGTAGAGGCATACGGATCGACTCCTCATAAGCCAGTCGACGCTCAACACTTAGGCCATGCTCTCCGTAGAAGTAGCCGTTGTCGCTTGCCAGAACGATTACTGTGTTATCAAGCTGGTTCGTTTCCTGCAGTGCCTTCAGAATCTCGCCGACCCCTTCTTCGATCGCCATAACAGAACGTAGACGTCCCAACACCGTTTCGTCCGAGGTGGCAGTTTTTGGTCCGAGTGGAGGCAGATCACTTATCGCGCGTTGGAGTGCCGGTTTTCCTATTGGCGTTCGCATCGCACTGGGCCGGCGTGGAATCTTTTTCCCCACAAACAGATTGCGATGTCGTTCTGCAGGTATAAACCGTTCGGCTTCCGCGAGGTTGACACTCCCATCATTGTGCTGCATCACTTCCGGATGAATTGCTTTGTGTGCGAGGTAGACAAGGAAGGGTTTGTCATGTCGTCGCTTGATAAACTCAACTGCGTAGCCAGTCAGAAGATCGGTTATGTATCCTTGTGAGTTAACATCCTTGCCATCCTCATTGATCTCGGGGTTTATGTAATTGCCCTGTCCTTTAAAGCTTACCCAGCGATCGAAGCCGGGGCGCGGCGAGTCGTCGTTTCCCATGTGCCATTTGCCTATGAAAGCCGTAGCGTAACCTGCTTGTTGTAAGAGCAAGGGAAACGTGATCAGTTTATGGCTTGCAACCGAACGATCAACGTTGTCTGTGATGCCGTGAGTGTGTGCGTATTGGCCGGTTAGAAAACTGGCACGCGACGGTGAGCATAGCGGGGTCGTCATAAAGGCATTAGGAAACACCGCGCCTTCTTTGGCAATCCGATCGATGTGAGGTGTTTTGATGAATGGGTGACCAGTGACGCCTAATTCATCCCAGCGCAAGTCGTCGACAAGGATAAAGATGATGTTGGGCCGTGATTGTTGGCGGTTTGGTTGCGCCAAACTTAGCGAGACGAGGAACGTCAGCAGGAGTGCGAGTGTAGCTGCGACGAGTTTCCTCATGATCTCTTAGCGCCGAAGGCGCGAAATATTATAGCCAGGGCCAAGCGCCGAAGCGAAGCGAGGCGGGTCGGCCCTGGTAATCAAAAGGACATACGTTCGAGCTCTGAAAGAGCGGAATAACTGGGTGGTGATATTTCGCACTTTCAGTGCTCGCTTCAATTGATTCCTGCTAACCAGGGGCGACGCGCTTCGCGCTTGCCCCTGGCCATCATATTTCGCGCCTTCGGCGCTGAACGCATTGTGCTTACTCCCGCAGGCGCTCCACAGAGCATACTCACGAAGGCACTCCGCTTCACAGTCGCAGTGAGAATGGTTTTAGAAAGATATTTCGCCCCGATCGAGATTGAAAATACGCCTCCTGCTTCCGCAACTCCTTCAAATCCTCCGTCGCGTTCCAGAGTGGTTTGGACGCGTTCCCAAGCTCAACTGTCAAACTCTTATCTTTGCTCTCATTCGCATAGACCAAATATTTTTTGCCTTCTGAAAAAGTCACATCGCGAAAACAGCCTTCTAAACCCTCCGGTGCTTTAAGAACCTGCTCTGACAGCACCACCAGCTCGGGTAAACCGATTTCTCGAAAACCTGCGCCCTTCCAGGAGTACTCCACCTTGAACGTCACCCCGTAGCGCATGATTTCCAGCTCGCCTTTGAGATACGAAGTGAGCGGCTCGATTTTCACAACCTCGCCGATAAATACCGCGCGCGCGTTTTCATACGCCGTTGGGTAACTTTCAGCTACAACATAGCACGCCACGACGTTGGCTTTAGCAACGAGACACATCGAAATGAGAGCAACGACGAGGAATAAACTTCTCATACTTCCCTCCTCAATCAACAGATCTGACCCTTCGGACATTTACTGCTGCGAACATTGAGCGTGACCTTCAAAGGTGTCACAACGTCGGCTTTTAAGAACAACCTGAATTGACGATCATCTTTGCTTGTGCTAGCGATGATCAGTTTCATAATTTGAAAAGCATACCAGATCGAAAAGTTCTTGCATTTTAAAACACTCGGTGTAGTATGGCGGCGCTGCCCACAAATCCTTAACGTGACAGGGCAGCCCAACGTGATCTCACTCCCAATCGCAGTTCGCCCAGAATGTGCGTTCAAGCAGGTAATCAAGGGGCACAAAAGGGTCAGCGTTCTGTTTGACTTATCTCCACCTCTCTGCACGCTGAAAGTGTAGCTCGATCGCGGGTCGCCGTATCGATTTCAGGATGGCTATGCCAACGGAAACCGATGGTCGCAGATTGCCGAGCGCCCGTGTGTGTCAATCCATGACTACACGCTTTGCACGCACGTAAGTTTCAAGATAACTGAGGCAAACGCCGCAATAGGAGGATTTCATGATTCCACGGAAGTACCTGGAAAAGCTCAAAATGGAGCTGGCCGGAACACTGCTCCAGGCAGGTGATCCCGGCTATGACCAGTCGCTCGTCATAGATAATGGACGCATTGATCTACGACCAGGAGTCGTGGCCATGTGCGTCAATCCGCAGGACGTCGCCACGGCATACAAGTTCGCCATCGAGCACGACATGCCATTCACAGTGCGCGGCGGCGGTCATAGTGCAGCGGGTTACTGTTTGAATCAGGGTGGGATGGTGATCGATCTCACCAGCATGACTGCTAAGCGACTCGATCTCGACCGACAAGTTGTCTGGACCGAGACCGGCAATCGCTGGCGAGACCTTTACCTCTTCCTTCAAGCAACTAACACCGGTCTGATCCCGATTGGCGGTGGCTGTCCGACTGTCGGTATTCCCGGGTTCATGCTCGGCGGCGGTATCAGTTTCGTCTCACGCTCTTACGGTCTCAGCGTCGACAATCTTCTTTCGATCGACCTGATCACACCTGACGGTAAGCTGCGAAGAATTTCTGCTGAGTCGAAATCGAAGGAAGACAAAGATCTCTGGTGGGCATGTCGCGGCGGCGGTGGTGGAAACTTCGGGATCGCGGTTGCATTCGAGATCCGCGTGCACAAACCAAACACGCCGACGATGCTGTGCGGCCAGATTCGTTATCCAATCGAGTACGCTCAGGAAGTTCTGGGTTTCTACAACGAGTGGATCGAGAAAGCGCCCGACTCGCTCGCCGTCTATGGCTACATGGGTAAAGTCGCGCTGCCGGCCCATCCCGACACGGTCGTCAACACCGTCGGTCTCACGCCGATCTTTAACGGCGACAGTCGCGAGGGCATGGACCTGATCGCGCCGATCCTTAAGTTCCCAAACATCTTCATCAACCTGTACGACATGACACTGCCGGACTTCGAGATCTACAACGGCCTGCTCACCATCGTCGGCGGGATGAGCGGCTATATACGCTCGGGCTTCATGGCGCCGAAAGCGTTTACACCGTCATGTATCGACGTGCTCACGAGTTCGATGACGAGTGCGCCTTCGCCGAACAGTCTGCTGGTGTGGACACACATGGGCGGCAAAGTCACAGAGGTCTCACAGGACGCAACGTCCTTCTGGCATCGCAATGCGCGATTCCTGTGGGAAGTGAAAGCAATCTGGCCACAGACCGATCAAACGGTCCAGAACGTCAACTGGGCGTACGAGCTCGGCGAAGGCATGGCGCCGCACTCGATCGGCGCCTACTGCAACTACATCGATCCACTCCTGCACGATTGGCCGACAGAATTTTACGGCGACAACTACAAGAGGCTCGTGCGTATTAAGAAGGCAGTCGATCCGGAAAATCGCTTCCGCTTCCAGCAGTGCATCGGATCACCGTTCAATCCGGACGCCGCAGTCCCGCCCGATCAGCCGAATCTGGCGCCGCTGTATCGCACGTTCCTCGTTTGATTCGAGATGGAGGAGAGATGAAAAAAATCGCAACCATCATAATGCTCACCGTAGTCGCCGCGACGATGGTGATCGCGACGTCGATACCAACAACGATGGCTCCTGTCGTCGCCGACCCGGCAATCGAGATTAGTCCTAACATTCCGGGTGATGCGACGTTTGGACCACTCCCGCCTAATGCAACCAACGAGCAAAAACTGTTGGCTATTCAGGGCGACTTCGATATCTATTCGTGGAACACGTTCATTGCACTCAACTGGCCGCCTGGTCCAGACGGCAATGGCGATCCAAACCAGAAGATCGGCCAGAACGGCGATAACGACACGGTGTGGGAACACTACCGCGACGTCGCAGATGTCTTCCTGCCGGGCGGCGCCACGCCGACTTATAACGGACCCGTGAGCGTGCCAACGCAGTGCAAGGCCAGCTACAAACCGGGAATGCGAATCGTCAGTCAGGTCGGAAAAACACCGACGGTGCTGACAGACTTCAGCCAGCCCTTCAACACTGGCCCACTCATCGATCAAAACGGCAATTACACACGCTACGAAATTCTTGTGAACAAGCCCATGTTCGATTACATCCTGGCGAACAAGCTCTATTCGAAAGCCGGGCAGCAGGCATTTAGTGGCGAGGTCGCATTTCCATGTGGAGGCCCGACAGGACCCGAGGGAGCGATCATGGTTAAGTCTGCGTGGAAAGTCATAAGCGCCGCTGACAAAGGACGCTTTCACACTCAGACCGTGCTCGTGTACACGCCTGCTTCGACAAATCCGAAGTACGCAGCCTCGTGTAGTCCAAAGTTAATGGGACTCGTCGGTCTGCACGTCGGACATAAGACCGACTCGGCCTCGCAGTGGCTCTGGTCCACCTTCGAACACGTCGATAACGCACCAACGGAAGCCGACGTCGCAAGCAAGAAGTTCAAGGCAAAGTACAACTACTACAACCCAAAATGCAGCGCCGCGAACTGCCCGCCAAACAAGGTGCCACCGCGTCCGTGGATTCCGACGAAAGTCAGCACGTTCCGCAGCCAGGTGGTTCGGATGAACATGTTCAAGGGCAACGAATTCGCGTTCACGAGCGCAGACGCACGCAATGCCGATGCGTTGAAGCTTCTGCTCGGCGTCAACAGCAAGTCAGTGTGGCAGAACTATGAGTTGATAAGCACGATGTGGCCCACGAACACCGGCAAGTGCCAGCCGACTCCAGGTGATCCACTCGGAACGCCGGCGCCCAACTTCCTGGCTAACACCACTCTCGAGACTTATATCCAGGGAATGGTGCCCAATGTTTCGTCGAACTGCATCGAGTGTCACAACAACGCCACGATGACTAACGCCAAGGCATCGGACTTCACCTACATCTTGCAACGAGCGCAATAGAAGGGAGACAGACACTATGACGACCAATCCACTAAACCCTTCCACACCGTCGGAAGCCACTGTGCAAGCTTTCGCCGACATGTCAGCGGCACTCACGGGTTTTCAGTCAAGCTTCATCAGACCATTTCTTGATCCGGTGAATCTCTCAGGCACCTTTTATCAATTCGCCGTCTCGCAGGTCGGACAGCCGAGGATGGACGCGCTGATGAGCACCTTCGACTCTCTCAGCAAACAGACTCCGAAGCTAACGCCACAGCAAATCGCCGACACCTTGCTCGAAACAATGCTGGATGCTCCGTCGCTTCAAGCGCAACTCTGCCAGAGCATCGTCGCTATGTGGTATCTGGGATCGTGGTACACGCCCGGATTACTCGGTGGAGGAGGATTCGCGCCGCCGGCGGTGCAAGTAATCTCAAATCAGGCGTACACCAAGAGTCTCGTGTGGAACCTGGCCCAGTCACACCCGATGGGATTCAGTGCTTTTACATTCGGCTACTGGAGTTCGCAACCAGCGTCACTCGAGACGTTTGGAGTCGACACAGGTAATGGAGGTGGACAATGAGCAACGGTGCTTCCACACAATACGACGTCGTTATCATCGGCGCCGGTGTCTCCGGCAATCTGATCGCGAAGCAACTCGGACTCGCCGGCAAGAAAGTGCTCATCCTCGAGGCGGGACTGGAAGTTCCCGACAGCCGCGAGGAGTACATGGAAAACTTCTATCTCGCGCTTGCGAAGACACCGGAGTCGCCGTACCCGGCGCTGGCCGGGCGCAAAGGCTCGCCAAAGAATCCGGTCGGTGAGCTGCCCAATCCGTCGAAGCTTCCGACACCGCGCGCGACTGTGCTCTCGATCGGCAAAGGGGCCGACACCAGTTACCTGATCCAGGCGCAGCCCTGGACCGAGACTCATCCTGATTCCAAAGAACCGCCGCAAAACCCGGCGCCGGATGACAAGGGCAACGTGTTCGGCCTCCAATTCTCCAGCACCTTCGAGCGTAATGGTGGCGGAACGTCGTGGCACTGGCTCGGTACTTCGTTGCGCGAGCTCGAGAACGATATTCAGTTGCAGACGAAGTACGGTCACGGTGTTGATTGGCCCATCGGGTACACCGAGCTACAGCAACTGTGGGCACTGGCGGAGAAAGAGATCGGTGTCTCTGCCAGCACTGCGGAACAGCAGCCGCTGGAAGTTGTCGGACTCGTTTATCCGCCGGGATATCAGTATCCGATGCAATCCATTCCGATGAGTACTGTCGATCAGGCCGTGAGCAACGGAGTAGCTGGCTTGCAGGTGCCCGGCACGTTGCCCGACACACCTGGCGGATCAGATCCGACGATGTACAACGTCTTCGTTACACCCACGCCGCAAGGTCGCAACTCCGAGCCTTACGACGATCGTCGCGTCTGCGCCGGCAACACCAATTGCATCCCGATTTGTCCCATCCAGGCGAAGTGGGATCCCACCGTCACTCTTGGCAAAGCTCTCGACACCGGCAACGTGACGGTGAGTTATCAGTCTGTTGCGTATAACGTCGCCGTCGAAGGCACGAATGCCACGCGAGTCGACTACTACGAGTGGTCGCGCGACGCGAATGGCAACCTGACTAAAGTCTCGAAGTCAGTAACTGGAAAGATCTACGTCCTGGCCGCTCACGCGATCGAGAACGCAAAGCTCCTGCTGCTGTCGAATAACGGTCAGGGCATCGCGAACAAGAGTGATCAGGTCGGGCGCAATCTGATGGACCATCCGCTCTACCTTACGTGGGCGCTTGCGCCGGAGCCGCTCTTTGGCTATCGCGGTCCCCTCGCAACGTCGGGCATTGAGTCGTTGCGCGACGGTGAGTTTCGCAAGTACCGCTCGTCGTTCCGGATGGAGATCGGCAACGAGGGCTGGAACTTCTCGAAGGGCGATCCTTACACGACCACGATGGACTTTCTCCAGGGAACAAACAACACAGGGGTTAACGACGGTGGACCAAACGGTGCGCCACAACGTCTCGCGGGCGTGCAACTCGCCGAGAAGCTCAACAACATCTTCACGCGACAGTTTCGCATTGCCTGCATGTTCGATCAGTCGCCGCTGGCGCAGAATCGGGTCGAGCTTGACGTCACAGACGGTAAACCGAATAACGTCGATGGCCTCGGCATTCCTCGACCGAAGGTAACGTACGGCCTCGACCCATACACGATGGAAGGTTTCCGCATGGCCGCGTACGTCTGCTCGCAGGTCTATCAGAAGATGGGCGCGAAGGAGTTCACAGTGAACGGCGTCGGCGGTGCGGGCGACTTCACTTACCGTGGCGTGAACTATCACTACTACGGCGCAGGTCACGTAGTGGGAACACATCGCATGGGTGACAAGGGTGAGACTTCAGTGGTCGATGCAAGTCAACGCTCGCACGACGTGCCGAACCTTTGGATCGTCGGCAGCGGTAGCTTTCCAACCGTCTGCACTGCAAACCCAACGTTGACACTGATGGCGCTGGCCTTCAAATCAGCCGACAGCATTATCGCGGCGCTTGGCTCATAGGATCTAACTCTTGATATCAAGACCTGACTGTGTCCAATTACGTTTCCCGACTTTTAGGTAAAGCAAAGCTCTGTAGGAGAAAATTTCATGTATATCCTCGACGCCTTTTGGTCCATCATCCCCGGCAACGAAGCAAAAGCCTATGCAGCACTCGGCGCACTCGCGGCGCAGGTTGAGAAGGAAGAGCCCGACACGTGGATGTATCTGCTCCACACTCCAAACCTCGATCCCGGCGTCAACACGTTTCCGATGCCGGGGCCGCAACAGGTCGCCTTCGTCGAGGGCTTCAAAGATCGCGACGCTTATCACCATCATGCCAACTCGCCGATCTTGAAAGAATTCTTCGCGAAGAACGGCTCGTACTTTCTGAACATGTACGGGCCGACCGTGCCCTTCATGATGTTGCAACCGCTCGAGATGATCGATGGCTTCATCCGCCCCGGCGCGGATGTCATGACGGCGTGGCAAGTCGAAGCACGTTGGGTAATGAAACCGGGCTGTCGTGAGAAAGTGAAGGCGGCTCTTAAACCCTACGTTGAGGCCGTGCGCACCGAGGAACCGACGACGTTGATGTACACGGTGAGTGTGCCCGATGTGAGCGAGTACGCGATGGCCCTGCCGCCATCACAAGTCGACGCCCTCGTCTACAATTCCTCCTGGACCAACCAGCAGGAATTCTTCGCTCACGGCAGTGGACCTGTCTATCAGGACTTCCTCAAAGAACACGGCCACCTCTTCGTCCAGGCCGGCCCCGGCTCAACCACGCATCCTTACATGACCACATCGGTTCTCAAACGCTTCGCCGGCTTCTTCCGCAAGGAGGCGTTCACGGAGTAGGGCTAATTACGGCGTTAACATTTGAAAAAGCGGTCGGCTCCTGGTTGCGCGTTACGCATTTGGATCATTGAGAACTGCAAGGTCGAGGCGACTACCGCGTCGTGCAGTGGCCACAGATTCGGAACAAACCGCGCCCCTGGTTAAGTCCCCACAAAGTGCGGCGAGGCCTGAAAGGCCGAAATAGACGCAGTCGTATTACGCCCTTTTCAGGGCTGCGTCGCATCTCTTTATATTGATCCAGGGGCGACGCGCTTCGCGCTTGCCCCTGGCTTTCATATTCCCGCGCCTTCGGCGCTCCGTTTGTTATTACCGAGCAAAGATGTCGGCACACTTCTACTCGTGAACTAAGACTCGCAAATCTAAACGTTCACAAGCGCTACGGCACAACCTTGATCACGCCCGGCATTGGTCCACTGCCAGGTGGAGTTGTGCAATTGGGAGTGCCCTGGTGAATGCCGCAGTGATATCCGAATGTTCCGACCTTCGTAAACGTCCGGCTCACCGACTGCCCGGAAGTCATATTGTTGGAATCAAACGAAGCATCGAGTTCGCCACATCCATTTGCAGCACTGCCCGCAACTCGCTCCAATTGATGCGTTCCACCGGTGATCGTCCAGGTAACAGTTCCTCCAACCTTGATCGTCGTTACCGGCGTCCCGCTCGCGTCATCTTGCCACTTAAGATTGGAACCCTTAACGGTCGCGGTCGTCGGCGCGGTCGAGGTTGGAGACACGGCAGCAGTGGGCGAGGGTGTGGGTGTAGCGGTAGCCGTAACAGTCGGGCTCGCTGTATTCTGGTTAGTCTCAGGTGGTTTGCACGAGGTTATTCCCACGAGCAGAGCCGTTATCAGTAATCCGAGGGCTTTCATGCGGTCCTCCTTTGTGTTTGCTTAGGAAGCAGCGAGGATTTGTTTAGTCTCTGCTATCTATGAGTCTGAGGTAGGTTTCGTTTCCGGGATTACTTTGCGGAGGATAAAGCGTGAGGTTATGACAGCCCGTGTTGCCGCGCGACTTTCTTCGGCAGCTTCGATCGCACAAGGTCGTACGATTGCTTGATATAGTGCTCCCACTCCTTCCGGTTGAGACATCCCGGATCTTCAACCAGCACCCATTTGTATCGCGCCACGTATGGTGCTGGACGCATTCCCGGCGAGCTCGACAACTCGTCAAACTCATCGTCCTTTACTTTGAAGGAAACGCTCAACGGCCCGTCTAATGCCGCAACGCAAAACATCTTGTTAGCAACGGAGAAACACAGATCGTGGCCCCACTTAATGTCTTCCGTCACAGCCGGAAGCGTCCGGCAGTAGTCACGCAACGTTTCGATATTCATATGGAAGATCTTTACTTACTCCGATTTGACGTAAGGACGAAAGACAAAATCAGATTCGCTTTTCCTTAAGTGACAGGCTTGGCAGTTTTCAAGCTTTCCGATAGCCTGCAACTGCTTACCGTCGGGACCCACAACTGAAAACTCCCAATCACCAACCTTCGGGTTGTAGCCGGGCTCGCGCTTCTTCATGAGCGTGTACAGCAGCGGCTTACCACCTTCGAGATGAGTGCCGATCTTCTCTTTAACGATGATCGATCCTTCCGGGAAACGCTGCACATCTTTAGCAAACATTGCGTCACGACCGGCTTTGTTAACGTAGACAGTGATGTACGACTCTGCGTGGGGATTTCTTTTTCTTTGCGATTCCACGTCGATCGCAATGGGCGCACGACAATCAGTAGCTACGATTGAGGAGATGAGGTAAGGCTTGGCATTGACTTGAATCCATGTGGCGCCGTCTTTGAGTTTCGCGGCGTCAAAACGAAACTCATCTTTAGCACTCTCAGTGCGGCGCGCGGCAAACGCGATGATCAGCACGACTCCTGCAACCACAGTAACCAGACCGATTTTGATTTGCCTCGCCATCTGGAGTTCTCCTCAACGCGTTACTCGTTGCAGCTTTTTCAGAATCTCAATCTTTTCAGCGACAGACGTTTTCGCGACCGCAAGCCGGAGCGAAGCGAAGAGCCTTCTCAAATTAGTTCGTTCCTCTACGGCGTAGCTATCGCCGCCCTTGGCGTTCGCTCTTTTGATGACTTCATCCGTCAGCAACTCGTTAAGATTCTTGACGGCTTCAGCCGCATGCACTCCGTTTGGATGCACGTTCAGATACTTTACGGCGCCTTCGAATACAAAAAGATGGCAGACCTCGTCGCCTTCACAATCGTGCGGTTGCGGATTCTCAGCCGCGGCCCACGCGATGCGATCCGCAATG
>DATEIS010000626.1:0-2673 GCA_035278765.1 Pyrinomonadaceae bacterium | reverse complement strand
GCCACGGGCGGCCACGGAGGGCCGCCCCTACAGTTACGCCCAAATCGTTATTGCAGGTCCAGCAACCAGATGTCGCTTTCGGTCGAATAGGCTGAGAAGTAAATGAATTGTCCGTCCCGCGACACCGCGATGCCATGAATCTGCGCGTCCTTCAACGAAAGGATTTCACGGATTCCCTTCTTCGTAGCATCACCGATGTGCGCCTTACCACCCGTCAGACAGATGTAACCGGTGCTATCAGGAATCCACATCGGGTACCCACAGACGTCAGGAGCTTTCTCATATCGATTCGTCTCGAACGAGTAATAACCGATCGACCCGTCAGTGAATGTCCCGATCAATTTCTTCCCATCCTGCGACCAATCCCAGGCTACAAAAGTCTTGTCCGGCTTTGGTAACTGCTGCAGCGTTTGCGACGCCCAATCTTTATTAAGATCGAGGATCATATTCACTCGACTTCGCTGAAACAGCAGGCGCGTTCCATCCGGTGACCAGAGCGGCAACGTGGTATCCCCTTGACTGTCGAAAGTGAGCTGTCGAAGATTTGTGCCCTCCGCGTCTATGGTCCAGATCTCGTAACGACCACTTCGATCCGAGGTAAACGCGATTCTCTTTCCGTCGGGCGACCAACGCGGATAACGATCAAAGAACTTATCGTTTGTCAGGTCTCGCCAGTTCGTCCCGTCACGATCAACGAGCACAATGTCTTCCTGCGTCCCACGCAAGAGTCTCATCACGAACCGACTTCCATCAGGCGATAACTCAGGTCGCACAACTCGATTATCTCCGCGCGTGATCGAGAACGGCTCAGCAATAACCTTCCCTCGCTCTCGATCAAATTTGACCGCCTGAATATTTGCGCGCCTGTCTGTCTGCACATAGATGAGACGGTTCCCACTGCGCGAAAAATTCAAATGACGATTGAATGTTGCCGGGGTTGAAACTGCTTCCGGTTCACCCAGAACTTTTCCGGTCTCTTCGTTGATCGGCACCCGCCAAAAGCTCATGTTGCCGCTGCGATCGCTTGCGAAGTAAAGGAATTTGCCGTCGGGGGACCACACCGGATTCCAATTCGTTGAGGCATCCCTGGTAACGACTTCGATTTCTCCGCCGGCTTTGGAAATCGTCGCTATGTCACTTCGTCCTGAGCTCGGCGGATTGAACCAAAACGCGATTCGCGATCCGTTTGGCGACCATGACGGCTGCATAGCATCGTTTTCACAAAGCGTCCGCTGGACGCCCGTTTCCACATCAGCGATGAATAACGAGCTCGGATTGATATTTCGAGTTGACGGCAAACTATGACCGACTCTGCTGCAAACAATCTCCTTACCATTCGGGGACCACGCAGGATGATGACAACGCGGAACGAGCGGCTTGACATTCTCGCCCGTGGCCTCCATGACGTACACACCTGCCGGTTCACGGTTGGAGTAGAACGCGATGCGTTTGCCATCCGGCGAGTACGACGCCTCGTACTCGTCTGAAGGTGTATTCGGTGTCAACGACCTCGCATTCTTTCCGCCAACACGCTGCAGAAACAGATCAAAATTTCCTTCTGGCTCACTCGCAAAAACAAAATCTTCGCCATCCGGAGCAAGCGTCGGGAAAAACTCGGTACCAGGTTGAGTTGTCAACTGAAGGTGCGACGCACGCGACCAATTTGGAGCTATTGTTTTCGCCCTCGTGAGATACCAACCGAGTGGAATGGCCGCACCGATCAGGGTGATAACAATCGCTACTGGCCAGAACCACGAGCGACGCGCGACTAGCGGAAGAGGACCGGTAGAAGCTTTTGGATTTGAGATCGTCGCCGCGGAGTCGATCATGCGCAACAAACGACGAATGTCAGCGCGGAAATCTGAAGCTGTTTGATAACGAAGCTCACGATCCTTCTCGAGTGCTTTGTTCAAAATCAGATCGACATCGGAAGGCAGCGTCCCGTCAATCGCAGTCGCAGGCTTAGGATCACTCGAGAGAATCGCGTTGATAGTTGCCTGTCGGGTTTCAGTCTTGAATGGCTTGCACCGGGTGACGAGCTCATATAACAAAACGCCGAGACTCCAGATGTCCGTACGATGATCGACCTCCTCACCACTCGCCTGTTCTGGCGACATGTAAGCCAGCGTTCCCATCGCCACCCCAATTTGTGTGCTTAGTGCATCCTCAGATGCCGCAACCTCGCTCAATTTCACGAGACCAAAGTCCAGAACTTTCGCATAGCCATCCGGACGCACCATTACGTTCTCAGGCTTGATGTCACGATGCACGATTCCGGCCTGATGGGCGGCAGAGAGAGCTTCTGCCACCTGAGCCACAAATGCGAGACTCTCCCTCAAACCAAGCTTGTCTCGTAAAGACGAAAGCGTTTGCCCCTCGACGTATTCAATCGCGATGAAATGAACACCGTTAGCTTCGCCGACTTCGTAGATCGTCACAAGGTTAGGGTGATTCAACGTTGAGAGTGCACGCGCCTCACGTTGAAAGCGTGCGGATCGCTCAGTGTCAGCTACGAAATGCCACGGAAGAATCTTGAGCGCGACCAGTCGATCCAGTTTGCTGTCGCGTGCGAGATAAACTTCACCCATGCCGCCGGCGCCCAGGAGTTTTTCGACACGATAGTTCGCGAGCTGTTTGCCGATCAGTGAAAAAGACGTCGTGAGATTTGAATCC
>DATEIS010000625.1:0-16589 GCA_035278765.1 Pyrinomonadaceae bacterium | reverse complement strand
TCCGTCATCCAGCACGACGACCGAACGCCCTTCTCTTCCCAGCAGAAAAGCAGTCGTCAGCCCTGCTATACCCGCACCGATGATGCAAATATCGGTGCGGATACTTTCCTTTAACGGTGATTGAGATGGCGTATTTGCGGTCGCCATCCAAATGGATGTTGTTGCCTGTGAATCGTCTTGCATAATAGGACTACTTCGCAGGCGTTCCGATATTCACATCAATCTTCTTATTGCCGCCAAACCACCGGCCTCCAAATACAAACAACGCACCTACCACAAGGATCACGAAGATCACTAGAATTGCGATGATTCCGGTGCTCGCTGCACTGCTGCTATCGTCTGCCATGTTTATCCTCCTGATGAATTAGCGGCTCATAACCGCACTGCGGTCATACCGCACTTAAGCCGCGGTTGTTTCGCCTCCAAGTAAAGTTAGAACTTCTCCAGTGACATAACTTGAATCAGCTTCCGATGCGAAATAAACATAAGCCGGCGCGATCTCTTCCGGTTGCGCGGGACGCTTCATCGGCGTGTCGGCGCCGAATTCGGCCACGTCCTTCGGTTTTTGATCCGACGGATTTAAAGGCGTCCAGACTGGTCCAGGCGCCACACAGTTCACTCTAATTCCACGTTCGACGAGATTCTGCGCCAACGATTTCGTAAACGCGTGAATGGCGCCTTTCGTCGAAGCGTAGTCGAGCAATTCTTTGCTTCCTTCGAGACCCGTGATCGATCCTGTATTTACGATTGCACTTCCCTCTTCGAGATGCGGGAGGGCCGCTTTGGTCATGTAAAAGTAACCGTAGATGTTTGTTTTGAACGTTCGGTCCCATTGCTCTTCAGTGACGTCGTCAATAGTTTCCTGATGCTGTTGAAAAGCAGCGTTGTTGACGAGGATGTCGAGCTTTCCAAATTCTTCGACAGTCTTCTCGACCAGCTTCTTGCAGACTTTCGGATCGCGCACATCCCCTGAAAGCGCATAAGCACGTTGGCCCTCAGCCTCAACTGCACGCTTCGTCTCTTCAGCATCTTCCTTTTCAGGCTTCAGGTAAGTGAAGGCGACATCGGCTCCTTCACGAGCGAAGAGCACTGCGACTGCACGACCGATACCTGAATCACCGCCCGTGATCAGCGCCACCTTCTCTTTCAGTTTTCCAGCGCCTGCATAGTGCGGCGCTTTATAACGTGGGCGCGGTTTTAGTTTCGCTTCGATTCCGGGCTTGCGTTGATGTTGAGCCGGCATCGGCGATTTCGGCTGTTTTACTTTACTGGCCATCAATCCTCTTTCCTGTCTGAGCCACGATTTGCAATTCACGATCCGAGCGCGTTTTTGCGTCGATTTTGTGGTGGCATCGTGCTTGCGCAGTGAATTGATTGGCGGGAATTAGGGTTCCAAGTGCCCCGGAATTAAACAACTGCGGGACACTGCTGTACAGGAAACCTACACTTTAAAGGAGGTTGATAAATGGCGAAGAAGCCGACAAAAAGTCATCGTGAACTAATTGATACCGGCACAGACAAACGTTTTGTCAGACGAAATGAGAAGGGGCAGTTTGAAGACGTTGCGGACGTTGGACGTTCGCTCGCGCGCGATCGACAGCAAGAAGCGAAAACGAAAGTTCCACCGGGGCAAGGTGATCGTGGCGATCAGGAAAAGTGAAACCAGGTTCTATATGACCTGTTTTTCAAAACGAGCGGCGAGTGGTTCGCCTTTCGCCGCTCGTTTTTCTCAAACGTTGAAAATAGTCGTTGAGCATTCGCGCATGACAAATCAAGCACATCTGTTCCGGCAGCTCGACGTTGGTCGATCTGATCAAGGCGCCACACCACGAGCAAGTAATGTCGTATCGGACACTATCAACACTACGATTTTGAGGATTGATTTGCTTATTCAATTCGACCTTCCCTGACTGACCTTTAATCTATTCAACTAATGCACACTCAAATCCCGTTCCAACAATGACAAATATCGAACGTCTGCAGAACATCGGCATACGTCGACTCGGTACTCCGAAAAGAGGATTTCGCTACAAGCCTGTAAGCGGCCGGCTCACGAAAGCCGACCTTGATCGGATCGAGGAGCTCAAGATTCCGCCGGCGTGGACTGAAGTCGCGATCAATCCTGCGGCGAATGGCAGGGTGCAGGTCATCGGTAAAGATGCAGCGGGACGCTGGCAGTATCTTTATCACTCAAGCCACACGCGCGCGCAGGAGCAGCGGAAATTCAAACGAATCACAAAGTTTGCACAAGCGATTCCACAGATGCGGAAAACAGTCGCGCGTCATTTACGACAGCCAGGACTGACTCGTGAGCGTGTTTTGGCTGCGGTGCTGCGCATTCTGTCGACTTGTTACATGAGACCGGGCAGTGAGGTTTACGCGAATGAAAATGGTAGCTACGGGATCGCTACACTCCGACGTAAACACGTCAACGTAAAGGGCGAGTTGATCGAGTTTGATTTTCCGGGAAAGTCAGGTGTGCGACAGCAGCGACAGTTACGAGATCGACAAGTGGCTCGCGTGATTCGTTCCACGATGAAACTGCCGGGTTTCAACGTCTTCAAGTATCAAAACGGCGACGGCAAACCGACTCCTGTAACACGACGCCATATCAATGAGTACATCAAGGAAGTGATGGGATCGAAATTCAGTGCGAAGGATTTTCGCACCTGGGCGGGCACGCTGGTTTGCGCGTGTGCGCTCGCGCGAGAAGGCGACGAAATTCCTGAAAAGAAGACGGCGCGCAAAAAGAAGATCGTGGCAGCAATCAAAGAGACGGCAGAGGTGTTGGGAAACACGCCGGCCGTCTGCCGTGGTTCGTATGTCTGTCCGGAGATCATCAATTCATTCGAGAAAGGGCAAGTGATCGATAACTGTTCAGGCAAGCTCGAGGATCTGATCGCATATCGTGGTCGGGGACTGCACGATGCCGAACAATCACTGCTCCGGTTTCTGAAGCGTGGACGTGGATAGTCCATTGGCACTCAGTTTGCCGAAGGATGAGAGGTTGATTTTAGTGTCTCGATATCAAGCGGAGGTAATCAATGGAAGGTCCATTAAGAGGAATACTCGCAGGTGCTGCGGCATGGAAGTTTGGCGGAGGATGCATCTCCACCATTTTGATCTTTATTATCGTGTTTTGGGCGTTGGGTTACGTGAATTGTTAACACCGATTGTACGGATCTTATGATCCGTACAATCCGCGTTTAATAACTGACAACGAGCTCTTCCGATTCTTCCCAGACAGGCAGGTTCTGCCGAATCGCGCAACGATACAATTGCTCGGGCGCACCGAGCAGGATGCCGGCGCCCATTGCCACCGTGCTGATCGGATCTTCCGGCATCGTCGCACGCAGCTTCAATTCATTTTGGAGACGGTTCTTCAATCCCTTCAGCAGTGAACCACCACCAGTGAGAATCATTCCCGAGTAATAGATGTCGGCGACTGCTTCCGGTTGCGCATCTTCAATCACGCGCCGGATCCCGGCAACGATCTCATTGATAACAGGCTCCAAAGCGCCGCGCACTTCCTCCGCAGTGATATGCACTGCGCACATATAGCCATCGCTCAACTGCTTACCAACAACTTGCAGCTTGCGCTCGTCGGCTGGAATGTCTTCGTCGTTTAGCGCACCAAGTTCCCGCTTCATTGCTTCCGCGGTGTACTCGCCGATCTGTATGCAGTAGTTTGAACGCACGTAATCGCGAATGCTTTCGTCCATCGCGTTTCCGGCTGCCGTCAAACTCATCGAGTTAACAACACCACCAGATGCGACGATGGCGATGTTTGTAGTTCCACCACCGATATCGACGACGAGATGTGCGCGTTCATCGTCGAAAGCGAGACCCGAGCCGATTCCCGCGGCGAGTCCTTCGTCAACCAGATCGATACGACGACCACCTGCATCGTGTGCGGCATCGCGAACTGAACGTTGCTCGACAGCAGTCGCAGAGCCGGGTATGCCGACGACAAAATGGCCACGACGGTAGCCGCCATGTCCGTCAGTCACTTTCGCGATGAAGGTACGCAACATCTTTCGTGAAACTTCAAAATTGAAGATCGTGCCCGAATGGATTGGCCGGTGCACTTCGATGCCGCGTGGCTCGCGGCCCAAGAGCTTGAGTGCCTTGTGTCCCACCGAAACGACTTCACCATCGTAGCGATCGATCGCTACGACAGAAGGTTCGTTCAAGAGGATTCCTCTGCCGGGTTGATAGATGAGTGTATTGACGGTGCCCAGATCGATAGCCAGTTCATTTTTAAAAAATTTCTCAATAAACATCACGGCGACGGTTCCTCCTCCATATTGGCAGGTTCCATGGAAGCGAGTAAGCACTTCCAATCGGCAACTCGTATGCCTGACCCTTAGAACGATTCTATCCTGGGGGATGTCCTTTGAAATTAACAAACAACTATTAACGGGAGGTTTCCAGGGGCGTATGACATCTGTGCGGTGAGGGCAAAAAACGTACGACTTCAACGCGGTCAGGCTGACGGACACAGAGGGACACGGAAGCCAATACGGAACGGAATCCGTGTTATTCCGTGGGCCCTAAACCATCAGCCTATACAATTCCTCTAAGGCAGCTGACGTGTTGTTGCCGAGGTCGATGCCGATGACGCGACGGCCGCGTTTTACAAGGGCGAGAAAGTCACCAAGGGCTTGAGCTTGTTTCAGGATCGTGAAGGTGTACGGCTCACCGGGGATCGCGAAGTCTTCGCGGTCATTCGCGATGATCTGAAAGAAGACACCCGTGTCAGGACCACCTTTGTGAAGTTGTCCGGTCGAGTGCAGAAAACGTGGACCATAACCAATCGTTACCGCACAGTGAGTCTTATCGCGCAGTTGCACTCGAAGCTCCTGAAACTTTTGATCCGTTTCGGGAGTCTCTTCGATGTAGTTCAGGAACGCGATGTAATCACCAGGCTTTACACCGGCTAGATGTCTTCGCAGAACTTCAGACACAGACTCGACTTCCTCTGCATCATCGCCACCATAGATCGTCATCAGATCATCCGCGGCAATCTTATTCCGTTCCTCAAGGTGCCCACGGCGTACGAATGAACTCAGCAATTCCTTCGTTGCGTCTTTCGCTTCCTGTACGTTCGGTTGATCGAAAGGATTGATCCCGAGACGCCAACCGGCGCAGGCGGTCGCAAACTCCCAAGCGAAGAATTCCGCTCCGAGATCGTAGAGGTCATCAAGTTTACGATTGATGACCGGATGCCCAACGGCCGCAAGGGTGTCGAGTTTTGCCTGTGTGTCTTCAGAAATCGAACCCAGCGAGATCGAGACAAACACACGATCGTTGCCGTAGTCGTCCGGAGTACCGAGCGGCTCGCCATTCACCGGAAGTATTCCCTTGCCTTCCTTGCCGGTGCTCTCGGCGATCAGTTGTTCAATCCACAAACCGAGTGTCTCGAGGTTTTGATCGATTACGAGCGTGAGTTTGTCACGTCCTTCATTCGCATAATCACCGATCACAATCCCCAACTCCGCCGCGGGAGTAACTGCCTTCGCGGCGAGACGCGCTGCGTCGAGAAGATCGCGAATGTCGAGTCCCATCAACGCCGCGGGGACCATCCCGAAGTATGAGAGCGCTGAGTAGCGTCCGCCGATGTCTGCCTGGTTGAGAAACGTGCGCTGGAATTTGAGTTCTTGTGCGGTCTCGACTAAGGGCGAACCCGGATCAGTAATCGCGACGAAGTTGTCGCCCGGATTATCTCGACGTTTACTGACTTCTTCGTACCAGAACTTGTAGAAAACGTTCGGCTCTGTCGTGCTGCCGGATTTTGAAGCAATCACGAACAAACAACGCTCGACATCGATCCGTTGCTGAAACGCAGCAATCACGTCCGGATCTGTCGAATCGAGTACGAGCAGTTCAGGGAATCCAGCTTGTCTGCCAAATGTTCTTGCGAGCACCTCCGGGCACAGCGATGAACCACCCATACCGCAAACCATCACGTGTTGAAAACCACGATCGCGAACCGACTTGGCAAAGGCGACGAGATCATCGACAACGCCGATCATTTCATCAGCCACAGTTAACCAACCCAGGGAATTTTTAATGTTTTTGACGCTATCCTCGTCAGACTTCCACAGCGACGCATCTTTCTGCCAGATGCGTTTGGCGAGATCATTAGGATTCATGATGGAGGCAGTGTAACATTTTACAGGATGACAGGATTTTCAAGATTTGCGGGATTGTGTCCTGCAAATCTTGCTAATCTTGTTAATCCTGTAAACCAATGACCACCCCAAAGCGAGCCCTGATCGTTGTTGACGTGCAGAACGACTTCTGTCCCGGTGGCACACTTGCAGTGCCTCACGGCGACGAGGTTGTCGAGCCTCTGAATCAAGTCATCGACGAGTTTCTGGAGCGCGGCGCGCCTGTCTATAAGAGTCGCGATTGGCATCCGCCAACGACGAAACACTTCGCGGCACATGGCGGGGTCTGGCCCGTACACTGCGTGCAAAACACAAAAGGCGCGGAGTTTCATCCTGCGCTCCGCAAAGATCCGCGCATCACCGTGATCTCAAAGGGTCTGGGCGACACAGACTGTTACTCCGCATTCGACGAGACCGATCTCCTGGCCCAACTTCGACAACAAAACGTCGAAGAAGTCGTTGTCGGCGGACTTGCCACCGACTACTGCGTCAAGTCAACCGTGCTCGATGCGATCAAGAATGGATTCAGAGTCAAAGCGTTAACAAACGCAATGCGAGCAGTCGATGTCCAACCCGGCGACGGCGAACGCGCGATTGAAGAGATGCGCAAGGCCGGCGCTGAGATCGTATCCGCGAAGAAATCCGCGAAATCTGCGTAATGGGAACTCTCAATATCGATCGCTACCACGCCGCGATGGGCGATGCGTCGTTCAAGGATTGCACCCGTCTGCACGATCAACGACTCAGCGATGCGGAAGCGACCTTCTATGTAACTCAACGCAAGATTCCGTTCGCTCCGTGTTTGGGCCATGAACGCCTGGTCCGTCTGCTCGTCGACAGCCAGATCGATCGCCCGCGTCTTCGTTTTCTCGAACAGGATCGCGGTGGTCTGCAACTCTTCGCCGAAGCGATCGAAGACATTCAGTTTGTCGGCAAGATCAGAACAGTGCGCCCCGGCACGATCGTTTTCGCCCACGAGCCATTTGCTGATATCACTGGCGCATTCGGTCTGACACAGGCACAGGAAATCAAGTTCGAGCACGCGTTTGATCTGCCGATGACGACAGCGAGCACGGCGATGCAGTTTCGGATGGCTGCCGGAGAGAAACGCTGGCTCTCCGATTTCTCCCTGCGTCGCAATGGCGACATCGAGCGTGCCGTCGATATTGCCGTTTACGCCTTCATTGGCGGCTTCAACGACACTTCGAATCTCGAAGCGGCGCACCGGCTCGACATTCCCGCCGTCGGCACTGAAGCTCACTACTGGCAACAGGCCTATATCGAGTACATGGACCAGCCGGAGATCGAGCCGCGCACGCATAAACCAAAACATTTCGAACAAGTCGCGTTCGAGCGCTGGCTCGACGCAAATCCGAACGGCACAACTCTCCTGCTCGATACGATTGACGTGTACACGGGCGCGGTCCATGCGGCCATGGCTGCGACCTCGAACGAAGCGCGGCGCCGTGCGTTCAAAGGTTTCCGTGTGGACTCCGGAAATCTGGCGGAACTCGGCGAGTGGTGTTTGCGGTTCTTCGCAGCCAACGGATTGACAGGACTGCGCGCGAATCTCACCGGCGATCTGACAGTTGAAAAAGTCAAAAAGATCGTGGACGAGTTTCCCGAAGTCGCCGGCTTTGGCATCGGGACAAAATTGTCGAGCGAGATTCCGGCAGTTGCCGGAGTAATATTCAAACAATGTGTGATGAAGGGACTGCCGACACTCAAAGCATCGAATTCAGAAGATAAGATCACGCTGCCCGGAATGCTGCAGTTGTTTCGCGGCACGAATGAACGGGGAATGTACGTTGGCGACGTCATCGGGCTCGATAGTGAAGAAGTCGAGATTCCCGGCGCCGTGCAAGTCGATCGACTGCTGCTTCCCTTCTGGGAAAACGGGCAACACTCGTCGATCCCCTCGATCGAGAAGCAGAAGGCTTTTGTCGCAGAACAACGACAACGTTTCGCCGACATCGAGAATTATCCACGACAATTGAGCGCGTCGCTGCGAAAGCTTCGCGACGATCTGGTCCAACGCATGCGCGTCGATGTGTCGGGCTGGGAAGAAGTTCTGAGCATGCCGGAACCGGCAGATCTTCAGCAGGAGATGAAAGGATAACTATGAGCGCCCCTGAACAAGTAAAGCAAGCCAACGTTCGCGACATCGTTTCTCCGGAAGAGTGGCAAGTCCGTGTTGATCTAGCCGCTGCATATCGTCTGGTTGCGGACTACGGCTGGGATGATCTCGTTTTCACGCACATCTCCGCGCGCGTGCCTGGACCGGAGCATCATTTTCTGATCAATCCTTACGGGATGATGTTTGAAGAGATTACTGCATCGAGTCTGGTGAAGGTGGATCTCGATGGCAAGATCGTGATGGATTCGGAGTACAAGATCAATCCGGCGGGGTTCACGATCCACAGCGCGGTGCATGCGGCGCGTGAGGATGCGCTTTGCGTCATGCACCTGCACACAGAGCACGGCATCGCCGTGTCTGCGCAACAGGATGGTTTGCTGCCGATTTCGCAGCAGTCGCTTTTTGTTCTTGCGTCGCTTGGTTATCACGATTACGAGGGGCTCGCGTTGAATGATGAAGAGAAACCGCGACTCGTTGCGGATCTTGGGAAGAAGATTTTTCTGATCTTGAGAAATCACGGGTTGTTGACTGTTGGACCAACCGTCGCAGACGCGTTTCTCTCGATGTTTCTGCTACAGCGCGCGTGCCGGATTCAGATCATGGCGCAGGCAGGCGGCGTGAAACTGGTGCCGATCGATCCGAAGATCTTCGCGCAGATTCCCGCGCAGGAAGCGGTGGTTACGCAAGGTGGCGGTGGACGACTGGTTTGGCCTGGGCTATTGAGAAAGCTCGATCGAATGGGCGCGAACTACAAAGAATAAATCCTATCCACAGATTACGCAGATTATATAAAACAAATCTGTGTAATCTGTGGATAACAAATCTCAATCACCACTAACTTCGGAGGTTGGTTCAGGCGTGGCCTCGCGGGGTTTGCGACGTGGTTTCAAACGAGCAATGATTCCGTGAGTAACAGCAGCGGTGCCTTCCGCGAAACGGCGCCAGCGAGAAGTTGCTTTCAGATCGTCGAGTAACGAATAGACCACCGGCGTCGCGATCAGCGTGAGCAGCAGCGACAGGCTCTGACCACCAATCACCACGATAGCGATCGAACGGCGCTCCTCAGCACCAGGACCAGTTCCAAGCGCCAGCGGCAACATACCAGCGACGAGCGCGAGCGTCGTCATCAGAATCGGACGTAACCGATCGCGATTGCCCTGCATGATCGCCTCGTGCCGCTCCATGCCCTTGGCGCGCAGATTGTTCATGTGATCGATCTGCAAGATCGCGTTCTTCTTCACCACGCCAAACAAGACCAGAATACCGAGCGCCGAATAAAGATTCAGCGTATCCCCAGTACCCCACAACGACAGCAAGGCAAACGGAACCGAAAGCGGCAAACTCAACAGAATCGTGAGCGGGTGCACGGTGCTCTCAAACTGTGAGGCCAGAATCATGTACATGAAGATGATCGAGAGAATGAACGCCCAGATAAATTCGGTAAACGTTCTCTCGAGTTCGCGTGCGCGACCTGAAACCGTGGTCGTGTAAGCGCTCGGCAGATTCATTTCACGAACTGTTCCGCGCAGAGCTTCGATTCGATCTGCGAGGGCAAAGCCAGGGGCCACCGACGCTCGCACCGAAACTTGTCGCTCACGATCGAGACGATCGATTCGCGACGGACTCGTGTCGCGTTCGATCTTTACGAGGTTATCGAGCCGTACAAGTCCACCGCGCGACGAAGGCACGTACAGACGACTAATCGTGCCGACATCACGCCGGTCCGCCTCAGTCAAACGCAACTGCACGTCGTAATCCTCGTTTACCGATTCATCGCGGAAGCGAGACGCCTCCTCCTCACCACCGACCATCAAACGCAAACTGGTAGCGATGTCAGACGTGTCAACGCCCTGATCCGCAGCGCGATCGCGATCGATCTTGACGCGCAGCTCAGGTTTGTTGAGCTTCAGAGTGGTGTCAGCGTCGACAATGCCGCCGAGTTGTTTCGAGCGCTCGACCAGATCGTCTGCATAACCAGCGAGCGTCTCGAGTTCCGGACCACGAAAGACGAAGTCGATGTCAGTTCGTCCACCGGCGCCGAAGTTGAACGACTGCGCGTTACGCACACCAATACGCATTGGCGAATATTTCTGTAGTCGCCGGCGCACTTCCAACATCACATCCTGTTGCGTGTAGTTTCCCTTGAATGCGTTGAGGGGATTGCCCTTCTTCAACTCAGTCCAGAACTTGCCAAACGAGAGCGTGCGTTCTTCGTGCGGCGCGATGCGCACATATGCATTGCCCTGATTAACGCCGCCGACAAAACCACCGCCAGACTGGGCCAGCACGAGTCTCACACCGGGCGTTTCGAGGATGTCTTTCTCCATCGCAGAAATGACTTCGTTCATCACGGCGAGGTTTGTGCCTTCAGGTCCATTGACGCTGACTTCAAACTCCGCTTCGTCAACGTTCGTCGGAATAAACTCCTGCTTCACCGCACGATACAGCGGCACACTCGTCAGCACTGTCGCGAGGGCGATAACCGCCACTGCCACGCGGTGTCGCATCGCGAACGCCAGCATGTGCGTGTAACCGCCATCGATAAAACGATAGAAGCCGCGTCGCGATGACGGCGCCTCGTGCCCACCTTTCGCGTCGCTCACACGAATCAGCCGCGAGCTCATCATCGGCGTGAGCGTGAACGAAACCAGCAAGCTCACCATGATCGCGACGGCAGCGGTGATACCGAACTGATACAGAAAGCGTCCAGAGATGGACGACATGAACGATACCGGCAAAAAGATGACGACGAGAGACAGAGTTGTAGCCAGTACAGCCAAACCGATGTCCTTCGTTGCTTCACGCGCCGCTTCTTTTGCTGCAATTCTCTTTTCTTCAATGAAGCGGAAGATGTTTTCGAGCACGACGATCGCGTCGTCGATCACCACACCCACCATCAACACGAGTGCGAGCATGGTGACGCTGTTGAGTGTGAAGTTGAGTGCCTTCATCATGCCGAAGGTCGAGATCACCGAACAGGGGATCGCAACCGCGGCGATCAGCGTCGAACGCCACGAGCGCATAAACAACAGCACGACGAGACTGGCGAGAATACTGCCCAGCACTAAGTGCGTCTGAATCTCGTGAAGGGCGGCTTCGATGTATCTGGATTGGTCGCGAATGACTTCGACTTTAACGTCTTCAGGGAGTTGCGCACTGACACGCGGCAAAGCGGCCTTCAGACCGTTGATGACCTCAACAGTGTTCGCGCCGGATTGTCGTCTGATTTCGAGTGACACGGTCGGAACACCGTTGAGCCGCGATAACGATCGCTGTTCCTTTGTGCCGTCTTCAACGCGACCAACGTCACGCAGTTTGACGGGCGAGCCGTTAACATTCGCGATCACCAGGTCATCAAACTGGCGTGGATCCGTGAATCTTCCGAGCGTGCGAAGAGTCAGCTCTTCTTTGCCGGTGGTTACGTTTCCGCCCGGCACGTCTGCGTTCTGACGTTCGAGAGCTTGTCTGATCTGAGAGATTGAAATCTGGTAGGCGGCGAGTCGTTCGGCGTCGATCCAAACGTTGATGGCACGATCGAGACCGCCGACCACGCGAACTTCGCCAACACCGCCGATGCGCTCTAGCTGCACGCGCACGGTTTTGTCTGCCAGTTCTGTCAGCTCTCTTAGCGAACGATCTGCAGAGAGTGCGATGGTTAGTACCGGCGTACTGTCGTTATCAAATTTCTGAACGACCGGAGGTGTCGCGTCCTCCGGAAGACGTCGGCCAAGTGTGTTGACTCGGTCGCGCACGTCCTGTGCGGCTGATTCGAGATTGCGGTCGAGCCGGAAAGTCGCGATTACAATGGAGCTTCCCTGCGATGAGACAGAACGCAACTCGCTAATGCCGTCGACGGTGTTGATTACTTCTTCGAGTTGTTGTGTGACTAATGATTCAACTTCTTCCGGCGCAGCGCCCGGAAGTCCGACGCGAACCGAAACTGTAGGCAGGTCAACTGAAGGAAAACGATCGACGCCCAGCTTAAAGAAACCAGCCGCACCCACCACCACCAGCGACAACACGATCATCGTCGCGAAAACAGGTCGGCGGATACAGATTTCGGCTAGTTTTTGCAATTTTGTGCTTTGGGCTTAGTTTTTTGTTCTTTGTGCCTGGTCTGATCCTCAAAGAACTAAGAACCAAGTACAAAAGACCAACAGCTATTCTTCTACTTCGACAGGCTGTCCTGATTGCAGGTTGCCCGGATCGACCACGACTTTTTCGCCGACACTAATTCCGGACATAATCTCTGTGAATTCAGCACCGCGACGCCCTGTGGTGATCGGCTTCTCCAACGCTTTTCCGTTCTGAACAACAATTACTTTTTCGATGCCGGCAAACGTTACGATCGCATTGTTCGGAACGGTCACTGCCATCTTCGCGTCGTTGGTGACGATTTCCGCATGTGCGAACGAACCGGGACGAAGCTTTCCATTATTTCGCACGTCGGCTTCAACCATCAGTACACGGTTCTGTTCCGCGATCACGGGACTGAGTCGCATTATCTTGCCGAGATAAACTGTCTGATCACCCTCGACGGTTACACGAACATCCTGACCAGTGCGTACGGTTTGCGATTCGCGCTCCGGTATCTGTGCTTGTAATCGCAACGGATCCATTTTGACGATGTCAACAACGGGCGCTCCAGCCGCAAGGTATTCACCGACACTTACCTTCTTCTCCTGAACAATCCCATCGAGCGGCGCTATGACTGCTGTGTCTTTCAACTGCTGGCGGGCAAGCGACAACTCAGATCGTCGCTGCGCCAATATGCCCTGCCGGTTGCGAATCTCTTCGTATGCGTCCTGATATCGTCCTTCGGCAACTTTGAAAGTTGCCGTGGCCGTATCGAACTCCGCTTTCGCGATTATTCCCTGTTCAACCAGCCGCGCGGCGCGGTCGCGGGCGAAACGCGCTTCATCGAGAACGGCGCGAGCCTGTCGCACAGTCGCAGTCTTTTCCGGATCGACACGATCGTCAGTTCCTTCGGGCGCGAGGCCTAAACGTGCGCGTGCCTGGGCCAGTGAAGCTTCGGCTTGTTGCACTCGCAGACGATAATCTTCGGAGTCGACCACAGCGATTGTTTGTCCACGCGAAACGACGCTGCCGAGATCGACGGAGATCGTGCGCACGCGTCCGGGAACCTTAACGCTGACTGTTGTTTGATCGTATGCGGCGAGTGTGCCGTTGGCGGTTACTGTTTCGCCGAAAGGAGTTTCGGCAACAGCAGTAGTTTTGACTTTCCGCGGAGTTTTCGCGTCCGGACGACCCTGTCGCTGCGACGCCTGGTAATCACCCTTACATGAAGTCAAAAAAAGCGCCGCCAGTATCAGCGACACTCCTAGTAAAAGAATCCGACTCTGAAACATCCTGTGCAGTTTATCACGCGCCACACATACAGGACACCAAGGACCCAAACGATCTATGTAAAGTTATGTAAAGATACGTAAAGCAATTGTAGCTTTGCGTGTGTCTGATTGCAGCGCCAAAGGCGCGTCATATGAAAGCCATGGGCAAGCGCGAAGCGCGTCGCCCATAGATCGTTTTTAGGGAAGCGGAATAGCCCTGAAAGGGCGTCATACGGAGGGGTTATTTCGGCCCTTCAGGCCTTAGTCTCGCCTTTTAATAGTTGACCAGGGGCGACGCGCTTCGCGCTTGCCCCTGGCTTTCATAGTTCGCGCCTTTGGCGCTCCGATGCGCGAACTTAACGCTAGGCGTTTAGAAGCCCTTGCGGATCAGGTACGACGCCTTGATGAAGAAGGTGCGCGAGTTGCGACGGAAGCCGGGGACGAGTTGGGTCGTGAATGGATGCGGGCTCGCGTAGTTCAGATCGTCGTTGTAACCGGCGTAGAACGCGGTGCCGGGACTGGGCGTCCAACCCAACAACGCCTGCGATCGCAACCGTGAGTTGAGCGTGTTGTAGTCAAGAATCAGCCGCGCGAAGGTCGCTTTCGTGAACTGATACGTCCCACGAAGAGTCAGGATGTTAATCCGGTATGCAACCCGGCCGGTGTCGTAACGTCGCAGACGCTGCGAGTTGATACTGAACGACGTGCGCAGCTCATTCGTCGGCTGATAAGTGACGCTGCCGTTGAACTGAAGCAGACTGCCACGACCCGGATCCAAAGGCGCTAACTGGCCCAGCGCCAATGCTGCCGGACTTATTCGCGGATACTTGCTGCCGTTGCCAAAGTCGAGATCGAAATGTCCCCAACGTTGAGTCACCTGCCCGTTGAACTGAATCTTCTTGCTGTAACTCGAACCCGCATAAAACGAAAGGTGCTGCTTGTCGGTAGAACGCTCATTGCTCGCGCCGTAGAAGGTACACTTGTCCGTGACCGAGAAGGGATTGCACGGCTTCGCTTCTCGCGTCGCACCAAACTCGTGATCAAACAGCCGCTCGTATCCCGGTTCCCACCACACACCAACCCAACTATTGCGCGGCAACTGCAACTCAACCAGGTTCTCCGATTCCCACGTGTACATCCGGCCCTGCCAGTCGTAGTCGGCATGATTAAAGGAATGAACGTGATAGGAGATGATCTTCTTCTTCGTATTAGGATCGGAGTTGTAACGCAGGAAGAAAGAATTAAAATTTGAATTTGTGCGCTGGAAGAAACCAACGTCCGCACGATAGTCCTGCGTAAACCCTTCGCCGTAGAGTTCCCAACCCCAATTACGACCGGAGACGTTGTAACTCGTCGTGTAGCCAAAGCCATTTCCTGTTCGATACTGATTTAAATCTTTGTTCGGATCGAAAAAGAAATTGCGCGACGTGGTTCCCAATGTTTGGAAGGTCCAGGTGGTCTGTTTGTCCAGACGAAAGCGACCGTCGATTCCCAAAACCTGATTGTGTTTGTCGATAAAGTTGTAACTCGTGGCGATCAGTCCGAGCGAGTTTTCCTTACCCACGTCGCGTTTGAGTCGCAGCACTCCGATGTAAGCGTTCTTATCGATGAAGCGTTCGTTGTTACAGACAACGCGCGGATCGAGCGCACGACGATCGATACACGCATTCAAGTTGCCGCGATCGTCGGCGTTGAGATTTCCTGGTCCATTGTCGCTCGCCACCATCAACCCAAACGTGTTGCGACCTATTTTTCCGGTCGTCTTCACTGCTACGTCAGGATCGACGATCGCGCGCGTGTGAACGGCCGTGATCGGTGTTTGGAAAATGTCGATGCCTTCGAGAAAGAATGGCCGCTTCTCGGGAAAGAAGATCGGAAAACGCTGGTTCGCGGTTACGACAAGCTGATCCGCTTCAACCTGAGCAAAGTCAGGATTAATCGCCAGATCTACAGTGACAGCCGAACTGGGAATAAACTTCGCGGTCAATCCGAGATCGAGACCCACGGGCTCATTAACAATGCGGCCCGGATCATTTGCGCGTGGGATATCACCAAACGACGGAACGAAGCGACCGTTCTGCGAAACGGTTGCACTCGGAATCAATTCGATCGTGCGCTCGACGGAAATGCCTTCCAGTCCCGTCAGGTGTCCTGCCTGGCTGAGATTGCTGTCGATGCTGCGTGAAAAAGGCATCCACGAATCGAGCTCGTTCTCGAGACGCTTGATGCGACGAAAGAAATGCGCGCCCCACAGTTTTCCTTTGCCTGCTTCGAAGCGTAGTGACTTGAACGGAATCGCGATTTCGACGTTGAAGCCGGTTTCGTGAATGATGCCTTTCGATTCCATCAACAGGTCGACGCTGAAGTCTTCACCGCGTCCTTCAGTGATGATGCCGTCGCCCTGAATGCCGAGAGGGTTGAAGAAGACTTCGAAGGCTTTGCGTTTGTCGTTGAATGTGTCGAGCATGAAGCCGACGTAGTCGTCCTGAAAAATATTGTCGCGCTTCGCGACTGTGGCGCGGACTTTGTCGGGTTCGTCTGTGGCTTTGAAGGCGATGTAGAGAAACTTCGGATCGAAGCCGATGAGAACCTCGGTCGGTTTTGAAGGCGGCGTGTTGTCGCCGGGTTGAATTTGGTAGAAGTCTTTCAGTACGGCGGCCTTCTGCCAGATTTCTTCATCGAGCTTGCCATCGATCGTTGGTGGTTTATCGAACTTCGGGATCGTGATGGGTTTTGATTTTTCTTCCGGAATGACGAAGGCGGATTTGACGGCGGCAACGGGCGACGGCGCCGGTGTTGCAGCAGGAGGCGGCGTAAGGGATTGAGCGTTTGCACAAACCGCAACACACAAAATAAGAAAGATTAGTTTCATAAAATATTTCGGAACGTACTGTAGGGGCGGTCCTCCGTGGCCGCCCGTGGCTTGAATCG
>DATEIS010000624.1:0-2209 GCA_035278765.1 Pyrinomonadaceae bacterium | reverse complement strand
CTCAGCAGCGTGATCACTGCGATCACCGCGACATTGTTCCGGTATTGAAAGACGTGTACACCCGCAAACAAAAGCGACACGATCACGATTGCAACCGCGACCCCTCCCGCCTTTTCGAGCGCCTTGTAGAGCAGGCCCCTGTAAACCAATTCCTCAACCAGCGGCGCAGTAACAACAGCCACGAGAGCAGTCGCAAAACGCGTATAGATCGAACTCTCGATCATCAAGTCGAGATCAGTCTTGCGTTCGCCGTAAAACATCGTGATCGCGAATGCGAGACTAAAAAGTACGATAGCCACCACAACGCTTAGCATGGTGGTCATTGCCGGACTTGAGTTTTGGGGCCAGTCAAAATCGATATTCTTCCAGAACGGACGACGGCCGCCGTATGTGATGACGATCCATACCAGCACTAACGTGAGCAGGTGCGTCGGCAGAATTGCCGCGACGGAAAAAAAGATCAGCATCTTGTCCGACGCCAGCGCTTCCGCTGAAGGTGCACCAGCTTTGACGATCCGATACACCATGTAGGGAAGTACGTAAATAACAGGGACGAATAGGAGCAGGAGTACGCTTACGACCCACGAAGCTCCTGCGATCCCGACATCGATCCACGGCACCCACCATTCTGTTTTCGGAGTTGCTTGAACTTGCGCGCCGGCGGGTATTGCGGGCGGCTCTGCGTGCTCTTCAGGTAGCGGCGTTATTTGTTGGGAAGGTTCTTCGGTGAACACTCAGATGAGTTTAGGGGGTTGGCAGGTGATGGTCAACAAACAATCTGTGTAATCTGTGGTTCAGACCGCCGGGTAGTCAATCTCCAGCATCGGTGATCCAACTCGCGGTGCGGCCAGCATCAGCCCGATAATGGTCTTCGCATCCTGAATCTCGCCGCTCGTGATCATCTCGAGCGCTTCGGCAATCGGCAAACGCACGATATCCAGAATCTCGTCGTCGTCGAGTCGTTGTTCTCCTTCCGAAAGCTCGGTTGCGAGAAAGACCCACATCTTCTCTTCAAGAAAGCCGGGCGAGACAAAGAACTCCGAGAGTTTCTCAAGTCGTGCGGCCGTCAGTCCGAGTTCCTCTTTCAGTTCGCGCGCCGCCCCCACTTCGGGTCTTTCACGGTCAGCGAGGGTGCCCGCGGGAGCTTCCAGCAGGTAACGAACCGCCGGATGGCGATACTGCCTGACAAGAACAACTGTGCCGTCGTCGTGAACAGGAATTATTACTGCACTGCCCGAATGATGGACCACTTCACGTTTATACGTTTGTTCACCTTCGCTCACCGTATCGACGGTGACGTTAAATACGCGGCCTTCAAATACTTTTTCACTGTCGATTATCTTCGGTAGTTCCTTGTGTGGCGTACTCATGATTCTCCTAATTAAGGGCTAAGGATCAGCGGGCGGATCTCGCCAGCCAGGTACAGCGATCCAGCGATGCAGATGAGTCCTTCTACGGGTGTATTTGCGATTGCGATTCGTAGCGCCTCTGCGCTCGACTCACTCGACAGAACAGTTCCTTTCGCGAAACGGCGGGCGATTGTTTGCAGCGTGTCAGTCGACGCAGTGCGCGGGTGATCGATCGTAGTCAGAATCAGTGTGTCTGCGACTGGAAACAGAATCTCGCCCATTTGTTCCAGTTGCTTATCACGCATTGCTCCAAAAACCAAAGTCAGCGGTCGCACTGCGAACTCGTCCAAATACGCGCGTAACGATTGGGCGCCGGCGGGATTATGAGCTCCGTCGATTAGGAATGACGGTTTGTTAGGAATTAGTTCGAGTCTGGCTGGATGATTAGCGCTCTTGAGGCCGTCGACTATTGCCGACCGCGAAATTGCGAAGCCTTCCTCTCGCAGTAATTCAGCCAAGGCGATGGCAACCGCGGCGTTGTCTAGCTGATGTTTTCCCCGTAGTCCGATCTCAACCCTTTGTGCATCAGCGTGGACTGGTGTAACGCTGACTTGTTCGCAGCGCTTCAGCAATACGTCGAGTGCTGCATGTTCAGACTGCCTGGCAATCACCGCGCGCACACCCGGTCGGATGATGGCGGCTTTTTCGGCTGCGATACTCTCGATCGTGTGGCCAAGATATTCTTCGTGATCAAAACCGATCGATGTGATGCCGACGATGCTCGCGTTTGCAGCGGTTGTGGAATCGAGCCGACCACCCAATCCTGTTTCGAGTATGGCGAGTTCGACGCGAGCGTTGCG
>DATEIS010000623.1:0-18141 GCA_035278765.1 Pyrinomonadaceae bacterium | reverse complement strand
CGGGCGGCCACGGAGGGCCGCCCCTACAGTACGTTCGAAACTGTTTTAAATGACTCGTCGAGTGTGGTGATGAGTTGAGTTGCGTCTGTGTCACTAAACGGCATGGGGGGTCTGATTTTGAGGACGTTGTGGTGTGGACCGTCGGTGCCGATTAGGATTCCATGCTCGCGCATGAGATTGACGATGCGGTTGGCTTCGGCCATAGCGGGCTCGTGATCTCGCACGAGCTCAACTCCGAGATGCAACCCTGAACCGCGTACATCTTCAATCAACGTGTAGCGCTGCTGCAATTCGCGTAAACCTTCAAGTAGACGTTCGCCAACTCGAAGCGCATGCTGCTGCAAGCCTTCTTCCTGCACAACCTCCAAAACCGCTAATCCAACCGCACACGACACATTGTTCCCACCAAACGTGCTGAAAAACTCCATTCCATTATCAAACGAATCCGCGATCGCACGCGTCGTGATCACCGCACCGATCGGATGTCCATTCCCGATCGGCTTCCCAAGCACAACAATATCGGGTATCACACCGTACTTCTCAAATCCATAGAAATGCGTTCCGATCCGCCCATATCCAGTCTGCACTTCATCCGCAATACAAACCCCTCCCGCATTGCGCACCGCATCGTAAACCCTTCCCAGATACCCCTGCGGCAAAACAATTTGTCCGGCAACGCTCGGCAGCGACTCGGCAATGAACCCACACAGCCTCGATCCTATTTTCGCAACGAGGTTAGCATCCTGTTCTGACGTAGGAAGGGGCACTGTGTGCACCCACGACGGTGCTCCCTCACCTCCTGGACCGTTGTGCTTGTAAGGACTGAGATCGATCAGCGTGCTCGTATTTCCGTGATACGCATGGTCCAACACGATCATGTCACGCGCTTTCGTATGCGCGCGCGCCAGCCTGATCGCCAGTTCGTTTGCTTCGCTACCGGAATTGACGAAATAACAGACGCTCAGCGGCTCCGGCAGCGTGGCGGCAACCTTCTCTGCATACTCGAGTATCAGCTCGCTCAAGTACCGCGTGTTCGTATTCAGCAGCTTCATCTGCCGCTGCCCCGCCGCAACCACTTTCGGATGACAGTGCCCGACGTGCGCGACGTTGTTGTACGCATCGAGATAGCGACGGCCCTCAGCGTCAAAAAGATATTGCATCTCACCGCGCACGATGTTCAGCGGACGCTCATACGCGATACTTAGATTCCGCCCAAGCAGCCGCCGTCGCTCTTTAATCAATCCGTCTATCATCCGCGTAAATCCGTGGCAAACTCTCTTCAATCGCCTTCTGACTGATCAGTAAATACTGATTCTCAGGCTGCTGTCGAAGCTGATGCGCGGCAAGACAAACACTCATCGCGAGTCGCAAACGCACCAACGACCACAGCGCCTCCAATTCATCCTCAACCAATTCAAACTCACTCCGGTAACCACTCACAATCGCAGCAACATCTGCATTAGGATCGAGTATCACATAAGCAATCGCAATCGCCAGATCTCCGACCGTGTAGCTGTAAACCATGTCGCCGAAATCGATCAGCCCGGTGACAGTCATGCTTTGCGGATCCACAAGCAAGTTGTAATCGTTTGCATCACCGTGAATCACACTTCGCCGCAGAGTTGCCGCTGGCTCGTACCTGCACTTCAACACCAGTTCACGCAGACTCGCGTTATCGATCAACTCCGCAAACTCGTCCAATACACGGTTGCCATTCGCGAGATCCCAATGAAAGTCCCGATGCACGGCTGCGTGATCGAAGTCTGCAAGTGCCGAAGCCAGTTGCCCGAGTTTGCGACCCAGATCGTGTAGCAACCCAGACGAGTATGGCCCCACTTCAGCCAGCGGCACACCCGGAAGATAGTGGACCACGCGAACGAAGTGAGTCGCTCCGCTCGCCGCTTTCACAGTCACGATTTCTTCACCCACGAGCTTCTGACAAATCGAAACACGCGGTTCGAGATGCCTGAGAACCGCGTTCTGCGCCTCAAGAAACGGGCGCGACTCAAGCGCGTTCGCGATTTTCAGTACAAACTTTTCCCCCGCTTGATTCGTTAAGAGAAAGTTCTGGTCGCGTTCACTCGGCAACGCCTGCGCGCGCGCACAAACACCGAAGTGTTCGCCGGCAATCGCTGCGGCGGTGTCCACGTCAAAACTAGGTGTGTACTCCAGAAGCTGCATGCGGTCGCGCTAAGTTAATAGAAACGGGAGCGTTTAGAAAACCCTTTCTGTGCTTTTTGTGCCTTTTTGTGGCTAACTTGCTTGGTATAATTCGCCGACGATGACACAACTGATCTCCACAATCGCGATTGCAATGGGCGCCTCGTGGGTTTCGGGCATCAATCTTTACGCGGCCGTGGCCACGCTGGGATTGCTCGGCCGGTTCGCGCATCTGCAACTTCCCGGGGAGCTTGAGGTGCTGACGAGCTGGTGGATCATCGGCATCGCCGCTGTCTTGTATGTGATCGAGTTTGTCGCCGATAAGGTGCCGTACGTTGACAGCACCTGGGACGTCATTCACACCTTTATCCGCGTCCCGGCCGGTGCTGTTCTGGCTGCCAGTGCCTTTGGTGACTTCGACCGCAGCATTCAGGTGATCGCGCTTTTGCTTGGCGGCGGTTTGGCCCTAAGCTCTCATGGAACCAAAGCCGCGACGCGTGCCATGTTGAATGCGAGCCCTGAGCCGGTGTCGAACTGGGTCGCCAGCGTGGCCGAAGACATCGTTGCAGTGCTTTCTGTGATTGTGTCGGCGTTCGTGCCTGTGCTGATCTTCGTCATCGTCGGCGCAGGCTTAGTGGTTTCGTTCCTGGTCTTCAGCCGAATTCTTCGATTCTTCCGGCAAGTCGCGCGCAGCATTCGCGGTTGGTTCGCTCCTGCGACATAATAGGCTCCCAATTCAACGCTGCGTTATCCGGAGGTCGATCAATGTTTCGGTCCGGTTCTGTATTGCTCACTCTTCTGCTGCTCGCGCTTTCTGTTCAGGCACAAACCGTCGACTCATCATTCTTCAATGGCTTGCGGTACCGGCTCGTTGGTCCAGCACGCGGCGGACGCGTGACGACTGTGACCGGCGTTCCTTCGCAACCGAAGACCTTCTACATGGGCGCCGCGAGCGGCGGCCTGTTTCGCACCACAGACAGCGGAGCGACCTGGGTTCCTATCACAGACGGCAAAGTACCGCTCGGCTCAACAGGGGCTGTGGCGGTGGCTGATTCAGATCCCAACATCATTTACCTCGGAACCGGATCAGACGGTGTGCGCAGCAACGTGTCCACGGGCCGCGGCGTGTACAAGTCAATCGATGGCGGTCAAACGTGGAAATTCAACGGGCTCTATAACGCCGGACAGATCGGCGCGGTTCGCATTCATCCGACAAATCCCGACATCGTTTGGGTCGCGGCCGGTGGCGACATCTTCAAGGCAAACGACGAACGCGGCATTTTTAAAACCACTGACGGCGGTAAGACGTGGCGCAAGGTGCTGTTCATCTCAGACGCCGTTGGTGCAATGGATGTCGAGTTGCAACCTGGAAATCCAAACGTCGTTTACGCATGGATGTCACGTCTTGAACGTAAACCCTGGACCATCATCAGCGGCGCTCGCGAAGGTGGTTTCTACAAGAGCACTGACGGTGGCGAACACTTTTCGAAGATCTCGACTGGCCTGCCCAACGAGTTAATCGGCAAAGGCAATCTCGCCGTCACTAACGCAAATCCAAATCGAATCTACGCTCTCGTCGAAGCAAAGCCGGGCGGCGGTTTCTATCGTTCTGAAGACGCAGGCCAAACTTGGGCGCTCATCAATTCGCAAAGCTCGCTGATTCAACGTCCGTTTTACTACACGACTCTCGGCGCCGACCCATCGAACGCTGATGTGGTCTACGCGGGCGCCGAAGGCTTTTTCAAGTCAACTGACGCCGGCAAAACGTTCGCCTCGTTGCGCACACCGCACGGCGACAATCACGACATCTGGATCAATCCCAAAGACAGCCAGATCATGATCCAGGCAAACGACGGCGGCGCAAATGTTTCGACTGATGGCGGTCGCACGTGGTCGTCCCAAATGAACCAACCGACCGCAGAGATCTACGGTATCTGGGTCGACAATCAGTTTCCTTACAAACTCTACGGCGCTCAGCAGGACAACACGACGCTTATCATCTCCAGTCAGGCTGAACCGTTTTCCACTACTGATTGGCGCACTGGTCCAGGTTGTGAAACTGGTCCAATCATGCCGCATCCTTCAAACCCCGACATCGTTTACGGCTCGTGCAAGGGACAGTACGGCGTGATGAATCTCAAGACCGGGCAGGAAAAGAGTTATTGGATCGGAGGCCAATCACTCTACGGAAATCCAGCGAGCGATCTCATCTACCGCATGCAGCGTGTGTCGCCGATGGCAATCTCGCCGCATGATCCGGAAGTGCTTTACTACGGTTCGCAATACGTTCACCGCACGCGTGACAAGGGTGTGACGTGGGAAAAGATCTCGCCCGATCTGACTGCAAATCCCGACTGCTGTCAGGGCGTCAGCGGTGAGCCGATTACGCGCGACGTCACGGGTGAAGAGTTTTACAGCACGTTGTATGCGATCACTGAGTCGCCACTCGAAAAAGGCGTGATCTGGACGGGCTCGAACGACGGTCCTTTTTACGTGACGCGCGATAATGGGAAGAAGTGGACGAACGTGACGCCGAAAGATCTGCCGAGCGGCGGACGCGTCCAGTGGATCGAATCATCGCCACATCGCAAAGGCTCGGCTTACTTTGCTGTTTATCGCTGGCTACTCGGTGACTATCAACCTTACATCTACCGCACAAACGACTACGGCAACACCTGGACCAGGTTGACTGATGGAAAGAATGGTATCCCTGCCGATTGGCCCACGCGCGTCGTGCGCGAGGATCCCGATCGTGAAGGATTGCTTTACGCGGGAACAGAGTTTGGCATGTTCGTCTCTTTTGATAACGGCGCGCACTGGCAACCGTTTCAGTTGAACCTGCCCAACGTGCCTATTTCCGATATCAAAGTGCATCACAAAGATCTGGTCGTCTCAACGCAGGGACGAGCGATCTGGATTCTCGATAATCTGACGCCGCTACATCAGCTCTCGTCGACGGTGAAGGCATCCGATGTCACGCTTTTCAAACCGCGCGATGGATATCGCACCCGAGTTGGTTCAACTACGCTTGGACCAGTGGTTGACTACTACCTCCCGTCAGCGCCCACAAGTGCCGTCGTGATCGAGATTCTCGACACGAAAGGCGCGGTGCTAAATTCCTACAACAGCGAAACACCTGTCTTGCGTCCGGGACGTGGCGGCGGCGGAGCAAGCATGCCGGGTGTCGGAACTGCTGGACCAGAGTCACAACCCGATCCTGATGCAGCGCCAACGCGACGTTTCTTGCCGCCACCACGAGTCACAAAAACGGCAGGCATCAATCGTTTCGCATGGGACCTGCGCAACCAGACTGGCGTGACGCTTCCGCCGGGCCAGTATCAGGTGCGACTAAAAGCCGGCAACACGAATCTGACGCAACCTTTTAGCGTGGCTATAGATCCAAGAGTCGCTGCCGATGGCGTGACCGTGTCAGACTTGCAGGAGCAGTTTGAACACAACATGCGCATGCGGGAACTGGTGAGTGGCGTTAATCAGCTCGTGACTAAAGTCAGAGAAGCAATCGGCAAATCGCCTAACGACCCGCGATTGATTGCACTTGCCGGTAAACTTTTGACCGAACCGGTGCGTTACGGCAAACCGGGTCTTCAGGCACATATCACGTATCTCGCCGGCATGACCTCGAACGTGGACCAGAAGATCGGGCGCGACGCTGTGGAGCGCTATGAGGTGTTAAAGAAAGCACTTGACAACCTGCGCGCCGAAGCCGACCGCATATTGGGCACAAATTCATCGACAGTTACCGACGCCCCGGAGTAGTCTGTATCGGGGCGGCCCGCTGTGGCCGCCCGTTGTGGCTAAAAAGCAGGCGATCCCCCGGTCGCCCTTAGAAAAGTCCCCCGATGAAACGCAGAACGTTCCTCCAGATGTCGATTCCCCTCGCGGCAGCTACTCTAGCTCTGCCCGCCTGCAAGCGAATCGAAGGTTCTGTAGAAAAGCCGCTGTTACCCCTGGTCCTTCGTGGTGGACGCTCGTTCATCGACGGTCAATGGCGAACTGTCGATATTGGCATCGACGACGCGGGTAAACTTCGAATCGGCATCGATCTTCGCGGCACCGAAACGTTGAACGTCACCGGTCGTGTAATCTCACCCGGCTTTATCGACATCCTGGCCGACAACTCAACCTCGCCTGAAACCACGTATCAGATCTTTGAGAAGTACAAAGTTTCCGACGGCGTCACCACAGCCCTGCAAATGCATGGTGGCAGTCCTGATTGCGGCGCTTACTATCGTCACTTTACAAATCGTACCCATGCAATCAACTACGGCGTTTCAACTTTCGTGATGGCGATTCGCGCTCGCTCGGGCTCGCGGCGACTGATTGAGAAGAATCTTGAAGAGGGAGCGCTGGGCGTTTCACACAGTCTCGAGTATCAACCCGCTCCCTACGCCGAGATGTTGGAATACGCAAGGCTCGCAAAGAAATACGAGCGTCCCATGTTTCTGCATTTGCGTTATTCGTCGAGTGAGAAAGAATTGGAAGGTGTTGACGAAGCACTTCGTCTTGCGCGTGACAGCGGCGCGCGCATTCACATCGATCATCTCCACTCAACCGGCGGCACGTTCCACATGGAACAGGCGCTCGAGAAGATTCGGACTGCGAACGCGCAGGGGTCAAAGATTACAACTTGCGTCTACCCTTATTCGTTTTGGGCCACGTATCTCTCCAACAACCGCTTCGGTCCAGGTTGGCAACAACGTTACGGAATCTCCTATGAGGATCTGAGAATCGTCGGCAGCAACGTGCGACTCAACGCGCGCAGCTTTGCACACTATCGCAAGTCTTCTGCGCTCGCCGCTGTTCCCGAAGGCACGATGCCACTCGATAAAACTGTGGACCTCGCGCTTAAAGAAGATTTCTGCATGATCGGTTCTGATGGTGGTATTCAGTTTGAGCCGCGTGCCAACTCTCATCCTCGCGGCGCCGGTTGTTTCGCTACGGCGATCCGACACGGCCTCGACATCGGCATACCACTCGAAAAGATTCTCGCCAAAATGACTTCATTGCCACGCAGCGTACTGATGCCGGCACTGAAAGATCGTGGCGTGCTTGAAGACGGCGCCATCGCAGACCTAACCGTGTTCGATCCCGCCACCATTCGTGGCAACGCGACAATCGAGAACCCAAACCAGTTTTCGTCAGGCATCGATCTCGTAATCGTCAATGGCAGAGTCGCCTACAAGGATGGCAAGCTCATGTCGAAAGCGGGCCTCGCCGTCAAAGCTTGAGTCTTATGAAATTGGTCCTCCGGAGTGACTACTCATTTACCATGTCGGTAGTGGGTTATCAGTTCCCTTCACTCGCAACTGTCCCTTACGATTCCAACTGGCTCAACATCAAAATCAGTGTTCGACATCCTGACGGCGACTGGACCGCAGTGGACCAGGCCTTGCTGACGTACGAAGTGCAGGAGCTTGCAGACTGGTTTCGAGATCTAGCGGCTGGTGAGCGCGGTAAGCGCAATATAGACTTTCTTGAACCGTGTTTGAAATTCGACGTGGAGTTGAACGAAGACTCTTCTGAAGATTTAAAGGTGACGCTCGCTCATTGGTTTCAACCACCCTGGTCCAAAGAGCTTGACGACGAGTTTCAGTTAACCTTTCCACTGGCCACGATCAATCTCGTTAAGACAGCAGAAGCCTGCGAACGTGAGTTAGCTCGATATCCACAAAGAACTGCGCACTAAGCTTCTACAACAACTTCCCTAAAGCGTACGGCAGCATCTTGCGCCACCAGGGCCAGTCGTGGTCCACGTCGGGTCCCCAAAGATCCAACGTGTGCGGTATGCCTTTGGCGTTGAGAATGTCTGACAACGCGCGACTGCGTTCCGGTGCTTCGTAGTTTCCCTGCCCTGACATGATCAGGATCGAGTCGGCCTTTTGGAGTAGTGGCAGGAAATAGTCGTCGTTCAGATTTGAAAGATAGTCGACTGGATTATTGAAGTAGACGTTGTCGTCGTAAAAGTCCTTGAGATAAGCGCGCACGTCGTAGCTCCCGCTCATCGCGATAACGCCACGAAATAGATCGGGATGTTTGAAGTAAGCATTCGCCGAAAGAAACGCACCCAGACTCGCGCCCGTCGTTAGCGGACGATTCTCACCGTCGCCGCAATCTTTGCGAATCAGCGGCAACACTTCGTCAGTGATGTAGCGATCGTAGCGCGTGAGCAATTCCGCTTTGAGATTCGGCGGCATCTTGTCATTCAGGAGACTGTAACGATTGACGCTGTTGATGGAATACGCGCGCAGCTTGCCGGCCTCGATAAACGACTTGATCGCATCGACAAGATAGAAGCGTTCATACTCGAGATAGTCGGCGGCAGCCGTGGGAAACATCAGTAGCGGCGGTCCGGCATGCCCGTACGAGACTAGCGGCATTTCGGTGTTCAGGTTTGGGCTGTACCAGGCAGTTGTGCGACGTTCCATCAGGGAACCTTTCTCAAGGGGAATAGGGCCGAAGATATTCTCGCAGATTATTGCGAAGCGCAAGTTTGGAGCGCAACTCGCAAACGTTTAGGGCCGAATTCTCATTGGTAGCAAGAGACAAAAGCTGAAAGGAATCAAAAATGGCTACCAAAACAGAAAGCAAGAAAGCGCACATCGAGGGAATTCTCGGTGAAAAGGTTGAAGACCAGGCCCTGGCCTTAATCCAGTTGTTTCAGGATGTTGCCATCGCCACCACCTCACCAAGCAGTACGGTTCAGAGGCATCTTCTAATAAGCAGACCAAATCGTTGCTTCGGGAGTCGTGCTGTGGACGTCAGTAGTTTTGCGGTAACCGGAGACAACGGGCAGGTTACTTTTTCGCTGACCAACTTCCTCTGTCCCGCCAATGAGATTTACAGTCTTCCAATCAACGTGCTCGCGACACCGATCTCTGCAAAGCCGTTCTTTTTAACGGTGCAGCACGAGCTGGTGAACAACGGAGCCGACGTTAAGATCACGGTTTTTGCGTGGGATGCGAACGGCCGGCCCGCGTCCGGCGTTACATTTAACTGGCGTTGTCGCGTTGAGCATCCACAGATTTTCCTGTGAGAGTTCGCGTATTGGGGTAGCGTCGCGGGCGGTTGACGCTCCCGAACCCTTCTGCTATAAAAACGCTTCGCGCCCTGCACATAGTTTCGTTGAGACTATGTGAGGGCGCTTATTCCGCAGTAGCTCAATGGCAGAGCATTCGGCTGTTAACCGAAGGGTTGTAGGTTCGAGTCCTACCTGCGGAGCCAGATAGGACGGAGGTCGCTGGAATCGGCACCGGCGGCCTTTTTTCTTTGCCAAGTTGTGTTCGTAACTGCTAGTAGATCAAACGGTTGGCGAAACGTTGCGGTGAGAGTGTGGTCCTTCCATATCGAGTTCGAACACACGAAATTGAGCAGTTTTCGTTTTTCGCTTGAATCTTGCTGTTTATACAGAAAATAGGCCTTTTTTGAGAGTTCTAGTAGGCGAATACCATCTTGCACATAATCATTTGCTGCCTCTTGGTATTCGGTAATTTGATCAGCAAGTCGCTTCTGAGTCTGTCGCCACTCTCGCGACTTCCGCTCAAAGAAGTCCGGTTCAATAAAACCGTCAAGCCGATCATCGTATAACCGATCAAGCCTGTTCTGAATTTTGCTTTGTTCTTCTTGCAAACGAACGATCGCATCTTCTCTGAAACGCTTCTCGTCTGCGTGGCTCTGATGCAAAGCCTCAACGATCCAATCCATCACTTGATCGTCAAAGACCAGACCTTTGAGCAAGTCGGCAAAGCACTCGTCCAGCACTTCCTCTCGCGTGTAAGGCTCGGGGCATTTTCCTTTGTTGCCTGTGCAGTGATAGTAAACGTATTTGCCTTTCTTCTTCTCAGCTACAAGCGCACAGCCACAATGCCCACAGTTCACAAGCCCTGAGAATGTAAACTCGTGTTTGGTGACTTTCTGCTTGGTGGAGTAGCGCCCGTCAAGAATCTCCTGTACACGCTCGTACAATCCGGTGGAGATTAGTGGCTCATGGCTGCCGCGATATGTCTTGCCCTTCCAATCAAAGTCGCCTGTGTAGAAACGCTTTCGTAGCAGTTTGTGGATGTTCGATTTCGACACTGGCCCTTTTAGGTGTCGCGAGACTAAACCCGCGCTGCAAGCTCGTTCGGTCACTTCAGCTAGGGAACATTGGCCCGTGGCGTACCACTCAAATATCTGTTTGATGATCGGCGCCATTTCAGGATCAGGCTCAACTATTCGCTTCCCGTTCGGCCCCATCACGTTTTTGTAACCGATTGGCGCAAAGGACGGATAGATCGACTGCTCGGCCTTTTCGAGCATTCCCTTTTTGGTTTCCTCAGAGAGATTGTCAATAAAGTTCTTCGCCATTAGAACTTTGATTCCGTGCATGAACTTCTCTGATGATCTGGAATCCTGCGAAACAATGACATTCTCTTTCACAAAGTGGATTTCCAGATCGAGCTCGTCCACCGTCACGTAATCTTTAAGGTTGCGATAGAGGCGATCCGTCTTTTCAACCAATAGCACGCGCACGGATGAACGTTTGAGGAACTTGACCATTTCCTCAAAGCCCGCCCGACCTGGCTTCTTGGCCGTTTCAACATCGACGAACTCACGCACGACTTTCAGCCCTTGCGACTTGGCATATTGATCGAGCAGCTTAAACTGAGCGGGAATAGAAAAGCCTTCCTTCTCCTGCTCCTTCGATGAAACCCTGCCGTACTTCACGGCGTCTTGTCGCTGCGTTGTGTGAGACTTAGTTTTGCGCATATTGGGGCCTCGTGCTAACTAGATTTGTGATGTAAGGCGCGGGATTATACATTAGTGGGCCAGCTATTGCTGTTGTTATTTTAGTCATATCTGGACCACTGACTAATGCGATGAACACTGCTTTGCTTTGTCACCTTCCCTATTGCTAACCACTACACCGACAACCGTTCCATAACTCACGCGCTCGCCAGCTTGCGGGGTCTGGAAGATGATCGTGCAAGGCTCATCGGGTACGTCATAACGATGGGCCAAAATGCGGATGTTAAGGTTCGCCTCATGCACTTTCGTTTCGACACTTTCATACTTTGATCCGACAAGCGAAGGAACAGAGGTTTGCGGCGGTCGTGAAGCTCGTTCGCGCATCACGTCTAGGCCAAGAATCGAAAGAGCGATTGCGGGAAGTACCACACAGAGCAGGAGCATTAACACCGTAAACACTGTAAGCGTAATGATCAGCAAGCGCTTTCTGCCTCGGATGTAGTAGCCCCACAGGACTCCAAGAATGAATCTCATTGTCAGTTTTACCTTTCGAGGAAATAGTTAGTCCGCATACAGTCGATCCGAAACCTAATTGTCATGCGGACTTTGCATAGTGCGATTCATCTTGGCCGCCGCCCTTTTTCTGTTGCTCGTTGGTTTCCCACTCTAATAAGAGCGTGAAGAATCCTTTGACGTTCTCAAGTATCGCTCGCGCGTCATCGTCCGACAGCCGATTTGCGTTGCGCGGCTGCCAAACTTCGAGCGTGCGATCAATCAGGTTGTCGTCGGACTTCTTCATCAGAAACCACAGACTGCTGCAACGTAGACCCGCACTCGTAAGAGTTCGGGACCGCTTGGCTGCGGCTGATGATCGACGTGTGCAGTCATCGCTAAAAACCTCATGGGGTGAGGACTCTTTCGCTACCGGATCAGGTCGCCGAGATCGATTTCAGGAGCTTCAATCTCACGCTCGGCGGCTTTTGTTGGGGCTGGCTTAGGGTGGGTTGGGGCTTGGTTCAAACTATGCTCTGACGGTCGTTGCGGCTGCGCAGCGAGAGAATCAGGAGTCAACCTATCGCGATCCTTTTTTAGCTCGCGGTCGTCGTCCAGCGGCGCTTCAAGCGCCGTTTGTTGGTTCGGGCTACGATTGAGAGACTCGCTCACGTTGTGCGCCGAGTCAGTACGGATCAGGGTTTCAGGTGTTGCTCTGGCAATCGCATTACGGCTTTCAACCGCAGGCGCGGCGGCTTGGGTTTGCGTTGGCTCAATATGCGTGGGGCTTGGCTGTATATGGTGATCGAACGGTAGTTGCTGCTGCTGCGCGGAGGGAGGATCTTGTCGCAACTCATCGCGATCTTTTTCCACTTCGCGTTTGTTGCCTTGTGTCGCTTCAATCGCTGTTGTTTTGTCTATTCCGCGACCGAGGGCTGCGGATAGATTCTGCATGGAGTCGGTGTAGATGCGGGCGTCGTCTCGTGCTCTGGAAACAGCAACGTAAGCGGTGCGGTCATTGAGTAGAAGCACAGATTGCTGTGTATTAGCGTTTATCAAAACGCGATCAAAAGTTAGCCCCTGCGAGGAATGGCTGGTGACGGCGTAGCCGTAATCGAGGTGGCGAAATTTGCGAAGGTCAACCGTAACTTCGCGCCCGCTGTCCATCGCCAAACGAATTTGGTTGGGTTCGATTTTGGTGATTGTTCCAAGCTCGCCGTTGGCGATCCGTTTCGCTCTAAAACCAGCGCGAATTTGCAACCGGTCGCCCTCGGCGAAGGCACGCTCTGCCTCGTTGTAAACGCTCACGCCGGAAAGCCGCGTCGGGTTGTAAGTGAACTCGCGGTCATTCCATAAGCGAACGGTAATCTTGTTTGTCTCGTGGTCGGTAGCTATGACTCTGGCGTAGTCGCCTGCCTTGACTTTGTGGACTTTGCTCGCGGAGCCGTAGCGGATAATGTCTTCGTTGGGTCGGTAGGAATTAGCGAAGGTACGCTCCGCTCCCGTCATATCCTTACGCTCGACATAAACCGTCGTTTGCCGATCGTTACTGTTTACTATTCCCTCATGCTGTAGTTCTCGATGGATAAGCGAATTGAGTTCGCAACGTTCGCGGTTAGCGGGCGAAATAACGAGCGTGCCGGTTGGGTTCTTGGCGTAGTCCTGGGCTATCGCTGCAAAGCGTTTGGACTCGTCGGCGATCTCGATCACCTTGCCTCGGTTGACCAGTGCGGCCACTGCTTCGGGCGTGTTTCGGGCTGCCAAGTCTTCAACGCTTTGCTTTAGGTCTTTATCGCGTTGTCTGACGATCTCACTGAGGGCCGCAGTGGTCATGCCGTGCTGCTGTAGCTGCTCAAACGGGCTGCCTGCTTCAACTGCCTGATGCTGGCGCACGTCGCCGACTAAAAGCACCTTATCTTCGGGTTCGAGGCGGGCGAATAACTTGTAGATGTGCTTAGTGCTGGCGAGGGAGCTTTCATCCAAAACAAATAGGCGGCTGGTGGTGGCGGGCGGCTTTCGCCGGCGCAAAAACAACTGGATCGTTTCGCTCTCAATACCGCTTTCGCCAAGCTGCTGCGCGGCACGTGCCGAGGGAGCAAAACCGCGCACCTGATAACCTTCTTTTTCGGCTGCTTCGCGGAGCACGGAAAGCGCCGTTGTTTTCCCGGTTCCCGCGCCACCTTGCAAACCGATGATCCGATCTCTACTACAAAGTATTTGTTCAATGGCCGACTTCTGATGAGCGTTTAGCCTGCGTTGCTGGTGCTTGGCTGTGGCGGTCACAACCTCATTGACGCGCTCTGCTTCGACCATTGCCGGACGGTTGTCTTTACCGTCGATCATGGTCTGAATATTCTTCTTTTCCATCGCCAACATGCGCTCTGTAGTCGTTTCGGGTTGGCGTTCCTGACGCATGATGTCTATGAACTCGCCACTCTCCTGTCGGCGGTGAATCTCGGCGGTAACGGCGGTGTAGTTTGTAAATCCGAGTTGGCGACGTAGCGCGTGCGTCCGAAGGTTGCGCATATCGGCCACGGCGTCTTTTTCCATGACCTTGTCGCGAGCAAAAGTCACTGCTTCCTGAGCGCGTCTTTCAATCTCGTTTTGTGACAAGCGGAGCGGCAATCGCTCCCGCGCTTCGGCTACAATGCGTTGCGCTTGGTAGTCGTGCCTTACGTCCAATTCGAGGGCGCGTGTGGTCATTAAGTCACGGTCGAAATTCTTACTGCGGCGATTTTTTCGAGCGGCAACTTGTTTCACTCTGGCATTGTCTGAAACCGTTTTCCCTTCGCTCGCCATGCGTTCTCTTATCTTTTTTTCTTCGGCCAAAACTTCTTGGCGGCGGGGGCTACTGTCGTGCAAATACTCGGCGGTGAACCCCTTGATCTCGGGTGCGCCGGTACTTGGATCAACTCGAATTTCATAACCCAGTGCTTGCAGCTTGTCGGCGAGATTGGCGCGGTAAATCGCGGTCATGAGTTTCTGGCTGTTGAACAACTCGCCCGACTCGACGGAGCGCACTTTCCCGTCCTCGGTTTGGGTCATGTTGAAGATCACAACGTGGGTGTGAAGCTGCGGCGCGGCGTAATCGTGCTCGTGATCAGGGCGCGAGGATGTGTGCTCAAATAGGGCGGCTATCATCTTGCCGGTGGTGATAGCTGGCTTGTCGCCACCGCCCCGCGCTTGCACATATTTTTCAAACTCTTTCACAGTAACTGCGAGGCTCTCGCGGTGGGCTTCTCGAACGCGTTCGTCGCCGCCGACAAGCGCCGCTAAGGAAGGTGATTTAGGGGCGCTGATGGTCGCATCCCAACCGGCGCGATGGGTGCTGGTGATCTTCTTCTTCCCGTCCTCGTCAACTACCTCGCGGGCTGACACGACGCGAATAAGTTGCTCGCCAGTATGCGGATCTTGACCGGCAACTAAACGCTCGTATTGCTCGCTAGTGACCTCGCCTTTCAGGTTCCATTCTTCGGCCAGGGTGCCGCACCACTGGCCCTTAACTTCGCCGGATTGGCTGTAGTAATTCTCCTTCTTATTGGTGAACTTCTCCTTGTAGTATTCCATTGCATGGCCTACCGAAATTGGGAGGCTCAACGTCAACATAATTAAAACTCCTAAGGTCCTAAGCGCGCTCGTTTGCATCACTGTTTTGGGTTCACTTTTGTCTTCGCAATCGCGATCGTCTCCGGTGCTAAACCGTGATCGGATTTCTCAAAAGACACTTCTTTCCTGTCACCCTCGGGCGGGTGGATTTGGTTTTCCGTTATTCGTTTTTTCGTGACGCGAGGGTGAGAATCAGAGGGGCAAACTAAACTCTCGCGTGGTCTCGATCGGAGTTAGTTCCGAAAGATCGGAACTCCGATTTTTCGTGATCGAGCGCCGGAATGTTGGTCCAAGTTGGACCATTGGCGCTCGTTTGATTCAAGAAACAACGATGCGGCTGTCTTAGCCGCCGTTTTGTAGTAACAAAAGATATGCCAAAGTATTGACTGGTTTCTTGGAAGTTTAGGAAACCTCTAAGAGCTTCAACAGTTGTCAGTCAAAGGGCGTTTTTGGACCACCGACGGAGCGGCAAAAAAAGTGTCAGGGATTCTTGCGGTGCGCAAGGAACCTTGACACTTTTTATCTCAGAGGGGCGCGTGAACACGCGACAATTAGAGATTTTCCCCCTAGCGACTACTTCAGTCGGCTGGGTGCCTGACCAGCACACCCGCAAGGGCCAAAGCGAAGCGGAGGACTCGGAGCGCAGCGGAGAGTTGTGCGGGCGGGCTGCCGACGGAGAATGGAGCGCCGGGGGAAGTTTTTGGTCTTGATCGACAGAATGTAACAGCGGACGCTCTGAGGTACTTATACTTTTTGTAGCGGTACAAGGTTGTGGTATTGGAGCCGGAGGGCAGAAGCAATCTCAGATCATCGAGCTCGTTCGCTAGGAGGGCGAGAGGATTAGTCACTCGATGATCGTTGCTTGTTGGTCCAACGAAGGAGTTGAGCTACACAGCAAACTCGCAGCTTGAGAGGGAGCACTAACGGCAAAAATGCGAATTTAAAAAATTAAAAAAGTTGGTTTACGCTGAACGTATTGAAAGAAAAGGACTAACGAGTTTCTTGTTAACAGAAAACTCCAAGAATTTAAAGGCTAACTAACTGAAGCGCAAAGAGATAAACGAAAAATTAAATGGTAACTTTTCGTTTAATCGAATAAGCGCAACCAATACAAGAAGATACAAAGAAAAAACGAAAGTTTTTTAAACGTATCTTCGCTGCATAAACGCGGCAGCCCCGAAGCGGGGGTGTCGTGTCTAATTCATCAGGTGCGCAGCACCTTTCTTTATTCTTGTGCTGTGACGTACTGAAATTTGGACTGGAGATCTGTAAGCTGCGCGTTCAAATCTAATGCGGGAGTATTGGCGAATGGAGGCGGGAAGTCTTATGGCGCTTGAAGAACGGCTACGGAGTGTCCTAAGGAAATGTGAGGCTCAGCAAGACGCATTGGAACGGCAGAAAAGTAGACTACGAGTCCAGCAACTGAAACTAATTCGAGCCGTCATAAAACTTGTGCCGGATGAGACCCGTAATGACAGCGGGGTTGTTTCTTTAAGGCGAGGTTAGCTGGCTGTAGAGGGATTCAAGAGGCGGGAGACTTGCCTTAACAAATCATCGGTCAAGTGGTCTTTTGCAACCAAGCCCTGAGCGCCAACCTTTGATACGTCCCTGACTGTAAGAGTCTGAGAACTGGTGCAAATTAGAATTGGCGTAGAGTCATCAAACTGCCGGATGAGTGTAGCGAGCTCCAGACCTGTACCATCCGGCAAAGAGTAGTCGAGCAAATACAAATCAAACAACCCGCCCTTTACTCGGCGCAGGCCTTCCGTTCTGCTGTATGCTACGACCACCTCAAAGTCCACAAGGATGCTGCATATGAGAGCGCAAATATCTACGTAATCATCGACGCAGAGAATGCGTTGTTTGATAGGCATTCAACGATCTTTCCGGGGAAGGGGTGGTTCTGAAATTGCTAGTAGAGCCGATCTTGCCGGCGTTGTCAGTACGTCTCTGGACAGAGCTATAAGCCGCAGCACGAATTCCTATCCCGGAAACACACTTTTGCATCATTATTCCGAGAACTTTACCGCCTCAAAACCGAACCATGCATAGATCGAGAACTTGAGCAATACGCCTCGGCGGACGATCACGGTGCGTCGTGGAACCAGCTACTCTTTAGGAACGTTCAGAGCGGCAAATAAAGTCGCGGCGAGGTCATCAGGGTCAAAAGGCTTTACAAGATAGCCTTGAGCACCAGCGCTGAGCGCGGCCTTTTTGTCGGCATCGGTCGCTGCCCCTGAACAAAAGAAAATCGGAAGTTTTTGATCCGAAGAACGTATCAAACGGCAGAGTTCGATCCCGTTGAGATTCGGCATCCAATTATCCAGTAACACTGCGTCAAAGGTATCGCTCGTGAGTAGCTTCAAGACCTCTGACGAGTCACCTGTTACAGAGACACGAAAGCCTGCGTGACCGAGTAGCAGTTGGACTACTTCGCGGGTATCCGGATCGTCCTCTGCGTAAAGAATGTGGGGTTGGTTTTGCATTGAAACGAACCGAGATCGGAGCCGCCGTTCTAATGCGAAAAGGTAAGCTAAAAATACCGCAGAAGTGGGCCAAGTGTCTACCTAAAAGGAGGGTATGCAGGTCGGTAATGTTTAGGGGGAAAACGAAGGAGCCGTGTCATGGCGTGAGTGTCATTTCTGGCGGCTGAATTTCGGATGTTTGACTCCTAACGCGGTTAATGAATTCTTCACTTGACTAACACAATTTTGCCACAGAAGATTTCTAGGCTACCGCTTAAAAATCGATCCAGGGGGTGCGGGCTGGCTATTGTCGCTGCAATGACAATAAACAGCCCGCGTGGTTTTTATGGACTCAACGAAGCCAAGCAACCATCCACCCAAGCTGCCCGCGATAATGAACAGCATGGGATAGGTGTTGAGGTTTTAATTGCGAGTGCTGAGAGGATCAGGAAACCTCACGAATCGACACTGCGAGAACGGCCCCTTAGCAAGAGACGTTTCGATATTGCTCTGCCAACGTTCATAGAAATCGTCTAAGAAGGTGCGACCGCGTTGTGTCTAAGTTTGTCAGACTTAGGGCAACAGGTACGCGAGCAAATCTATCAAGTTTTCAGGTCCGAGTTACCTTCAATTAATAACGCAACTGCGCCTGCGGCGCAGTTGCGTTCCAGAC
>DATEIS010000622.1:0-3571 GCA_035278765.1 Pyrinomonadaceae bacterium | reverse complement strand
GAAATCGAGATCATCGATTTCAAAACAAACCGGATCTTTTACGACAAGTCAGAAACTCCCTCCGAGCCTCCGCCTCAACGCATTCGTTCCCCGAAAGCTGGGCAATTCGCTTTCGACTTCGAAGCCGCGCCCCCGCCAAAGCCCGTCAACCGTCACCCATCGCTTGCAGAAGCGTTGAAAACTGCGGCTGAGGATTATCAACTGCAAATGCAGGCGTACGCTCTCGCCGTTCGGGAACTACTTCCGTCACTTTCAAACGCGAAGATTCGCGTAACGCTTCACTTTCTCGATCCGAACGTCGAAGTGCACCTGGCTAATGAGCTACTCGAACGCGCGCGTTGCGAACAGGCAATAGACGAAGGAATGCAGCGCACGATTTTCTCTTCCGACCCCGCGAACTTTCCCGTCAAAACCGCACCCCACTGTCGCATGTGCAACTTCCTGAGTGTTTGCGCTGCCGGCAAAGAGTGGGTGCGTGAGAATTGGTCCACAGATGATCCGTGATAATCTGTGGCCATGATCACGATCAAATCCTTCGACGGCGATGAGTTCGACGGCTACCTTGCCTTACCCGCGAGTGGTTATGGACCAGGTATCGTCGTGCTTCAGGAGATCTTTGGCGTCAACAGCTTCATGCGCAGTGTTGCTGACTGGTATGCGGCGCACGGGTTTGTCGCGCTGTGTCCGGATCTTTTCTGGCGTATGGAACGTGGAGTTCAGCTAACGGAAGATGATCGACCTAAAGCTTTTCAACTTTACCAGGATCTGGATGAAGCGAAGGCGGTGGAAGACTCGGCCGCGTCGCTCGATTTTCTCCGAAAGTATCCGGCGTGCAGTGGGCGCGTTGGCGCCGTCGGTTTTTGTTTAGGCGGGAATCTCGCGTACCTGTTGTCAGTGCGTTTCAAACCTGATTGTGCGGTTGGTTACTACGGCGTCAGCATCGAGAAGTCGCTCGCTGAAGCGAACAATCTGGGCAATCCGTTGCTGCTGCACATCGCTGGCGCCGATCAGTTTTGTCCACCCGAAGCACAGGCGCAGATTCACGCGGCTCTTGATGGAAATTCACTCGTCACGATCCACGATTATCCGGGGATGGGACACGCTTTCGGGCGCACAGGCGGCGACCACTACGACGCCGCTGCGGCAGAACTGGCGCATCTTCGCAGTCTCGAATTTTTCGTGACTCACCTTGCCGGCGCCGGCGTAGCTTCAGCACAGCAATCGTTGTCTGAACGTTGGGACGAACACGTGAAGTACGAGTTCGCAACGCGCAATACCGATCACACACTCGAAACGATGGTGGCTGATTCTTACGTGAATCACGTGCCGGTGATGACCGGTGGCGTGGGTCATGACGAACTGCGCGAGTTCTATTCGAAGCGTTTCATTCCGCAAATGCCGGCCGATACGGCGATGACGCCCGTGTCGCGCACGATCGGTGTCGATCGCGTTGTTGACGAGATGGTTTTTGAGTTTACGCACACCAGCAAGATGGATTGGATGTTGCCGGGAGTTGAGCCGACGGGCAAACACGTGAAGGTAGCGCTCGTCGTGATCGTGCACTTTCGTGACGGCAAGCTCGCGCACGAACACATTTACTGGGACCAGGCATCGGTGTTGGCCCAACTCGGGCTGATTGATGCGAGCAAGTTGCCGGTGGCGGGTGTTGAGAGTGCTGAGAAGGTGTTGAATCCAAAGTTGGCGTCCAATGAGTTGATGAATCGGTGACAGGATTTCAAGATTTGCAAGATGAACACGATTAATCACGTCAATCCTGAAAATCATGAAAATCCTGTGAAACCTACCTCTCGTCTCAGACGTGATCTCGGCACGCTTGAATCGTACGCCGCGCTCATCGGTATCCTCATCGGCGCGGGCATCTTCCAGGTCACAAGCCAGGCGTGGGCTATAACTGGTCCAAGCGTGATTCTCGGATATCTCGTCCTCACGCCAGCGATTCTCGCGACCTCGATCCCGTACGCCGCTTACTTATCCACTCCACTCGGACGCGAGCCGGGCGGCGAGTATCTACATATCTCGCGAACGTTGAATGGTTATCGTCTCGCGTACGTCGGCGCGTGGCTAAAGATCATCTCGTATATCGGCGCCGGTGCGTATCTCGCGAACGCGATGGCCGGCTATCTGATCGCTCTTAGCGGCAACCGCATCGACACGCGTTATCGCCTGCCGCTCGCACTCGTAGCGCTTGTTATCTTTTACTTAATTCACGTCATCGGCATTCGCTGGTTCGGTCGTTTCCAGGTCACGCTTTCGGCTTTGAAGTGTTTGGCGTTGCTCGTGCTGATCGTGCCCGGTTTGTTTGTGCTCGACACGGCAAACTACACGCCGTTTTTCACGCACGGGCCGAGTGGATTTGGCGCGAGTCTGTTGCCACTGTTTTTTGCGTATGCGGGCTTCGAGTCGATCGCACAAACGGCCGGTGAAGTGAAAGACAGCACACGCCGTTTACCGAAGATCCTGTTAAAAGGAATCACGATCACGGCGCTGATCTACGTGTTTACGTCGATCGTCTCGTTTGGCGTGTTGCCGGGCGGACGCTTGCAGGCGAGCAACGCGCCGATGGCTGACGTCGCGTCTATCTATTTGCCAGAGAGCGCCACAATCTTCGTGACGATTGGCGCGATTGCTGCGATCATGAGTGCGATCAACGGCACGATCTTCGTTCCTTCACGTCTTGCGATCATGTTTGTCGAAGACGGTCTTGCGCCACGCTGGCTTGGCTTCATCAACAAAGCGACGGCAACTCCGATACGCGGATTAACTCTTACACTCATCTGTTGCGCGGCGTTGCTAATCAGCGGACAGCTTGCCCTCGCGTTGAATGTTGCAGTCTTTGCCCTCGTCGTGCTTTATTTCATTCACAGTTTAGTATTCCTGTTCCTCCCCCGATTGAATCCGCCCCTTGCGAGCGAGATTACGATTAGTCTGCCGCGTCGTGTGCAGCAGGCCGCAGCGATCGTCTCGGTATTGTCGATGGGTCTGATGATTTTGATTCAGTTGCGTCAGGACGCAGAGGTTTTGCGAACGCAAACGTTGGCGGAGCGAATCAGCGGGCAGGCGTTGACGAGCATTGAACTGATCGTCGTTTGGGGTTTGGTTGGAGCGGTGCTGTATCAACTCGCTCGTATGCAGCGTGGCAATCAGGCGGCGAAAGTTGGCGCGCATGGAGATTGAAGGCAAACGAGTACTCGTAACTGGCGCTAGTCGCGGTCTGGGGCGCGCGCTGGTTGCAGCCTTCGTTGTTGGAGGCGCGAGCGAGGTGCTCGCGGGTGCGCGCAAGCGTGAAGATCTGGAGGCGCTGCGGTCAGAGCGCGTGACGCCTGTGCAATTGGATGTGACGAGCGACGTAGACGTCGCAGCGCTCGCGCAACGGGGTGCGGTCGACATACTAATCAATAACGCCGGTGTTGCGGGTTTCGGGAATCCGTTGACGATGGATTTTGCAGCGATCCAGGAAGAGATTGCAGTTAACTATTTTGGTGTGTTGCGTGTGACGCGGGCGATCGCACCGGGAATGATCGCAAAGCACGACGGCGTGATCGTCAATGTG
>DATEIS010000621.1:0-7556 GCA_035278765.1 Pyrinomonadaceae bacterium | reverse complement strand
GTACTGTAGAGGCGGCCCTCCGTGGCCGCCCGTGGTTTGGATGTGATGTCTTGCATCACGTTCTATCAAAGCCACGGGCGGCCACAGAGGGCCGCCCCTACAGTTGTTTACGAAATGCGAGCGAAGACGTACCGCAATTCGCGAACACGCCTTAGTGCGCTAGCGAACATACAGCGGGTGTAGACTTCTGATCTTAAATCTTGCCGCCCGGTTTCTTTTATGAAAACCGATCAGGCCCCAAAAGGCCGAATTCTCTGCACGGAAGATGACGCCGACGCACGTGATCTGCTTGTCTGTATCCTCGAAAACGAGGGCTATCACGTCACCGTAACCGGAAACTCTTCACATGCGCTCGCAATTGCCAAACGGGAAGGGTTTGATCTCATTCTTGTTGATAGCTGGATGCCGGGATTGTCAGGGCCGGAACTAACCACAAAGATACGCAAATTTAATCAGAGCACTCCGATCCTTTTCTATTCAGGCGCAGCCTACGAAACAGATAAGCAACTAGCCCGCGACGCCGGCGCTCAAGGTTATCTCACAAAGCCACAGGGTATCTCCGATTTAGTGGGAGAAGTAGCCAAGCTAATCGCCGAGGCAAGGATCGCTTTTCCTGTCGCTGTGGACCTACCTGAATAATTACCGACAAGATTAACTTCCTGGGACTTTGCACAAAAGTGGTTTATGGGCTTAGTAGTACTGTGCAAAGTGCTCCGGAGGAGCACGATGTTTATAGCCTTACATCACTAAATGCATCGCGCTCTAGTCGACAATCTTCGGAGTTTTATGAGTGAGGCGGCGTAATGACAGAAGATGAAATCCAGAGGATGCTGCGAGATAGTTTCACATTCAGATTGGGCGAAAATGTGCGCATCAAGTCTGGTCCATTCCAGAGCTTTATCGGCAAGATTGAGGGAATCAATCAGGCGAAATCCCTTCTTAAAGTAAGCGTGAATATTTTCGGGCGCACACAGCCAGTTAAGTTAAGATTTTTAGATGTCGAAAAGGTATCACTTCCGTAGGATGAACCAAGTAACTCAATTTGGACACAGTCAGTACCACCTCGCGGTAGCGGGTGGTACTGACTGTGTCCCAATCTGCAGCACTATCTCGGCGCAAGTTCCTCTAGTTTGATTTCGGTTTGGAGATCGTCCCCGTATACGTTCCTGTGGCGGTATTGGCGCACAGGTCAATCTGCGTGCTGATTGTTCCGCTCCCCGTGGCGTTGGCGAAGGCGCCGGCGCCGCCGGTCACGGTGTAAACACCCGTGGAAGTGGCCAGACACTTGTCCTTCGAACGCTCAAAGCGCCCACTGACGGAAAAGAAAATACTGTCCTTCCCGTTCGCCCCGACGATGACCGCAGTGCTGCCAAAGTTTCCCTGATTATCCTGAATGCGCGTCAACGGCCCAGTGAAGTTCCCCAGATGGTTCGCCGAGCCCGAAGTGTTGAAGTTCACCTGGGTTAGCCCGCCAGGCAGGTGCGTCACGCCCGTGATCACTGCCGTGGCGGTGGCAGTAAACGGCACCTGCTCGTTTTGAGCGAACGCCGCGCTGACTCCGAAGACTGCAAGAAACAGCGCCAGCGTTAGTACTCGCATCGCTGGGCCAACAAACTGCTTTGAAAATTTCTGCGTCATGTTCGTCATCGTTCCATTCTCCTTTGAAGTCTGAGGCCGACTTGTGAAGTTCGGCCTCAGAGCATCTCTGATTGTTGTTAGCAGATCAACTACAACCGTTGCTGGCGCGGATGGCATTGGCGGCGTCAATCAGCGTTTGCCCCTGACCCTGAGTCAGCGAGCCGTCGTTGATGAAGGCGTTGATCTGGTTGATGAAGGCACCGAGTTGACCGCAAGCAGCGTCGGTCTTCCCAGTATCAATTGAACCGATGGCGTGTGCGATCTTGTTGAGCAGCACATCACCCTGATTTTCCGTAAGCGTGCCTGCGTCTATCAGCGCCTGTATCTGACCAAGGAGCGATTGGAGCGGATCGTTCACTCCAAAAGCGATTGATATTATCTGTTTCGGTTATGAATTCGATATCCGTAGAACTACGGACCTGGCGTACCATCTGCTCGATCGTACTTGTCAATCCAAGCCGTTCGAGTTGACGAGGTCGCAGGTTCTGGGAAATTTCGCGGACCTCGTCGATCGCGAGGGAAGTATTGTCAGAAATTTCAGTCAGATGTTCGCGGGCGGGATTGTCTTCGGCGAGTGAGTTCAAACCGATGAGCGCCCAGTTTTTAACGATCAGCAGGTTTTGACCCAAACTATCGTGCAGTTCACCCGCCAGACGTTTCCGCTCGGCCTCCTGTGATTCGATGAGCCGCCGCGAGAAAGCTTCGCGTTCCAGTTGCTTTCTCTTCAACTGAGCCAACCGGCTCCTGATGGCAAACGCCGCGATACTGATTACTAAAATTGAGCAGGCCAACCAGAACCACGAACGTCGCCAGAAGGGAGCGCGCACTATCACATTGATCCTGGCGCCGCCCATATTCCACATTCCGTCGCTGTTAGCCGCTACCACGTGGAATGTGTAGCTGCCGGGCGGAAGATACGGAAAATACGCCACGCGGCGTGTGCCTGCATCAATCCAGTCCGTATCCAGTCCTTCGAGTTTGTATTTGAATTTTGTTTGGTCGGCTTTGATGAAGCTGAGGCCGGTGTAACTGATCTCCAAACCACGCTGACCGGGCTGAATAGTAATCCCGTTCTGAAAATCAACTGGATTACGCTCGAGGGTGATCGACTCAATCAAGACGGGCGGAGCCAGCGGATTAATGTATACAGCCTCCGGATCAACTACTGCTATCCCGTCCTGTGTTGGAAACCAGAATTTTCCATCGCGAGTGACGATTCCCGCAGGTTCCCGCCCACCGTTGCACTCCATGTTGAGCATGCCGTCGCGTTTGCCGTAGCTGAACGCAGTCTGAGGAGTGTAGAAGTTCGGGGTATTACGTACGTGCTTTTACTACATCGGAATTCACAATCATGATCTTCTGCCATATCTTCTGCGAGAGGCCCGTCGTCAAATCTTCCACCTCGTTGACTGCTGCAAGCGCGACCGGGTCGTCGAACTTCTGCACATACAATGCCGCGAGTTTTCCGATGAGCGATAGCATTTCACTGCAATAGTCCAGATACCTCCCCAAGTCGGCCGCGCTTAGGTTTTGCTTAGGCGAAGAAGCAGTTGCTGTCCTGTGGGCCAACAGCCGCTCGGGATCCTTCGTCAACTGATGCATATCGATGACGTGCGCTAATGCCCGCAGCTCGTGAATCGCCTTGAGTGCGCGGCGGCGCTTGATGCGCGTCTCAACAGTGACCAGAAACAAAATCGCGGCGCTGAGGAGGATAAAAACATTTAAGCCGGCCTCCGAAACCTGGACCAGCACAACCAGGTCGAAGCCGTTCCGGGGCCAGGAAGCATTCGCCAACACAAAAACGAGGCCGCCAATAATGATCGTAACCAGAGCCCCGGCAATAACTCGCAGAGACGTTTGCGGCTTGGCGATCCAGGCGGAGCGTCTATGAGATTCGTCTGCAATCGTCAGCAACTCTTCACAAACTCTGCTGAGACCGGAGTTGGGAAACCGCTCGGCGATCCTTCTGCCGAGCGTCTCGATGGTGCCAAGAATTTTCTCCGAGTCTAAGCTACGGTACATGGAGTCAATTTCACACTTTTCGCCATACGTTCGGCATTCGTACTCTCAATCGTCAGTTCTTGTCAATTCCTACGGGCTCCCATGCATGACTTCGATTTCGTGATTGGTCTTACCTGAAGATAGTGGTTAACGGGATTGGTGTAAATATATTGACAGCTCTATACCACTAAGAGCAGAATGCATCGCCTGCATCAATCACCAGAATCAATGTTGGTCATACCAATTGACTTAAGCCGAGCCATAAAGCACGTAATGCGTTTGACGTTATCGGTAATTTTCCTCTGCTTGGTGTGCTTTTTTGTGGCCCAGGCTCGGGCGGCGCAAAAGATTGTGGTGGCCGCGGATGGTTCGGGTGATTTCCGGACCGTGCAGCAGGCGTTGGACCACGTTCCCGACAATAACAATCGACCTGTTGTGATTCAGATTAAGCCCGGTGTTTACAACGAACAGATACGCGTGAGCGCCGGGAAACGCCTCGTCACTCTTCGCGGTGAAGATCCGCAAAAGACCATCCTCACTTTCCGAATCAGCGCGCAACAAGCAGGCAATACACGACTCGCTTTCAGCACACTCGTCAACGCCGATGACTTTCGAGCTGAGAACCTGACGTTCGAAAACACTTTCGGCACCGGCTCACAGGCGGTGGCGTTGTTTGTCGATGCCGCGCGCGCGTCGTTTGAGAATTGTCGCTTCCTCGGCTGGCAGGATACGTTGTTTGTTAACGGCAGTCGTCACTACTTCAAGAATTGTTACATCGAGGGCCACGTCGACTTCATCTTTGGAACCGCGTCGGCGGTCTTTGAAGATTGCACGATTCATAGCAGGGGCCAGGGTTATGTAACCGCGCATTACCGATTGAGCAATGAAGAGAATACCGGTTTTGTTTTTCTGCGGTGCCGTTTGACTGGGGAGAATACAGGCAACGGGGTCTATCTCGGCAGGCCGTGGCGGCCGTATGCGCGTGTAGTGTTTCTCGACTGCTGGCTGGGGACGCACATCAGACCGGAAGGTTGGGACAACTGGCGCGATCCCGCGCGAGAAAAGACTGCGTGGTTTGGTGAGTACAAATCGAAAGGACCGGGAGCGAATCCGAAAGCGCGTGTCGCGTGGTCCAGACAGTTGACTTCCGAAGAAGCGGCACAATTCTCACGCGCGAAGTTTTTCAGTCGGCCAGATCGTGGCTTGCAAGGTAAGGCCAATCAGGCTGTCGGAACAATCGCGTGGGCCGACGCGCACAATAAGGCAGACGAGTGGTACGCGAGCGCTGAGGCATTGCGGATCGCGGATAACGTCGTTCTTTATCAACGCGACTCAGGTGGCTGGCCCAAGAACATCGATATGGGTAAGCCGTACGACGAAGCCGAACGACCTGCCTTGCTCGCGCAGAAGAAAGAGATTGATTCGACGATCGACAATGGCGCCACTTACACGCAGCTATCATTTCTCGCGCGCGTCTACACCAAAACACAACAGGAGCGTCATCGCGAAGCGTTTTTGAAAGGACTCGATTATTTATTCAAGGCTCAGTACGCGAATGGCGGTTGGCCGCAGTTCTATCCCGATCTCTCCGGCTACTACAAGCACATCACTTACAACGACGATGCGATGATCGGCGTGATGAAATTACTGCGGGATGTCGGAGCGGCAAAGCCGAATTATGCATTTGTTGATGAAGCGCGGCGCGAGAAAGCTGCGAGGGCGGTGGAAAAAGGGATTGAGTGCATCCTGAAGACGCAGGTTGTTGTGAATGGGCGAAAGACTGTGTGGTGTGCTCAGCATGATGAAGTCACATTTGCGCCCGTGGCTGCCCGAAAGTTTGAAGTGGTTTCGTTGAGTGGTGGTGAGAGTGTCGGGATCGTGCGCTTCCTGATTGCCATAAAGGATCCGTCCCGCGAAGTGATTGATGCGGTCGAGTCGGCGATCGCATGGTTCGAGCAGACGCAGTTGAAAGGTATTAAGTGGATCCAAAAGTTAGATCCATCTCAACCTGGCGGCATCGATCGCGTTGTAGTTCAGGATCCGAAGGCGGGTCCAGTCTGGGCGCGCTTTTACGAACTCGGAAGCAATCGTCCTGTGTTTGTTGGTCGTGATGCAGTGGTGAAATACAACGTCGCTGAAATCGAGCACGAGCGACGCGTCGGGTATGCGTGGTATGTCGAGGAGCCAACGAAACTTTTGAGGGACGAATATCCGAAGTGGAGGGACAGGATTAACAAGATTAAGCAGGATTGACAAGATTTCATCCTGTTTCATCTTGTTAATCTTTATGAAGCAAACCGATAAAATGACAACACGCCGAGACTTCATCAAAGAACTTCTAATTAGCAGCGCTGCATTATCCATTGCCCCGCGCCTGCTAATGGCCCAACCCGGAGATCCATGGCAAACGGTAATGCCATCGATCCTCAATCGCATCAAACCACCTCGTTTTCCGAAACGCAGTTTTCATCTTACCCGCTTCGGCGCCAAGCCTGACGGTGGCACCGATTGCACCGCCGCATTCCGTGCAGCTATCGATCAATGCTCGAAAGCCGGTGGCGGCAAGGTGGTCGTTCCTGCGGGCACGTATCTGACGGGCGCTATTCATCTGAAGAGCAACGTCAATCTTGAAGTCTCCGAAGGCGCAACGATCAAGTTCAGCACGAATCCCAAAGACTACCTGCCCGTGGTCTTCTCGCGCTGGGAAGGCGTCGAGTTGTTCAACTACTCGCCATTCATCTACGCATTTGAACAACAAAACATCGCCATCACCGGGAAAGGCACGCTCGACGGCCAAAGCAACAACGAGCACTGGTGGCCATGGAACGGTCGCCCGCAGTATGGCTGGAAACAAGACATGAGCAACCAGCGTCCGGATCGAACGGCGCTCCTCGCGATGGCTGAGAAAGGCGTGCCGGTGCGCGAACGTGTCTTCGGCGAGGGACATTATCTGAGACCGCAGTTCATTCAGCCTTATCGTTGCCAGAACGTTTTGATCAATGGTGTGAAGATTCTGAACTCACCGATGTGGGAGATTCATCCGGTGCTTAGTCGCAACGTTATCGTGCAAAACGTGCACATCAATAGTCATGGTCCAAACAATGACGGTTGCAATCCGGAATCGTGTTCTGATGTTCTGATTAAAAACTGTTACTTTGACACTGGCGACGACTGCATCGCGATCAAGTCCGGACGCAATGCAGACGGGCGCCGTCTCAAAGCACCGACCGAAAACATCATCGTCCAGGATTGTGTTATGAAAGACGGACACGGCGGAATAACTGTCGGCAGCGAGATATCAGGCGGCGTCAGGAATCTTTTTGCGGAGAACTGCCGTCTGGACAGTCCGAATCTTGACCACGCGTTGCGCGTTAAGAACAACGCGATGCGCGGCGGGCTGCTCGAGGATCTGCACTTCCGCAACATCGAAGTGGGCCAGGTGGCCCATGCTGTGATAACAATCGACTTTAATTACGAAGAAGGCGCGAAGGGTTCGTTCACGCCAGTTGTGCGCAACTACACCGTCGATAAACTCCGCAGCTCCAGGAGCAAACACGCCCTCGACGTTCAGGGTTTTCCAACCGCGCCGATTATCAACCTGCGGCTCTCGAACTGCACATTCGATAACGTCGCCGAAGGCAATATCGTTAAGAACGTCAAAGACGCAACGCTGGATGATGTCAAAATCAATGGGAAGACTGTAGAGGCTCTCCCGTAGGTGGTATCCACAGATTACACAGAGGGCTTACAATAAGCACAACGATGAATGAATCAAACGCAAACATCTTCAAGACTATCGATTCGGAACGCCGCGGAACGACGTTCGAGGAAGTCGTTTCGCAGCTTCGCGAAATGATTCATAACGGCGAGCTGCGTCCCGGCGATCGACTGCCGCCGGAAAGAGATCTGGCGAAGTT
>DATEIS010000620.1:0-4585 GCA_035278765.1 Pyrinomonadaceae bacterium | reverse complement strand
CCCAATTACTAAAAAAGTTGTCAGGAATCCTTGCGCTGCGCAAGAAACCCGGACAGTTTTTGACCATGACTCGCTGGTCCAACTGCATGTAGGTAAACCTACACCTATTGAATTTCCTAAAGATTTGCGAGATTGCGAAACTTCACTATTGAGAGCGACAAATTGGCATAGACCTTGCTCGGCAAAATCACCAGACGATCGCGGCTTAGTAAGTCGCACGATGGTTGAATGCAATGAATCAAGCATCGGTTGGCCCACCATTGGCCCACTCGATGCAGCCCAGGTCGGAGTTTCGATCTCGTAAGAGTTGACTCCGATAGACCACGCGAGAGTTTAGTTTTTTGCCCCTCTGATTCCCACCCTCGCGGCAACCCAAAACGACACCTTTGAGTGACCCTCGTTCGAGGATCAACGGGAGAATTTTGCGCCCTTGAAGAGAGGGAGAAATTCAACCCGGAATTACCACCCGAAACGATCTCGAACGCGGTCAAAAATGAAACCAAAACAGCGACGCTAACGTGCGCGCTTATGACCGTTAGGAGTTCAAATTATGTTGACTATTAGTAGAGCAATTTCCGCCGGACAAGCCCTCGATTATTACAAACAGGAATTCACCAATTCCAAAGAGAACTACTACTCCGAATCAGGTGCAGTTAAGGGCCAGTGGTGCGGCACCCTGGCCGAAGAATGGAACCTGAAAGGCGAGGTATCCAGTGAGCAATATGAGCGTTTAGTTGCGGGTCAAGATCCGCATACTGGCGAGCAACTTATTCGCTTAGTCTCAGCCCGAGAAACCGTTGACGAGGACGGGAAGAAAAAGATCACCAGCACGCACCGCGCCGGTTGGGACTTGACCTTTAGCGCACCTAAATCCCCTTCCTTAGCCGCGCTTGTCGGGAAGGATGAACGCGTCATAGAAGCGCACATCGGGAGCCTCAACGTAGCCCTGAAAGAGGTCGAAAAAAACCTGCAAGCGCGGGGCGGCGGCGACAACCCAAACATCACCACGGGCAAGATGATCGCCGTCCAATTTTTGCACACATCCTCACGTCCTGATCGTGAAACCGGGTACGCCGCGCCACAGCTTCACAGCCACGTTGTGGGCATCAACATGACCCAAACCGAGGACGGAAAAGTGCGCTCCGTGGACCCGGAAACGTTGTACAAAAGCCAGAAATTTGGTTCCGCGATTTACCGCGCTGATTTCGCCGACAGGCTGCAAGCACTTGGTTATGAAATTCGAGTTGATCCACGCACCGGCGCACCGGAGATCAAAGGCTTCACAGAAGAATACTTGCAGGCCAGTAGCCCACGCCGCAAAGAAGTCCTAAAGGAAAAAGAAAAGATGAAAGAGCGCATGGAGCGCGAAGGGAAAACGGTCTCGGACAACGCGAGATTACAGCAAGCCGCCGCCCGTATTAATCGCCGAAGCAAAAAGTTCGATCACGATTTAATGCGCACACGCGCCCTCGAAATGGACGTAAGGCACGGCTACCAAGCTCAACGTATTGTAGCGGAAGCACGAGAGAGAGTGCCGCTCCGCTTGTCACAAAACGAGATTGAAAAACGCGCTCAGGAAGCAGTGACTTTTGCTCGCGAGAAAGTCATGGAAAAAGAAGCCGTGGCAGACATGCACGACGTCTGGATTCATGCGCTACGCCGCAATCTCGGATTTACAACCTACGCCGCCGTTGCCGCCGAAATCCAACGCCGACAGGAAAGTGGCGAGTTCAAAAACATCAACCTCCCGAAACAGCAACCCCAAACTACAACAGAGCGCATGTTGGCGATGGAAAAACAAAATATTCAGACCATGCTCGACGGTAAAGAGAACTGTCCGGCAATGGTCGAAGCAGAGCGCGTCAATGAGGTTGTGACCGCCACCGCCAAGCGCCAGCAGCGCAGGCTAAACGCTCGTCAAAAGTCGGCCATTGAACAGATTCTTTCCAGCAGAGATCAGATTATTGGCTTGCAGGGTGGCGCGGGAACCGGCAAGACAACGGCGCTTTCCGTACTGCGCGAAGCAGCCGAAAAAGAAGGCTATCAGGTGCGCGGTTTTGCACCCTCCGCACGTGCCGCGCAGCAGCTTGGTGAAAGCGGTATTGAGACAGAAACCATCCAGTTGTTTTTGCGCCGGCGAAAGGCGCGCGCCAGCAGCAGTCGCCTTTTCGTCTTGGATGAAAGTTCGCTTGCCAGCACTAAACACATATACAAGTTATTCGCCCGCCTCGAACCCGAAGATAAGGTGCTTTTAGTCGGCGACGTGCGCCAGCATCAAGCCGTCGAAGCAGGGAGTCCGTTTGAGCAGCTCCAACAGCACGGCATGAGCACTGCGGCCCTCACTGAGAACGTTAGACAGCGCGATGAAGACTTAAAGAAAGACGTTGAGGAATTAGCAGTCCGAAACACGCCCGAAGCAGTCGCCGCGCTGGTCAGCCGAGGTAAGGTAATCGAGATCGCGGACGAGCACGAACGCTTCCACGCCATAGCCCAGGACTACGCCAAGAACCCCACGGGCACGCTCGTTATTTCGCCCGCCAACCGCGAACGTTCCGAACTCAATTTGCTCATCCATCGAGAACTACAGCACGAGGGAATAGTAAGCAGTAACGATCAGCAAACAACGGTCTATGTCGAGCGTAAGGATATGACCGGAGCGGAGCGTACCTTCGCCAATTCCTACCGACCGAACGAGGACATAATCCGCTTCAACAGCGCCAGCAAAAAGTTAAAGGTTAAGGCAGGGGAGTACGCCAGAGTTTTAGACACTGACCACGAGACGAACAAAATAACTGTCCGCTTTTTTAATGGCCGCGAACTCACTTATAACCCGACGCGGCTTTCCGGTGTGAGCGTTTACTACGAAGCAGAGCGCGCCTTCGCCGAAGGCGATCGCCTTCAAATTCGAGCTCCGTTTAGAGCGAAACGGATCGCGAACGGCGAGCTTGGAACGCTCACCAAAATTGAACCCGACCAAATACGCCTCGCGATGGATAGCGGGCGCGAGGTTAGTGTTGACCTTCGCAAGTTTCGCCACCTTGATTACGGCTACGCCGTCACCAGCCATTCCGCTCAGGGACTAACGTTTGATCGCGTTCTGATCAACGCTGACACGCAGGAATCCGTGCGTCTACTCAATGACCGCATGGCCTACGTTGCCATTTCCAGAGCCAGGTACGACGCTTTGATCTATACCGACTCGTCGCAGAACTTATCCGACGCGTTCAATCGCGAATTAAACAAAATAACGGCCCTTGAAGCGCTACAAAACCACGAACGCGAGGCTAAAAAACAACGCGACAAGTTGACTAAAGATCATCCCGACTCACAGCAACAAATATCTACCGAGCACAACTTGGACCAAGACCACACCCAAACTGAGCCGATACAACCAGCCGAGGATAAGTCTGAAATCATAGAGATTCAGTTAGAACGCGGGCCGAGGCCTCCAATCAGAACCGTTCGTGTAAAACCAAGAGATAAGTCTGAAATCACGAAGCCTCCGATCAGATTTGTTCGCGTAAAACCAAGAACGGATAAGTCTGAAATCATAATCCGAAAGGTAGAACTCGGACCGAGGCCTCCAATCAGAATCGTTCGGGTAAAACCCGGCGAGAGGTCCGGAATATACGATGAGCTAACACGCCCTTTGCCTCCATCCGAATACTTTGAGACACGACGCGTTCGGTCTCAAACCCCACACGTTGAGCCGCCACGCGATCAGTCTCAAACCCCACACGTTGAGTTACTACGCGATCAGTCTCAAATCCAATCCGTTGAAATACCCCGCCGGGATAAAACGGAGAAGGCGAACACGCAAGACGCACAGACTCCGAGCCGAACAGCGGACCAACGAGCCGCGCATACGATTCCAACGGAGAAGGCAAACACACATGCGACTCCGACCGAAAGGGCCAATACACAAGCCGAGCCTTCGAAAGAAATTGAAAACTTAGATCTCAGCGACTTACTACATTAGAAGAATTCTTTACCCGACGAGGTTTTTAGCAATGACTACACACTACGATTCAGCCACAGCATCCAAGCGGCCACAGCTTCTTAAAGTGTCCGATGTTGCTCAACTACTGAATGTCAAACCACGAACGATCTACGAGATGGTTGCGCAGGATCGCATTCCTTACCGTAAGCCGCCCGGCTCAAACATTCTTCGCTTTGATCTTGAAGAAATCTTGGAGTGGACGCGGCGAAAATAATTAATGACTTGCAGGATCGATGCTGCTACCATCCGCCGCGTTCTCTTGGTGGCTGCAACCCTATAGGAGAACAGAATGTCTGTTTACAAACGTGGAAAAGGCACGCACTGGCATTACTACTTCCGAGTGCGTGGCGTTCGTTACCGAGGCTCAATTCCCGAGGCAACGACGAAGCAAAAAGCAGAACAAGCGGAGAGTAAGATCAAGCAGGAGATCTTCGAGGGAAGGTTTGGCAAGGTAGAGGCCGGAACAATGAAGTTGACAGACTTTATTGACGACATTTACATGCCGTGGGCCAAGTCGAATAAACGGTCTTGGCGCAATGACCACTACAACTCGGTTATCCTGAAAGAGTTTTTTGGGAACAAAGA
>DATEIS010000619.1:0-5274 GCA_035278765.1 Pyrinomonadaceae bacterium | reverse complement strand
CTTAGTCAAGTTCGCCAAACTCGAGGCCGTGGCTCCGTGAAGCCTTTAATAAACCACGGGCGGCCACGGAGGGCCGCCCTACAGTACGTGCTGTGGTTTTTTTATTGACTGGGGGTTGGTTTTTTTTCGGGGAAGAGGGTTACTTTTACGAAGGATTGGGTGTTTAGGTATTGCTTTGCGGCGTCTTTTATCGTCGCAGCGTCGAGTTTCTGGTAGAACTCAGGCACGAGCCAAATGCCCGCCGGATCCTCATTGTGATAGAACCTGAGCCCGATCTGGTTTAAGAGATATCCATTCTGCTTGCTGTTAGTCTCAAACTCACGCAGCAACGCCTCTTTCTCGTCATTAAGCTGCTTCTCCGTTGGACCTTCAGCCTTAAACTTCTCAATCTCTCCAAACACTCGCTTGATTAGCTCCTCAGTTCGTTCGGGAGACGAGCCGAACTGAATCGTGATCGAATACTCCGGCTTCGGATACTTCGAAAAACCGTAAGCAGCCGTAATGCTGTAAGTCCCGCCAAGCTCTTCGCGAATCAGCTCCAGCAGCCGTGTCTGCAGTATCTCCGACATCGCCCTGATCGCGACTCGATTTTCCTGGTTATACACATATGGACCACTGAAAACGATCGCCGCTCGACTCTTCGGTTCGATCCCTTTCTCAACTCGCTTCTCAACAACTCCCGCCGGCAACTTCACGCCGATGTCTTTCCACGCCTCCTTTCGTTTTAGCGAAGGAAGCGCGCCAAGATAACGCTCAACGAGCGGCTTCATCGTCGCTTCATCAAAACTGCCCACAAAGTAGAACGTGAAGTCGCTCGCATCTGCGAACCGATCTTTATAAAACGCCAGTGACTTATCGAGATTCCACTCGTCAACTGTCGCGGCGGTCAGCAAACGACGCCTCGGGTGATTCTGAAACCTCGCCGCCGAGAGCGCTTCAAAGAACGCAAACTCCGGAATCACGCTCTGGTTGTTCATGAACGTTCGCGCCTGAGTCGCCTGTGCGGCAAAGGCATTCGCGTCTGCTCTCGGTTGCGTAAACCTGAGATAGATCAGTTGAAACATCGTTTCCAGATCTTTGCGCGAGCTCGAGCCATTGAGCCCCTCTTCAAGCTCGCCGATAAATGGAGTTGCCACTGCCACTTTGCCTGCCAACATCTTGGTCAGATCTATTGCGCTGAACTTACCCACGCCGCCAGCGTTTATTACTTGCGTCGCCGTGCTCGCCGGAATGTATTCAGCGTCGCTGATCAACGATGTACCACCAGGACTACTGGCGCGAAAGAGGATTTCGTCGTTTCGAAAAGTCGTCGGCTTGAGTACTACCTTCACTCCATTTGCGAGCTCCCAAATCGTGAGACCCGCCTTTTCGTTGTTTGTTGCGTTGGCGATCTTGCCGGGCGCGGGTAACGCCTCCAGCAGCGCCGCTGACGCGACCGTATCGACGTACGGCTTAACTTCCACGGATGCCGAGTCTTTGATGATTGCCGCAAGCTTTGCCTCATCAGGAATCATCAATCCGGCCTTCTGTGGCGCCGTAACAATCACGAGCCGGTTTTGATTGCTTTGTGGATACCACTCACGCGCTAGCTTGTTTATCTCAGTGAGTGTGATCTCGGGAAGAAAACGCTGGTGCAGTTTATATTCATCATCGAGGCTCGGCAGCGTTTCATTGATCAGGAAGTTGCGCACATATTCACCGGCGCGGCTCGCCGCCAACGTGTTGTCCTTCTCGAGTGCAAGCCGCTCGTAGTTACGCAGAACACTTGCTTTTTGCCGGGCCAGCTCCGTCTCCGTGAACCCGAAGCGCGCGACTCGTTCCGCTTCCGTAAGCAATGCCTGTAAACCACGTTCGATGCCGTCTTCCTTCACGAGGGCGTTGAGAAATGCGATCTCTTTGGACCGTACGAGAAATCCGCCTCGTCCACCGAAGCCGAAGACAAATGGCGCGTCCGGCTTTTGCGTGAGCTCTGCAAATCGCGCATTGAGCATTCCGCCAAAGAGCCGGTCCACTATCGATTGCCTGTAAGCGCCAATCGACCCCTTGGGGCGTGCGGGCAAGAGCGTGTCGATTTCGATACTCGTCGTGGACGTCTCTTTGTCAGTGTTAATAGCAAAGCCGGTGTCTGACCGATCAGGCAGATCGAACTTAGTTCGCTCCTTTGGAGACTTGTGTGCCGGGATGGATGCGAAATGAGTCGTGACGAGTTTTTCGATAACCGCTTTGTCAAAATCACCGACTGCAACCACAGCCATCAGATCCGGACGATACCAGTCTGCATAATATTGCTTGAGTCGTTCCGGCTTGGCGTTCTGAATGATTTCGGGAAGACCGATCGGAAGACGATTCGCATAACGAGAACCCTTGAACATCACCGGCAGGATTTTTTCCGTGTTGCGCATTCCTGCGCCACGTCCCGAACGCCATTCTTCAAGCACGACGCCACGTTCCTTTTCAATCTCGGCAGTATCGAACGTAACGTTCTGCGCCCAGTCCTGGAGAACCTGAAACGCGCGTGCCATTGCTTCCGGTTTGTCAGTTGGAACCGTAAGCATGTAGACCGTTTCATCGAAGCTCGTGTAAGCGTTGATGTCCGCGCCAAAACGCATCCCTAAAGATTCCATGAACGAGATGAGCTCGTGTTTGGGGAAGTTCTTCGTGCCGTTGAACGCCATGTGTTCCACGAAGTGGGCGAGCCCGCGTTGATCGTCGTCTTCAAGAGTCGCACCAGCCTTCACGACGAGCCGGAGCTCAGCACGTTTCTCGGGTTTCTTGTTCGCCCTGATGTAGTAGCTGAGGCCGTTTGGAAACTTGCCCATCATGATCTCAGGATCAACCGGCATCGGTTGCGACAACGATGAGGTTTGGCCAGAGATATCGATGCTGAGGAGGGAGGTGATAATGGCAATAAGGATAAATTTTTTCATAGTGATCTCCGGTACACGGTGAAGCGGACTAGGAACCGATTAGCGATTGACGAATCGGAACTTGCGGAAACGCTGGGCGAGCCGATGCTTGTTTTCGGCCAGGTCCCGGTTGAGGATAAACGAGAGCGAATGACCTCGCGCTGTCCAGCCGTCATTTGAATATGCGATCGGCAGATCGATAGAACTGTTGTTGTCGTCTTTTGTCCAGGCGTTACCCGAGACCTGCTCGCATCTCAGCAGATAGTGTTCGATGCCGGTAAAAACGCTGCGCCAGTAACCACCGTACAGAGTCTTATAAACAATTCCATCGACCTCTACATAAACTCTGTTGCCGCTGAGAATTTTGTAATTAATGCGACCAAGCAAATCGAGCAGACGACATTGCTCGCGTGCGGTGGGATCACTTACAGGCGAATGAAAACTCAGAAGATCGTCGGGCGTAGCATCGTCGCCACGCCACGCTTCGGGTTTGTATGGTGTTGCTTGCGGCCGACGATTTTCGTTACTCATCCGGCACTCCGGAACTCGTGCCCATTTCGGGGATTAGGGTGAGCGCTAGTTTATGCTCGAAGCCGGTAGAAAGCCAGTGTTTTTACGAGGGATCAGGCGAGGATACGAAAAGTTGGAAATGATCCACAAACTGCGCAGATCTGACTAATGATCTGCGCAGTCTGTGGGTGAATCAGGTTATGGGACTGTCGGCACCGAAGCAACGAGTGAGAATCGGAAATTCACATCGTTTCTTCGCGTGAACGTCAGTCCGCCGTTGGTCGACAAGAACGAGCGACCGAGGATCGGCGCCTGTGTGCTCAAGAAGATCAATGGTGGCTGATTAGCGACTCCGCCAAACGGTGGAGCCGGAATCTGAAGCACCAGGAACAGGTTCTGGATTGATCCATCCGCAATTCCGAGACGAACAGTTTCACTAAGATCGTGCGGGTTCTTGAAGTAGAACGGCGCAAAATCAGTGTCCTGTCCGACCGGCGCCAGCGAAGTAGCGAGTGGGTTTGCGAGATCGATGGTGGCTGTCGTGTCGGGATTGATGACACCTTTAGCCAGCCATGCCTTCGCAAAAATTACCGGTACTGATGGATTGATGTTTGTGCTGTCAAAGAGTCCGGCCTGGAGGTTTACGGGATTTCCGCCGTTGAGGGCCGTGATTTGCGAGGCCGGGAAAGCGACCGCGTAAATCAGACCGCCCGGAGGAGGATTGATAAACCCGATATTGGTTCTAGCTCCAAACGGATTAATGGTGATGACGTTGTTCGTGGTGATATCTGTTCCGCCAGTAACCTGGCCGTTATTGACGTGAACGGTCTTCGCGTCACCCGGATCGCGCTCAATCGCCCCTTCGCTGTTCAAGTTCCAAAACTCTTCGGTAAAGTTTTGTTGCCCGAAGAAGGTCCCAATTTGGCACGTGAAGCTGATGTTGGGGGCGGCCACCGGACTGCCGTCCGTCGCTTCCACGTTCACGCTGTAGTTGCCTTTCGGCACAGGTATCACGTAGTTGCCATTTGGAATCGCATCGGCGACGGTGGGGACAAAGAACAAACCGCCATTCACTGGATTGAATGAAAGATTTGCCGTGCCACTAAAAGCGCTTGCGGCGACGGCTTCGGTCTTGCGATCGATGGCGTGTACAGATCCTCCTGCAATCGGTTGATTCAACACACCGTGTCGTAACTCTCCGGTGATCAAGCCGTACTCACTCGTAAACGCTACATCTCCTGACTGAAGTGCCCCCGGACCGGATGCAGCCGAACCTTCGGGATAATAGAAAGAGGCATAGGCGATGTCGTCAGCACTCAATGTTGCCTGCTGGCGTTCTGAGTCAGGGTCGGTGGTGGCGATGAATGGAAACATCGTCGAACCGTCACCGTCCGTTGCACTGTTCTGATTGTTGAGCACGTGCGACAGACCAAACGAGTGACCGAATTCGTGCACTGCAACGCAGTTCAGATCCACCGAACGAGCAACCGTGTCGAACTGTGTCGGGTCAACCGTAAAGCGAAGCCCGTTACTGGTCTTGGTATTGAACTGTACGTCGTTATCGAGAATCGTCCCCGCTTTATAGAAGCCGGCCGGAAACTCGAGGTCGCCATCGTTGTCGACGTCCTGAACAGTTGTGATCGCGCTCGAAACATCCGGGTCGGCGTCGCCATCAAGTAGTTGGCCATTCACCAGGGTTGTGTCCGCGATCAGGTTTGTGGATGGAGAAGACGCGATGGCGCCGAAATTGGCGGCCGTGCGGAATGAAAGTTCATTGACGAAGTTGAATCCGACCAATCCGGGATTATTTGTTGTCCCGACAATCTGCATCTGGATGAAGGAGGTCGGGATGTTGTTC
>DATEIS010000618.1:0-6266 GCA_035278765.1 Pyrinomonadaceae bacterium | reverse complement strand
GCATTGTGTGAGTATTGTTTTGTCGAATGCGAAAAGTGCCAGGGAAAAGTTTGTCTCGTGTGCAGTATGTGCAATCAGTGCGGTCCCTCAGTCTGTACTAACTGTGCCGGAAAATCCGAGACGTTAACTCGCTGCGCTGCGGGACATGCGGTGTGTGAGTATTGCGTAGCTGATTGCGCCACCTGTCACCAGGCAAAGGTTTGCCTTGTTTGTGGCACGTGTACTCACTGCCCGCCGGCGGTAGTCAGTCAATCAGAACTCGCGTATTGAGTGCTTCGGCTTTTTCAATCGCGGTGAGCAGGCGAAGAAACTGGTTGTAGTTTCGACTGCGCGACGTCAGGCGAGCAACTTCTGACTGGCTCAGTTCACTGCGCAAAATCAAATCGAGAAAATCGTAGTAGTCAGCGGCCGCTTCGAACGGAAGTTCGCGAGTGTAAGTGGTGGTGGCGCTGTCTTCTGATCTGAAACCCGCCAGCAGATCGAAGATGTTGTCGGTTGTGAGTCGTGCGGCCTCGCGTGTAAGCGCGATCGGAACCCGCAACTCAAAGAATCGCAAGCCGTCGTCAGTAATCACGCGACGCAGTTCTTTCGTCGCTTCACCATCAAATGGCGACTCCGGATCGATCAGTATGCGCAGCAATCGCGGCTGATCTTCTTTGTCGAGCGTGTCGAGCGAGAGTTGGACGCGGTCGGCGAGAAACTTTTCAAACTGCGCTTCAACCGGATAATTGATGCGTCCGAGACAGCCTACCGACTCTCCATCGCCCGCGGTATCAGGGGGCAAACACGCCGGACAGTGAGCACAGACGACGGTGGCTTCCTGCATGCGCTCGATTTCAGGACTCGCGTTTTCCACCCAATGTAGCTTGTCGATCGACGGCGCGCTTGCGTCGCCGGTGGTGAGCTTGGCGTGCAAACTGCTCAGGCGTCCCCATTCGCGCAGGTGACGCTCGGAATAATTAGCGCGCAGTGGGCAGGCGTATTGCAGTGCGAATTCCAAAGACATAACGGAAGTATAGGGCATATCGGTCTATACTGCTCAGCATCTGCCTTTGTGGTAAGCTTTCTGCATTCCCGCAGAAATGCCTTAGAAAGGTCTAGCCCATGGCAGTTAGTCAGGAACTCTTGGAAATACTCGCGTGTCCGGCTTGCAAGGCGCAAGTTGAGCTGAAGCCTGATGGGAACGCTCTGAAGTGCGTCGAGTGTAAACGCGTTTATCCCATCCGCGACGACATCCCGGTAATGCTAATCGACGAGGCGACCATCGAAGAGTGAGGCGATGAACAGCCTGCGCGACATTGTTGAGCTTTCTCCTCAGTTACGCGTCATCGAAACACAGGCAATGTACGGATTGCAGGGTCAGGACGCGGCGCAGCCGCTGGCGCCGGCGCGCTGGGACTGGAGCGACGTGCGCAAGGTGCTGGTCGTTCGACTGAGATCGATTGGCGACACCGTTCTGGCAACGCCTTCGCTCTTCGCACTGAAGCGATTTCTTCCCAATGCACAGGTAGATATTCTGGTCGAGGACTGGGTAGCGCCGGTTCTTGATAATCATCCACACATTGACAATGTGATCACACTGGAACGACGCGGCGGATTTATGACACGAGCGCGCGTCGCACGCGAACTTCGAGCAGCAAAGTACGACGTGGTCTATAACCTTCACGGTGGTACAACAGCGACGTTTCTGACGCGAGCCACCGGTGCTCGTCATCGTGTTGGTTTCAAGTCGTATCAATACGGACAACTTCATAATCACGCCTGCCCGTCGCCGTTGTTGATTTGGCAACAGCAGAAGACGCACTCGGTCGAGCAACAACTCGCGTTGTTGGGTTGGACAGGCGTCCCGGTTACGGATCGACCCCGAACGAGTTTAGGAATATCTCCGAAGGCGGCGGAAAAAGTTGATCGCATGCTCGGCGACGCTGGTCTTCGCGGACAAAACATCGCACTGATTCATCCGGCCGCGGCGTTTGCAACCAAGCAATGGGCCACGCAGAATTTCGCGCGCGCCGTAGAGCATTTGGCGGAGCGAGGATTTACGTCAGTCGCCATTGCAGCGCCGAACGAACAGGCGTTGCTCGAACAATTGCGTTCTGAAACATCTGCAAAGGTCGTGACGTTCGCGTTATCACTGCCGGAAGTGACCGCACTCGCCTCGCGTTCACAACTGTTTGTCGGCAACGACAGCGGCATCGCGCACATCGCAACGGCAGTTGGAACGCCTTCGGTCGTCGTGTTTGGATCTTCGAACATCGCGCACTGGCGTCCGTGGAATTCGGCTCCGGCGGAAGTCGTTTTTGAAGAGATGCCGTGCCAGCCTTGTCACGGATATTTTTGCGAGCAGTTTGCGCAGCCTGAATGTATCCTGCGCGTGCCGGTGGCGAGAGTCACGGCCGCGATCGATCGTTTGTTGAGTTGAATTTGGTACTTTGTACTTTGTGCTTTGTGCTTTGTTCTTTCTAAGTACCAAGTACAAAGCACAAAGTTCAAAACACAAAATGTCTCAACTAACTAAAACGCGTGTTTCGGAAATACTGCGAGCTTTTCGCGATCGCAATGTACTCGTGCTCGGCGACGTAATGCTCGACGAGTTTGTTTGGGGCGACGTGACCCGAATCTCTCCCGAGGCGCCGGTGCCCGTGGTTGATGTTCGACGAGAATCGGTGCATCTCGGCGGCGCCGCAAATGTGCTGGCGAATCTTGTCGCTCTTGGCGTCCGTGGCTCGGTTGTGGGCGTTGTGGGTAAAGACAGTTCCGGCGATCGCTTACGAAACGGTCTCCGCGAACTCGGAACAGTGGACCACTTGGTCATTGTAGACGAGAGCCGGCCGTCAACCACCAAGACTCGCATCATTGCTCATAGTCAATTAGTAGTGCGTGCCGACCGCGAATCGCGCGTACCTGTAACCGCAAAGGTAGAAGATCAGATCATTTCGTGTCTTAAGGACGCACTGAAGCACGCCGACGCCTTTGTGATTTCAGACTATGACAAGGGTGTTGTGACGCCGCGCATACTGCGCGAGATTCTGCCGATCGCTTACGAGCAAGTCCCGGTGCTCGTTGATCCAAAGCTGCGCAACTTTAATCACTACCGCCCGGCAACGCTGGTGACGCCAAACCACCTCGAAGCACTGCGCATGAGTGACACTGAAGATCATTCCGACGACGGTTCATTACACGCCGCGAAAGTCATTCGCGAGAAACTCGGCTGTGATGCGGTGTTAATAACGCGCGGCGATCGTGGAATGATGTTGCTCGAAGCCAACAACCAGCCGGTTTTTGTCGAGACTGCGGCGCGCGAGGTCTATGATGTCACTGGCGCCGGTGATACAGTCATCGCCGCTCTCGCCGGCGCCCTCGCTTCCGGCGCAACGATGCTCGAGGCTGCAACCCTGGCCAACCACGCCGCCGGAATCGTCGTCGGCAAGGTCGGCACCGCAACCGCAACGGCTGACGAAGTATTAGAAACTTTTGCCACAGATGAACACGGATAACACAGATCAGAAAACAAAATCAGATCCGTGAGATCCGTGTTCATCCGTGGCTAAAGAAATGATCGGCAAAACGCTCCGCAACTTTCGCATCACCGACAAACTCGGTGTGGGCGGGCAGGGTGCGGTTTACAAAGCCACAGACACAAAGCTCGATCGCACGGTTGTAATCAAAGTCATCCCTCCGGAACTCAGTGCGAAAGAAGCAAACCTTAAGCGATTTGAACGAGAAGCGAAGCTTGCGTCGTCATTGGACCACCCAAACATCTGCACCATCTACGATCTCGACGAAGTTGACGGCGTTCACTTCATCGCGATGCAGTTTGTTGAAGGCAAGAACGTGCGCCAGCTCGTTGCTGGACGTCCACTCGAACTGAAAACTGTATTGCTGATCGGTTTGCAGGTTGCCGACGCACTCGCAGCCGCACATGCGCGCGGCATCATTCACCGCGACATCAAGTCGGGCAACGTGATGGTTACATCTTCAGGCCAGGTGAAAGTGCTCGACTTCGGCTTAGCCAAACTGCTCGACGATACCGAAGCCGCAACTGCCGGAATTCATCGCACCGAACTCACCGAAGTCGGCGTTCCTTACGGCACTGCGACATATGCGGCGCCGGAACAGGCGCGAGGTGATCGAGTCGACAAGCGCGCAGACATTTTTTCTACCGGCGTGTTGCTGTACGAAATGTTGACCGGCACCTGGCCGTTTCGCGGGAAGACCACGATCGACGTGCGTCACGCTGTGCTGCACGATCCGCCACGACCGATCGCGGAGTTGCGCTCGAGTGCGATTCCGCCGCATCTGGAACAGATCATTAACAAGGCACTCGCGAAAGAACCGAAAGATCGTTTCCAGAATATGGAAGACTTTCGCAACGAGTTGCGGCAAGTCTTGCACGAAGTCGATACCGGTGTAAGCAGCTATCAGAACGTTGTTCCGGAGCCGCCGCGACATTTAAGCGGCGCAAATCCGGTCTCACGCGCCGTGCGCTGGTTGAAATCAATCACGAGAACCGAATCGCCGACGTCGGCGCCGAATTTGAATACGCCGTCGAGATCAGGAATTCACGAAACACCGTTCACCACCGTCACGGATCAGGAAAAGAAGAGTCTCGCGATTCTTTGCTTCCGAAATCTCAGCAACGATCCGGCAGCGAGTTTTTACGAGTTCTCACTTGCTGACGCAGTGATTACCGAGCTGGCACGCGTGCGATCACTCGTCGTCAGGCCATCGTCAGTCATCGCTCGCTACCAGGGACAGCAGCGAGATCCGCGCGAAATTGGGCAAGAGCTGGGTGTCAGTGCAGTGCTTACGGCGGGATTCATTCATTCGGGTGAACGTTTTCGAGTGACTGCGCAACTGATCGACGTCGCGTCAGGTGAGTTATTGTGGAGCGATCGTATCGACACGGCGGCGTCAGACATCATTGTCCTCCAGGACACGATTGCACAACGAATCGTCGAGGGGTTGAGGGTTGAGCTAAGTCCTGCGGAGCAGGTTGGAATCGGCAAGGCTGCCACGCAAAATCCGGCAGCTTACGAGCAGTACCTGCGCGGTCGCGACCTGTTTGCGCGTTTCATCTTTCGCACTTTGTCTGACGACGATTGCAACGAGGCGATTGCGCATTTCCAACGGGCCATTCAACTGGATCCAAACTTCGCGTTGGCTTATGACGGTCTCGGTGCGTGTCATGTGAATCGCGTCTTCAAGGGGTATGGCGGCTCGGAAGATTACGAAAAGGCCGAACAGGCTTTTACCAAAGCACTCGCAATCGATCCGAACATCTTCGAAGCGCGCATGCTGATGGTGTTTGTCTACCTCTGGCGTGGGAACAAGCAGAAAGCACGTGAAGAGGTTAATCGTGCGCGGCGTGAAGCGCCGAATGAGCCGGTGGTCCACTTTGTGAAAGCGCTGCTGCATCGTCTGGATGGCGAATATGGTCGCGCGCTGCGTTCTTATGACAGATTAGTACGGCTGGATCCGGCGGCGCACGTCGTTGCGAGTTACAGCCGCGCGCTCGTGCACATGTACATGGGCCACTTCGATGAGACGTTCCGCGAGCTCGACACTGCCGGTGATCCGGATAATGCGCTCGTGCGAACTTTTCGCTCGCTGGCGTTGTATTACACGGGGCAGACGGATGCGGCGGCGGAGTTGATGAAGGATGTAGTAGAGAAGCATCCAAACATGCATGGTATTCGGCCGTTCATGGCGATGTTTTTGAGCGCGCAGGGCAAGCATGATGAGGCGCTCGCGCAGATCACGCCGGACGTGAAGCGCAACGGCGAGGTCGATGCGGATATTAGTTATTCGATTGGTGCGGTGTATGCGCTCGAGGGATTGCATGGGGACGCGTTTGAGTGGCTGGAGCGTTCGATTTCGCTGGGGAATGCGAACTGGCCGTGTTTTCAGAGCGATCCGAATTGGTCGTCGGTGCGTGAGGACCCGCGGTTTGTGGAGTTGATGGCGAGAGTGCGTGAAACAAAGGCGAAGAACGCTGAGATCATATGAAGAGACTCGTTTACCTACTTCTAGTTTCAATTCTCTTTGGAGGATTATCTAACCACGGAGCGTACTGTAGGGGCGGCCCTCTGTGGCCGCCCGTGGTTTTAGCCAGTGTTCAAGAATCCAGCGCCTTCGATTTCGCGAGCGCCATATCCAAGCCACGGGCGGCCACGGAGGGCCGCCCCTACAGTACGTTCCAAGGGGTTCAAGCACCGAGAGTTGCAGTTACGCCGGCGAAGACGCTTCCGGAACTGCAGACTAAA
>DATEIS010000617.1:0-4779 GCA_035278765.1 Pyrinomonadaceae bacterium | reverse complement strand
CCAGCTTGTCGAAGAAGTATTGTTTTTCTTCGCCGCGGCACCCGTCTCCAATGACACGTAATTGAATGTTGCCGATGAAGCCACGAAGTGTTTGTAATGCGGTTACAGCGTCAGACTTCGTAGCTGGCGCTTGTGCCGTTGGTGCGGGCAGTGGAAGAAGCATTGTGTTCGCTCCTGGATCGCGGCGAGATTAACTTCAAGCCGTGTCTAACTCTCCGCTTTGTTATGGTCGGTGTAGCAATCAGGCTGCGGCATCCCAGAAGGTTAGCTGAGCGGAATATTGGGGATGAGAGAAAGAGAAAGAAGCGTGCTCTTCCGGCTCGGGCTGAGTATTCGTGGTTGGTACTGGAGTTTCAGTGACAGCCAATTCAAACTCGGGAGCTTCGGGGACATTCAGTAGCTCGAGGATATTTACAGCGTCAGCCTGGGCCAGCGCACGGAATTCAGAAGTGGGGAGCGGGACCTTTTGCGGGCTCTCAACCTCGGCGAGGACGATGGGATAGCGAGTGAGAACCTTGTTTAGGAGGTGAGCTGCAAGGTCTGGATCGTCTGGTAGTAGAAATCGCTCCTTGAAATCTATTCTCATGTTTAATAGACCAAACCCGCGCAGCTCATCGAATTTGGGAGAAGTGACACCACGGAGTTCGACGTATTGAGTTCCCTGGATCTTCGATCGTGAGAGGGAGAGTCCTTCGACCAGAGTGAGTTTCTCGTCGTTGGTTAAAACGGCATCAATTATTTCTGCCGGGTTGGTGATGGCAGTAGCGATTCCCAGGGCACGGAGGATTCGTTGCACGCCGTTGGTTGGGATTCTGACACCAACAATGCGCTGATGGTCTTGGGTGACGACACGAACAACTTTCAATTGAGCATCTTCAGTTGTCTTGAGTCGTTGCCAGATGGGTAGGACAGCGCCGGCAATCAGGTGAACTTCGTTAATAACTGTTTCGGGGAGACCTTCACAGTAAAGCTTCCACCAGGCGTATGCTGATTGGGGCTGGATCTTTTGGTATCGCGCAAGTTCGGTGTCGTTAATATAGTAAGCACGTTCCCCTTCGGGCTTGGTTACAGCGTATGTTTGATATGTTTTTCCTGACTCATGATCCGTCTGATTTGAGGATCTAGTTGCGAGAATGATATTTCCGTTTTTGAGGCGATAAAAACCACCAACATTTTGCTCCAGTATCGAAACGGCATCGTCTGCTGTTACGGACGTTGATCGGGTTTCGACGGCGAGCGTGTAGTGAAGTGTCTCAGCGTTGGTAGTCTGATCGACGTAGACAAGTTCGGGTTCACCCACCAGGTTGATCGAGAGAGCTTTTATGTCTTGTACGCCGTGATCGAAAGTTCCGGAAGCTTTTGCGTGGGCGACGCACTGGTCGAAGAGGTTTGAGTAATACGCAAAAAGTGCATTCTGTCGATCGCAGTCGAGACTGAGAAGACGATTCAAGAAGCGGGGAATGTGATGGCGATCGCGGTCATTGATTTCGCCGTCTTCATTCAACAGGCCCATGTCCTTGAGTGCGTCGATAGGATTATCGAGACCTGGGATCTCAACGCCCTCAAAGATTCTGCGATAAAGTAGCGCAAGGGCTCCTCGGCCCAGAGAAGTCTCAAAGGTGTATCGTGAGAGTTGAGTGCCACCATCTGCGGCTTTGCGATCTCCCTTCGACAGAGCGCCAAGTGAAGCAAGCCGACGAGCGATAGTAGCGGAGAATCGTCTTTCACCTCCGAGATTGGTAGAGAGCAGAATGTACTTGGGAGGATACTTCTGGAAGCTGCGATGAGTTCTGCCGAAACTCTGCATTTGAAGGACGGCTGACCAAGCGAGTTCTAATACGATTTGGCATCGTCTCTGTTGGTTGATGGCGCTTAGCGAGGAGTGCAGAGAAATGCCGGTTGAGCCTGCCGCAGTTATGATCGCAATGCGTTTGGTCGCGTTTTGAAACTGTTCGTTTTCATGGACATTCGTCTTATTCATCGGCACGCCTTTCGACGCGCGCGAAGCGTAACGAACCTGATTAGTCCTCGGATCTCGGATTAAGCGTTTGCGCCGTCCAGAGATTTCGGCGACTTGGTCAGCTCCAAAGTAATTAATGATTTGATCAAGAGGATTTTCAGGTAGAACCAGGTCTGAAAGTTTTTCGAGTAGCCTGTTGCGGAGTTCGAGCGCCTCCTTGCTTTGGACGGGTCTGCCCTGTGCGTCAGTTACCTTTACCTTAACTTTATTCTTGGAAACGGGGTCTTCGATTTCGTGGTAGAGATCGACTGGAAAGGCCCTTTCGACGAGAGCGCATAAGGTTGCGCGAGGTGAGAAATCTAGATCTTCTAAACGACCGCCTTCAGCCGCAGCTTGGGCGACGAGGACTTTGGTTTTAGCTTCGGCAGTTCCGATTATAGAGATAACGACGCTCTCATCGCGTTTGAGCGCAGCTTCGATCTGTCTGATGCATTCAGGGACTTTGAAGGCAGTTATTAATTGACGGAAGAAGGCTTGATGTTGAGCCCAGAAGTGAGAGACAGCGAAGGCGCGTTTGCGACTGCCGGCGTCGGTTATGTTGATCGCCGTTTCAATGTTCTGGAGAACTTTCTGCCAGGCTGCGGCCGCATTGTTGTAGATCTCGCGTTGTTGGTCTGTCAGCTCATGAAAGACTTCTGCATATTCAACGGCCAGACCGGATGCTGGATCACGGCCATAGCTGAGCGTGCTGGCGTGGCACATGCCAAATGCTTTCATGGACCGAGTAACCATTTCGTGAGCACCAAGACCACCGGCCTCGATCTCGCTCATAAACTCTTCGAAACCGGAGGTGAAACTGGTGCCCGGTCCCCACAATCCAAGTCGTGTCATGTAGCACAGGTGACTGACTTCGACTGCGGAGGTAGCCGAGGAATAAACAAAGCGAAGGTTGGGTCGTTCGTAGTGATCCTGTAATTCGATTACTGCTTTTCCGGTTTGTGTTGCGTCACCCTGTGCCGTGGCTAACGCGTGTTGTGCTTTTTGGCATTCATCGAAAATGACAAGGCCATCCTCGCCAAGCCATTCGATCAATTGTTGTAGACGTGTTTTGTCACTGGTTTTACTTTTAGCGATTAGAGTGTGGTAACTGCAAAAAATTACACCGTTGCCAAATGTCAGGCTGTCATTAACGTCCCACTCATTCAATTGATGTAGGGCGATATGAGAAGCATTCAGATCGGTGAGGTCGCGGCGCGTTGATTCAAGAAGTTGGTTGCTGATGCTTAGCCAAAGCGTTCGTCTACGTTCCTGGTTGTAATTGTCAATAATCATTCCGGCGAGGGCGCGTCCCTTGCCGAATCCGGTTCCGTCTCCCAAGACATAAGCAGCGCGAGCGCCGGTTGGGAGGTACTGTGAATGTCGCTGGCCGGCATAGCAGATTCTTTCAAGTTGTGGGTTGGAGAGAGCGCCAGTAACGATTAGTTGTGGATGGAGGTGTGGGCGGTAGGTGATGGGTGGAGGCACCACGGCAGCCATAGCTGCGGTTTCAACCAACGGTGCAGGATGATCAACTCCGCCTTTCAGACGTGACGAGACATAAGGAACAAAGCCGTCATCGTTCGATTCGTTTTCGTCGCCCCTCTGGCTCGGAGAATCGGAGTGTTGGGTAGGAGTGGACGAAAGTGTCGGATGTGAATCAGAGGAAGCACTTATTACTTCGATTGGTTCGGGTGTAGTTATAAGATCAAAAGAGGATTGAGCTTCTTTGGCCAGCGTGAGTATTTCCAACAGTGTGGTTGAGCCGTGACGAATGTTCTTGAGTTGTTCGCTCCAACCGTCACCTGGAGTGGGACCGGTGTTGTCGATAACGATGATTTGAGTTGCACATGCGGTGCCGACTTTGGCGAAGGTTTCGCGTGGTAATGAAAGATTGAGTTTTATTGTGTAGCGGCGTGCGACTCGTTGCCAGAACTGGGCCATGCGCTGTCTATCGAGAGCCATACCCGAGCCTTCGATTGCGACAAGGCGACCATTCTCATTTAAGCGGGACAGAGAGGATGATAAGTGATTGGCTCCATGCTTGGTGTTGTTGCTCGATAAGCGTCCCGCCGTCGAGCTAAAGGGCGGATTCATGAAGATGATGTCCGGTTGACATTCGTTTGGGAGAAGGTCGTTGAGGAACTCTCCATCTACGTTGTAGACAGGAAAGTCTAAGAAACTGAGAAATGCTCGACGTGTTGGGGAAAGATCGTTGGTGTACACCTTGCAGCCGAATGCCCTTGCGATAGTCGCGAGAGCTCCCGTACCTGCGGAGGGTTCAAGAAGAACGGGTGACGGGCGATCGTTATTCGCGGGTACTGCGAGGCAAGCGCCGGCGAACGCGAGCGGAGCGGGAGAGGAGAATTGCTGAAACTGATCTTGTTCATTGGTCCTAATTCGTTGGGTCGGCAATCGGCTAATAAGGTCTTCTAGGTGGTTCAAAGCGTCGGAGGGCGCTAGCGTGCGAAGGAAGAGTGCTTGTTCCTCGATAATCTGATGAAGAGCTACTTCCAGCGCATCGTAGAGATAGCGGAAATCGTATTTGCCTGAACCGATCGAGGAGCCGAGATAATGCGTCGCCTTACGTTGTAAGGTGCTATTTGAAAACGGAGTGCCCGAAGAGATGGCGGCCTTTAAGTCGTGGATGAGATCGGGCGTGCCAGGTAAAAGAGTAAAAGTCGAGTGATCTGAAGGCGCAGACATAGCCTAATACCTCTCCCGGAAGCGCTGTGGTAGTGCGTTGAGTTGCTTAGGTTGATTGCCGCCTATGCGGTTTTTCT
>DATEIS010000616.1:0-17894 GCA_035278765.1 Pyrinomonadaceae bacterium | reverse complement strand
GATCAAAACCACGGGCGGCCACGGAGGGCCGCCCCTACAGTACCTTCCCACTTCAACGGGTGTCGTAGTTTACTCGCACTTCGCTCCCAAATCCTGTTATCCCTGAGCGAGTTACTTTCGGGCAGCCACCGATGGAAAGTTCGCGGAGACGTGGAAGAGTGGTGAGAAAAGGGATGCCTGCGTCAGTGATGAACTTGCAGCCTTCGAATGAGATTTCCTCGAGCGATTTGATTTGGCTCATAAACTCCAAACTCTTGTCTGTAATCAATGTATAACCTGCGTGGTACTTTTTGAGGCTCGGCATCGCGACAAGATGACTCGTTGCGTCGTCTGTCGTGTCGCGGCAATACATCAGGATCAGTGATTCCAGTAGTTGGCTGCAGCCGATGGGACGGAAACCTTGATCGCTAACGTCCATTGGCATCAACTCTCGTAGGGCTGGGAAATCGGGCAAACTCGCGAGCGCTGCGTCGTCGACGAATTTGCAACTGACAGCCAGTCCTTTTAAAGAAGGCATCCGCGAAAGCGCGACAAACCCTGCTCCCGTTAAATTCGGGCACTCACGTCCCCAGAAGTATTCAATCGTTTTGGATGTACTGAGAGATTTAAAACCCTCATCAGAAGCAATCGTGCCCTGGCCCATCAACATGCGAAGCTTTGGAAGCGTGGCGATGTGTCGCATCGCGTCGTCATCGCAGAGCTTGTCCTGACAGCCGAGATAAGCCAGATTTGACAGGCCGTCGAGACATTGAAGATCGTCTCCGTGCAAACGCGACGTGTGCCAGAAAAAACTCAAGCCGACGAGCCCGTCGAGTCCACGAAGGTTGTTAAGGCCTTTCCGAGTGAATGGACCATCGATCAGAAGATTCGTGGGTTCGGCACTGAACGACATAAGTCCGAATTTAGGATCTTCTGCTTGCGGCGTTTTGAAAGCCGGGAACTGATGCAGCAGTCCGAGTCCTGCGTCGGTGACGTTCCGGCCGGTATTGAATCGTCTAAGTTTTGGTTTCCCTGCCAGCGCGGCGATCGCACCGTCACCGGTGTTGCAGCCCAATAAATCAACTTCCTCAAGATGATCACAAGACTTCAGGTTGCCAACACCAACGTCACTAATGTTGCCTTGCCAGAACATTTTGAAAACACGCAGTTCACATAGGTCGCTAAGCACTTCGAGACCACGGTCCGTAATCTGACCGGCCAGGATCAACTCGCGCAACTGCGGCATACGAGCCAGATATTGAAGCCCTTTATCTGTCACACGCTTCGAGCCGTCGAGATTGAGCGACGTGATTTGATCAAGTTGCGAAATGATTTCGAGATCGTCATCAGAGATGAGACTTGCCGACTCGATTGCGGTCAGCCCTAACTCCCTGATTACGGCACAGACATTTTCCCAATCCCTGGTCGACATCGGTTGGCGCGGTTCGATGCTGTTATTGGCCCAATTGATCCGGTAAAAGGGCGGCTTGGAACTCAACACAACGCTCGCTGAATGTAGATCACTTGCCGATTCGTTACTCGACTGCACGAGCACATTCCAGTCTGTGAAGCCGTAGAGTCGGGCGACGATAAGTTGTGCATCGTCCAACGTAAAGTTTTCAGTCCGTCTTTGGGTATCGGGAAGACTGAAGAGCTTATCGCGGATGAAGTCGCAGATCTGTTCGATGTTGAGCGCGCTATGAAAAAGATCGTTGAGACGCGTGGCCGCCTCTTGATTGGCTGAGTTGTAGACGGCTACCAGATCTTCGGCGATGCGTTGGTGCTGTTTGAGTTCCGGAACTTGAGCAGCGTGAATGTGGTGAACAAGCCTGGGCCAACTTTCAAAACCGTGTTCACGCGCAAGGACAAACTGAGCATGAGCGAGAATTGGATCAGAAACGTTTTGCTTGTACTTGTTTAGTCGTTCAGTAGCCACCGGATCACCGTTGCGTAGTTCTCGCAACAGTTCCTTGGCTTGTTTGCGTAGTTGTTCGAGGGAAAGGCGACGAGATGTGGAATCAGACATATTGATCTCCTTTCGTTAGCGCCCGTGTCCGCACGCGAGCCAAAAGAAGATCGAAATGTAGAAGACAAATGTCAGGTGGGCTCAGCCCTTTCCGCGGACGGGTTGCGGCCTGTTACGCAGCCGGAATAGTAACTTGCGATCTACGTCTCACGCAAAGTCGCAAAGTGGCCACGAAAACGCAAAGAAAATCAGACGTCCGCTTTGCTGTTTTTGCGTCTTTGCGTGAAACTATTTTGCAAGCAAACTGCAGCAATAGTTTTTATTGACAGCTTTTGCAACACGTCTTACAGTGCAAATCCCGCACAAGCTAGTCAATCCTTCCTGCGGACCCGGCATTAGATGGACCGTATGAATTGAGGAAAGTTCTGCGAAAACGACGATGACGGCAGAAAACATTCTCAGAGTACCGATCCGCGTAGACGGCCTGTACATTGACACAACAACGCTTGAACTCGGTCTGCCAATGGCAGACTTCTCACAGCTTCCGTACAACCTGTCGAATGGAACCAATAACAACGGTACGCCAAACCTCGCGGAGTTTGCTTTCAACAAGGTCCTCGGACGCGCTGATGGAGTTAGCGGTGGTCTGCCATTCCCGAAAGGTCTGCACCTCCATTGGGCGCTTCCCGACGCGCTCACAACCGGTCATCATCGCGGCGAAGGAACGAAATTTCCACCCGTTCCAAATCGCTGGCTGGTGCGACGATTGGACCACACCGGGACGTTGCAGAAATCCTGGGTTGTCGAGAGCGACTTCCTGCATCCGCTCGACGACACCGGCAAGCCAATCGTTAATCCTGCAACCGGAGTGACAGCCTGTCCCAACGACAAGCCCATTACGTTTCCCACGAAGCGTCACCAAACGAACGGCAAAGCCGGCGCGGCGTTTCGATACATGGGTCGCAGCATGTTGTTGGATGATTGGCTAAAGCACAACGAAACCGCGGCCGAGTTTCTGAATCAGGACGCTCATTCCCCTTACAAACTCACCGCACTCGGTTACGGAGAGCCGGCTTTCGCTGCGTATTATCCAAACTGTTACAGCGTCTTCGGTTTTTGCGACGTCGATCCTGATCCGGCGACCAGTTACGAGTATCAAGTGATCGGTTGGTTCAATGAGGCGAATCTCGATCCATTGCAATCGACGGAGTTTGCCGGTCTCAAGACCGACGCCGAACGTTACAACGCGTTGGAGCAGGAATATCGATGGCTCGTAACAACGGACGATAGTCAAAAGCCCTTTCCGAAGCTCATCGTTTGCTACGCATCGCTCACCCTCATTCCGAATGAAGTAAAGCGTTCGACCTTGAGCGAAAAAGTCGATCTAGCGATCGGTAACACTGGCGGTGAATCGCTCTCCGCTCTGCTGGCTGACGCGTGCGCTACGCAATCCGCTGACAAACCCATCATCGAGGATCAACTGGAAGCGATAAATGTGGCGGCGACGCTCCAGGGAGTCGAGGTCGATTACAAAGCACGCTTTGCTCAAACCCGTCATCAACGCGGTTTTCGAGGCGTTGCTAGTGGAAGTCGCTGGGCGGTATTGCCGCGTGATTCGCAACAAAATACGGCAGCGAAAGCCGCGGAACAAAACGCCACACAACCGTCCATGCCGGATAAAGTGGCCCACGCGCTTGATGCACTCAACGTCGCTCAGGAAGCGTACGACATGGCCCAGCAGGAGATTGCTGAGTTGCGCTATCAGACCTTCTGCGATTGGCATCATTACCTCGAGGCCGTTTACAGCAATACCGAACCGCTTGCGCCTTTCCGGCTGCAATCAAGCAACCTTTCGACTTTCATTCAGTCGCAAGACATCAAACTACTTCAGGCAAAAATAGAAGAAGCAGGGAAGCTGGTTCTGGGAGAAACATCGGCCACCGCAATCGGATCGAACCAGACCACAACGCTGGTTCTCAACACCAATGCTCTCGAACCGAAGAACCCTGCCAACGACAATTTCGCGGTCCAGGTGATTCTGCGTCTGCGGACGTTGATCAATACGCTCTTCGATGCCCAGGTACACGACAAGTTTGAGATCGTAAACCGTGCCGCAGAACATTTCTGGCGTCCGGCAGAACCAGTGGTGCTGCTTTCCGGCCCGGTTGCAGTTTCTACAGCGCGACATGGTGAAGACGGAGATCTGAGTTGCGCCGTGCTGAATGTACCGGATGCTCCAGGCTCCGATGCATTCATAAAGGCTGCGGGAGCGTTGAAACCTTCCGGTTCGAACCCGTCGCAATCAACGCCGCCGTGGCACCCGATCATTCTCGAGTGGAATGTCTCGGTGCAGCCGTTGGAGACCGGTCGCATCGCGAGTGTTCTCACCAACGGGAAGTTTGATTACGGACCGGCTTTTATCACCGAAAGCTTCAAACTCAGTGAAAACAATCCTGACTTTGATTCACCCGCGAATCTGTCTCTGCTTAACTCGAACGTGTATGACGGCAGATGCCTTATTACGCCGACCGCCAGCACGCAACTCGACACGAATCTGCGCACCTATTTATTAAAGGTCACGCTCGACGATTGTCGCGACCGCGCCGCTATCAATGAGTCAGACTACGTGAATCGTTTGATCAGTTGGTATCAGACAAAGCACAGCGTCGTTGTGCCGACGAAAGATTCTGAAAAGGCTGCATGGCTGAAGCAGCAGAAACCGTTTGCCGCGGACAAGAAAGACGCGAACGGCAACTCGGTTCTTCTGCCCGTCGATGAATTATTTGCTTTCTATCCCGATAAGCCTGTCAGTGGAGAAAACAAGACGGCCGGCAATTCCTGGACTGATACTCAAAAGGCGCAGGATCCGATCTACAGCGCGATCCGTGCTCTCCATCAACTTCAGGGGAAGCAAGTCTTGTCGCAGGCGCTTGGTGGTTTCAACGCTGCACTCATGACCCGCAACCAGGTTCTTCAAATTCCCATTGAAGATCCAATGAATGCAGATACAGTTCTCACGACCGCGGTCGCGGGAGCGGTTGGACCACGACATCCGATGGCGCCGATGCCGGGCCTCGTATTCAATCCGATCCGCTCCGGCACATTGAGTCTCAGTGGTTTGCGCTTGATGGATACTTTCGGGCAACAGTGGAACGCACCGATCACCGAAGTGGTCACGAGCAACTCCCTGAGCAATCCGAACGAGCCGAATCAGATCTATCTTCCGCCGCGTCTCTCCGCGCCGTTGCGCATCAACTTCCGTTGGCTCGCGGCACTCTCCGGCCAGAATGGCGTTGATGAAGTGGAGATGAACAGTTCTCCGGCGACTACGCCGATTTGTGGATGGCTGCTGCCAAACAACTTCGATAGCAGTGTGATGGTGTACGACAACACGGGCCGCGCGTTAGGTTCGATCAATCCTATGGCGGAGTGGGTTCCTGCACCCGGAAGCAACGATCGCATTGGTGCAGGGGAGATCCCGAACCCGCATCTGCGGCGGCTGGTGCGGCGATTGATCGTTGGTCTAACTATGTCGGCTGACGACATCGCCATTCGTCAACACTTCCTGCAAAGTTTTCTGTCTGTGCTTGATAGTTCGCTTGAAGCGATCGAGCCCGCAAGTTTTGCGCAACATGAGGCACTCGCGCTGCTCATGGGACGCCCGATCGCGGTCGTGCGTGCTCGCGTCGATCTTCAGCTTATGGGCCAGACCATGGATCGAGAACCGGTTGCCGATCCGGCGATGCCCGGTGGCCAGGCGTGGCAGTTGAAGAAAACGAGTCTTTGGCAGGCTTTTGCGAACCAGGATTGGGATGTGTTGGCTTACGACTGGGGACACTACTACAACTGCAGTTATCTGGATATAGAAGGTGGATCGTGCAGTTTTCTCGATTCCGTTACGAACTACGCACGTACGACGAATGGTTTCGAGAAAGTTTTGATGCCGCTTCGGCTGGGCGAACATCAGCTTCTTAACGATGGTCTTGTCGGATTCTGGGAAGAGAGTAGCGACGGTGAACTCGAGAACGTGTTCCACGCGCCGCAAACGCTTGAAGACGTAGAGATCTCGGATGACGTGATCTACCAACAAGGACGCACTTATCCGTGCATTCGCCCACACGATGGCAAACAGAGTGATAACTTGCGGTTGACCTTGGATGATGATCCGCGTGCGCTAACTATTCTGATGGACCCGCGAGGCGTGATTCACGCGACGAGCGGGCTCTTGCCGGTCTCGCAGATGGAGATTCCGCCGGCATATTACGCCGACGCGCTCAAGAGTATGGGTGTCACGTTCCGCGTGAGTCCGCTGCTTACCGATGCCGAAGAGCTTCATGCGGCAGTTCCGAAAGAGCCTGGTTACAAATGGTCGTGGGTGACTAAGTCCAACGCGAGTACGTGGACAGAAACGGAGACGATTGCAGACGCGACCGAACAAGCGCACTTCTTCAAGCCACCAAAGATCGTCGAGGGTTGGTTGAAGTTGACACCCGACGACAAGGAATAGGGAGCGCCAGCGCAAAACTGGAAAAAGCGCCAGCGCTAAAGCCAAAATGAGCGCCAAAGGCGCGAAATATGATAGCCAGGGGCAAGCGCGAAGCGCGTCGCCCCTGGTTAAGTTTCCCAAAAGCGCGACCGAGGCCTGAAGGGCCGACATAAACACCCGACGTATTACGCCCCTTCAGGGCTCCGTCGCTAATCTAATTTTTTTACCAGGGGCGACGTGCTCCGCTTCGCTTCGCACTTGCCCCTGGCTTTTATATTTCGCGCCTTCGGCGCTGGAATTAGGAGTCATTCATGGCGGACGACAATCCAGATCCGATACAGTCGATCTTTGGCACCACATTAGAGGACTTATCGGGTCAACCAAATCTCGTGATCGATAGTCCTGAGTGTCACCAGTTGATCTGGCATCTGGCTAACCCCCTCAAGAAGGAGCAGGACATCCTCGTCGTTACGCCCTTCAAGACTCGCGCCGTCGGGCCGGACCAAAAGCACTTTTACTTCAAATTCGATCCCCCGGTACTGACCGATGTACCCACCGTGCAAGACTGGGACGTTGCCGTCCACAAAGATGAACACGGCGCGATCGATCTTCTCTATCTCGCTTACGCAAAAGACACGCTCACTCTCAAACCTCTCGGAAGTCAAAACTTTCGTTTGACCTATAACAGCGCCATTCAGGAGGACACGAACAGTTCTCAGATCAGGGTCTGGCTTAAAACAGGAAGCAACGTCACGCTCGCTGGCACAGCGGTTCCGGCGGATACAACCTACGGCCCGTTTTTTCTGAATCTGATCAAGGAGAACACACCGATGCTAGCCGCTCCGCCAATTGCAGTAGACTTCATCGGCCGGCGCACTCTAATCAACGACGGCAAAACTGCAAACGGTTTTATGTTTGCCCTCACCAACATGACAGCGGCGTCGATCCCTCTAACACCAAAGCAAGATCTGGCCGTGGGCAATGCGCCCACGACCTTCACCGTTTGGTTCGACTACGCTCCAGACACAGGTCCTAACCCTAACCCAACAGCATTGACCAGAAAGCAAAACCTCATCATTGATGCGAAGCTGGATCCAGGTGTCCCGAATTCAAAACAACCCACCAACTGGAGTGCCGAAAAGGACGCTGGCTCAGATCCGCCTCTGTGGAATATCACCGTTAGCGAGAAGATCGATCTGAAGCCACAGACTCCTGTGTTCTTTTCGTTTTCGGGAATCGTGACCGATCTCGATCCCGGCTTCACAAGGATGTATCTGCGTTTCACGAATCTCTCTGTGTATCCAACCGGCGTCCTCATCGCAGAGCTCGAGAAAACTCCACTGAGCTATGGCGATACTCAAGGGAAAGGTTTGTACTTCTTCGCACGCAAATCGCCAGACAAAGAACCTCTACCGCCCGTGGACTATAACAGTGGACTTCACATTGAGAAGTTCGACGGTGGGCCGGCGGCGGTAATCAACGGAGGCAACGTCGGTATCGGGACCGGCAAGACACCACCCGAAACAAAGCTACAGATCCAGGACGATTATCAACTCCCGGATAACGGCACCCTTATGCTTGGACCAGGAAATAAGGAGGCCGGAGTCACGTTAAGGTTCGGATGCCAGGCCGGCTATAGCTGGATACAAGCGCATGGCAGTAAGCCGCTCGCGATCAATCCGCTTGGCAACAACGTGGGCATCGGCACTGAAGATCCTGGAAGCCGTCTCTCCGTGGCTGGTGGAGCTGCGATCGGCAAGTCATACGCGCAGAGAACTTCGGCGATCATCACTGACAACATTCTCGCCGTCGAAGGCAAAGTCGGTATCGTGACAACCGATCCGGGAAGCAGTCTGTCGGTGGCTGGTGGAGCTGCGATCGGTAAGTCATACGCACAGAGAGCTTCGGCGGTGATCACTGACAACATTCTCGCGGTAGAAGGCAAAGTTGGTATCGTCACGACCGACCCGGGAAGCAGTCTGTCGGTCGCTGGTGGCGCGGCGATCGGCAAGACCTATGCACAGAAAGCGACGATAACGATCCCGGACAATACTCTTGCTGTCGAGGGCAGCGTCGGTATTGGCACCGATAAGCCTTCCAACCAGTTACACGTCAGATCTGCAAATGGAATCAGACTCGGCCTCGACGGGAACGGTGGTGGCCAGTTACTGCTCAGTAACAACACCAAAGATGACAGTACCGTTTATCTAGTGGCGGCCAGTAAAGACGACAATCCTCAAAATCAAAAATCAGCAGCCGCGTTGTATCTGGGAGGCTACGAGAACCCGGAGAATAATCTGCCTAAATTGATATTGAATGCGAAAGAACTTGATATTCAGGGGCCAACAACGGGATTCAGTGGCCAAGGGACTGGCTTGTTGGTGAGTGATATTCAGAAGGCTGACAAGACATACGCGAAAGTAGTGGAGTTCGGCGCCGGTGTCACCAAGGAAATAAGCGCCGGGAAGATCGGCTATCAAGTTTATTCCGACAGCCTCGACATTGTCGGCGCGGGTACCACAGCCGGCGACCGGAAGATCATGTTGTATGACAACATTTACGTTCCGGGAAATATTTGGCAGTACATGCAGAAACAAACGACCTGGAAGGCATTGTGGGCGTCCGGATCGGCCTGGGGAACCTGGTACAACGACAATGGGCAACCGCCAGGGAACCAGGCACCGCCATCCGACCGGAGACTAAAGACTGACGTTCGAACGCTTTCTTCACCGCTGGATAAAGTTCGCCGCTTATCAGGCGTGAGCTTTCGCTGGAATGAAGACGCTCTGCAACGTTTCACTCGCGACGTCGAACACACCGTTTGCGCTGGTCCGGATGCAACACAGACCGACGACGTTGAGGCCCAACAAAAAGAGCGCGACAGACTCCGTGATCTATTCACGAAAACGCAGGTCGGCGTAATTGCTCAGGACGTAGAAGCGGTATTACCGGAAGCGGTAACGACCGGCGAAGACGGCTATAAGTCTGTCAACTATAACCAACTGATCGCACTGCTGATCGAGGCCGTCAAAGAACAAGACCTCGCTGTGACAAAACACGCCGCACTCGCCGCGCAACAGCAAATCGAAATCGATCAACTCAAGCAGGCTTTGCAGGTCGCGAGGTCGACTGCCGCTGGTAAGCAATGAGGGAGGGAGCTGGTTCAGTTTGAAGTACGCCGAAGGCGTTCGCTAATTTCAGCCCAGGGTTCGAGCGCAGCGAGAACCCTGGGTGGCAATATAAGAAAGCATCTGAACCCTGAAAGGGTTTATCGCGAGGCGAACCCTTACAGGGTTCAAGAGCCTGCCAGGTCCATTACCCAGGGTTGTCGCTGCGCTCCAACCCTGGGCTGAAATTAGCGAACGCCTTCGGCGTACTTCAAACTGAATCAGTACCTAAGGGAGGCTTAGTCAAAACACATGGCTGAGAACTTTATAATCTACTACTACTACATGGGCCAGGGTGACTGCATTTTGATTGTTTGTCCTGACGGCAGACTGGTCATGATCGACTGTGGTAGCGCTAAAGGGCTTGGGATCAGGAATGTGGATTTGTTGTTGAACGTGTGTACTCATGTCAGAAAGGTGACCAGCAAAAATAAGGGTAAGATCAACACTCTGATCCTCACGCACAAGGATAGAGATCACTACAACCAGGTCAAACAAATATTCACAGCGAGAACTATTAAAGAGGAGGACGGGAGTGTAACGAAACTTGCCACAGTAAATATTGACAACGTTTATTTCAGCAGCCCGGCAGTTACGAGTACCAACTATGCGATAACTCAATTTTCAGAAGGTAGCTGCGGCGACAGAATTATCAAACATAACTTTAAAACCAAAACTATTAACCAGGTGTTTATAAACGCAAAGGAAAAGAAGATTGTAACTTACAAGAAAGAATCGAACTTCCTGCTTGCAAATGGCGTCACGACTCAATTGGATAATCTGAGAAAGACCTTGCACAGTGGCACTACACCCGGCGGAAAAAGCTGGAGCATCAGTTTGATCGCCGGACAGGTGCCGGAGACGGACAGTAACTCCGACGATCTGACCAATGCCTTGAGTCTTGTCACCCTCTTGCGATTCGACACGTCAAAGGCACTGTTTCTTGGCGACGCAACCCTGGCCACGGAATCCTTCCTCATGACCTATCGAAAGAGTTTAATAAAAGACTGTGACTTCGTTCACATCCCTCATCATGGCAGCCGCACAAGCTCCGGCAAGATTTTCGCGAAAACTGTTAATCCATCTGGAGCGGAGGTGACACATGAGACATTTGAAACCGGTAACCGGCTTCCTAAACAGAACATCCTGGACCGTTGGCTCGCGATAATACGACCGAAGGAAGTGGTGGATAAACACACAATTGATTATTGGCAAGAGATCGACAGAAAAAGATTCCTGCAAATACTCGCAGACTGGCAAGCTAATAAATACCCGATTGATAGAACAACTAACGGGTGGTATTTGCTAAGGCCCCCTAAAAAGGGCTGGGTCTTCATATACGCAACGACACTTCAGTTTTGGGGTCTCAATCGAACACAAACCCCGGGAAATTTGTGGGCCACTGGCGCTACCGGATTTGTGAAATGGACCCTGCCTTTTGAACCACAACAAACTGGCGTAATAACTGAGGACGACTCAAATGACGTTTGAAGAGTTGGTCGAACTGGTTAAGAACACGTTGGTCAAGAATCAGCCACTCAAAGCGGCAGATCTGCAAGCGGCGTCTATCAATCAGGTCGCGAGTGATGTCCTTCCAAATAATCTCATCCGGCTCGTTATGAGTCAGGAAAAGAATTCATTTGAAGAAGATCCGAAGAATAACCGCGTGATCGTTCGCGGAAAGGGAGTTGATCTGCCGTTTGCAGGTCTCGAGTCAGAGCTTCAGTTTTATTTCGTTAATGGTGAAACTGCTTTGACGTGGAGTGCCACAGCGACTGCTGGATGGAAGTTGAGTACAGCGTTTCCGGAGCTTCTGAGCACTATATGTGAAGAGATTCCTATCGCTTCCACTCCGGCGCCAGTGATGGTTCTTAATTCACACGCACAACCGCCTGATTCGCTTCAAGGCATTTTCTTCAGCGGCGCCATCGATCTTAAGACGATGACGGGAGGCCTGGCAGGAATTTTTGGAATTGATGCTCTCAAGATTGCAGGTCCAGTCGTACTGAAGAAAAACGGTTCAGTTCTGCAAAAGATCGACTTCAAGGCGTCTAACATTCCCAGTATTAGTCTGGGTATTGTCGATAAACCGTTGACCGTGAGTTTTACGCTCACGAACGACTTCATTCTGAGCACACTGGACCAGCAATATTTCGTTTCGCCATACATGTTGCTGAGCACGGAAATACCTTTCACGGTGAAGGGAACTACTCACTCCATTCCGATTTCACTACAACTCACCGATCTTGAATCCGATCAACGTTTCAGTGCTGACCCTACGCAATTGATCGATGCCGGACTCGATGAAATCAGCAGTCTTGCAAACAATGTCGACTTAAAGAATTTCAAACTTCCAGAAAAGTTTCATATCGAAGATGTTCTAAAATTCACGGAATTCTTTTTCGACTTTAACCTGACGTCCAAATCAGTAACGCTGGTCGGTATTGGAGTTGAAAGCGCACGCCCCTGGACCATTCTCCATGTGAACGCCTCGCAACAGGATCTCATCATTGAACGTGTCGGGCTCGATTTCCGAATCATTGATCCATTTGGACAGACTCCGAATATTTCGTTGGCACTCAGCGGCGCGCTCGAGTTTGGAAAAGCTGATAAGAATCCTGCCGTTCTGATCCTCTCCGCTCGGTACCCGGACTGGTCCATAGGCGCGTATTTGGAGGAGGGCACCAGTCTGAGCCTGGCTGAAACGCTGCAGCCCTTGCTCAGCTCGACTGCCAAAGTGCCTGACTTATCAGTCCTGGCATTTGACCTTGAGCTCAGTTCAGGCAGTTACGCGCTCGCGCTCGATCTTGAAGGTGTTTGGAATATTCCCGATGCGGAGGACCGTATTCTGGGGATCGAGCAAATCGGTTTTTCGATCAACCACCAGGCAAATGCCGCGACAGCAGCCTCGGCGAAAGCTCGTTTCAGGATTGCGACGTTCGATGTTTTGATAACAGCCGATCATCCTGCCGGCGCGAATGATGGTTGGACCTTTAAAGGCAAAGCTACTAGCGGTGATGTTGAAGAAGGCGTCACGAAGACTTCGCAATTCCTCACCGGAAACATGGATGATGTCTTCCCTAGTCCCATCTCATCCGGCGTTCCGCCGATGTTTGACGTTGAGATCAAAGAACTCGGGATCGATTTCAATACCGAGTCAAAAGACTTTCACTTCGACGCTGCATTGGATTTCGGGAGTGACGTCGACGTCATTCTCACGTTTGCGAATTTGCATCAGGAGGGCGCCACACCGCGGACGTTTGAAAAACGCGCGACCGGTGTCATCAAAGTATTTCCCGGCAAGTCGAATGAGTTTGCTTTCGACGTCGGCGTCGATCTCAAGCCGCAAAGCAAGCATGTGGTCGCGCTTTACAACAACACTGCCGGTAAAGAAATCAGTATCAGTGATCTGGTGAAGGCGATGTTCCCGGACACTGGTTCGCTGACGCTTCCAGCTTTTGGCATCACGATCAAAGACGGCATCGTCGGTTATGTCAGCGACAAACAAGGTGACACTACAGTATCGCAATCGGTCTTTGCGCTCGACATGGACGCGTCGATCGATCTGACGAGTCTTGGAAATATTCCCCTCGTTGGGAAGACTCTTTCGGCAGCGAAGACACTCAAGTTTGCTTTCCAGCTTCTTTATCCTGTGAGTAAGGATAACAAGCCGTTCGCGAAGACCGATCTCGAAGCGCTTAACCAGCTAATTACTGTTGCGGGACCACAATTTCCAACAGACGAGGATCTCACTGAGCTCAAACTCAAGACCGAGCTGCGCATCGGCGACAGCGCTCCGATCGACTTCAATTTACCCATCAAGATCGATAGCACTAACGGGCAATTCGTCGATAAACCGGCTCCTCTCAATCCTCCGGTAGGAGGCTCACAGTCGACTGACGACGGCGTCAAATGGTTTCAACTGAACGAGAAGTTTGGACCAGTGCATCTGCAACGCGTCGGGGTCAAATTCGATAACGGCGAACTCACGGCGCTCCTGGATGGCGGGTTAACAGCCTTCGGTCTCGAAGTTGATCTGATGGGGCTTTCGGTCTCGTCGAAGATTACGGGTTTAAAGAATGGACAGTTTGAGCCGCATTTCGGTCTTCAAGGTCTTGGTCTGAGCTTTTCAAAAGGCGGCGTGAGTTTTACTGGTGCTCTGATTCATTTAAAGGACGAGTACGACGGTCTTGCCACTGTGCAGGCCGAAGGGCTACGGCTCGCGGCTATCGGATCGCTCAAGACGGTCAACGATCAGACCGCGCTGTTTCTTTACGCCGTGCTTGATTACGCGCTCGGCGGGTCGCCGTTTTTCTATGTGACCGGACTGGCAGCCGGTTTTGGTCTCAATCAAAAACTCACGATGCCGGCAGTGGATCAGGTGTCCACGTTTCCCCTCGTCCTGACAGCGAAGCAACCGCCGACAATCCCGACCGATCCCGGTTCGGCTGGTCCATTCATCAAAAACGAGGTGCAGAAACTTAGCACCTATCTCACTGCAAACATCGGTCAGTATTTTGGATGCGCTGGTATTGAGTTCACTTCGTTTGAGCTGCTCGATTCTTTCCTGCTCATTAGTATTTCTTTCGGTCGCGAGTTCGAGCTCGATCTCGTCGGTCTGAGCACGCTCGTGGTTCCGCCGGAATTGCCTGCGAACGAACCGGCCCTCGCCACGGTGACGCTACAGATTGTCGGATCCTTCATTCCGAGTGAAGGTATTGCGATCGTTCAGGGAAGACTAACCAACGACTCGTACATCCTCGATCCACACTGTCATCTCACCGGTGGTTTTGCATTCGCGACCTGGTTTGGAACCAATGCGCATGCCGGTGATTTCGTGATCACTCTCGGCGGTTATCACCCTGACTTTCAAAAGCCCGATCACTATCCCGCCGTTCCGCGGATTGGCATCAGTTGGAAGATCAGCACCGAGCTTAGTGTTACTGGCGGACTCTACTTCGCCCTCACGCCACGCGCTCTGATGGCGGGTGGCGCGATGAAAGCGATCTTTCAGACGAATCTCGATCTGACTATCGCGACCGTCGATGTCAGAGCGTGGTTCATTATGGGCGCTGATTTCATCGTCTATTGGAAGCCGTTCCATTATAGCGCTCATCTTTACGTCGACATCGGGATTGACGTCGTCATCCACTTCCTCGGCACTCATGAGATCTCGTTTGATGTAGGCGCTGACTTGCAAGTGTGGGGGCCGAAGTTTGGCGGACACGCGCGTGTGTACGTGAAAGTTATCGGAATCAAGATCGGGTTTAATGTCGACTTTGGTGCTAGCGATTCCCCGCCTCCACCGCTCGACTGGACCGACTTCAGGAAATCGTTCCTACCCGCAGACGACAAGATCGTTTCGGTGGCGATTAATGAAGGTCTTGTTCGCAAGATTGCTCCAAACAATGACACAGATTACTGGTACGTGATCAATCCGAAAGATTTCCGCCTGCGGACCAACTCGGTTATTCCGATCAAGAACCTGACAACTACGATCAATCCAGAAGTAGCGTCTGTACCGATCAACAAGGACTTCGGTATTGCCCCGATGGGCAAGCACGACGTTGACACGTCACATCACATAACGGTGACTCGCAACAACCAGCCGGCGGACGCGAGCTTCAAGTTGTCGCCGATACAGGCCAGCGTTCCCGGCGGTCTGTGGGCACATGAAAACTCGACGGATGTTAATGCCCACAGCCTGATTGAAAACGTGGTTGTCGGGTATGAGATCGTTGCGGCGAAACCACCGACGCCGGGGCAAACCGCAGCGATAGACCGCGAGTTACTTAGCTACACAACGCACGACATGGAGAATGCGTACAGTGATGCCAGTATTCGAAGCTTCAGTGGGACTGTGCCCAGCGATGATCCGGCAGAAAACAACAAAATCTGGACTCAAATCCAGACCGAGATCCACACGAACGCGACGCGCGATCAGATGCTTACGGCGATGGGTTTTGGCAAAACAGATCTTGATATCGGTGAGGCCTTTACTATCGATGCGGCCTACGCCCCGAGTTACGGCGCGTTAACTTGATGATACTTGGATCGGGTCAGTACAGGGAGCGGTAGCGACCTGGTCAAACCATAGGAATCAGAAATGCTGAATGGACCAGGTCGCTACCGCTCCTGTACTGACCCGATCCAAGAATGATTTCGACTTTAAGGCCTTAATTTATGCCCAAGCCGACCGGCGACATCCAATTCGTTGCTTTCAATCAACCCTCGCTGCTTGATGGCGAGTACCTCATTGATGTCAAACAGCAGGTTCAGATCGATAAGAGTGACGTTTGGAATACTGCGCCGAGCGCGCAGATGAAGTTTGCGGTCAATGGTCCACGCTTCAGTCTCGATCCAACTCTGATCCAGTCGCAGTTTCCACCACCGAAGAGTATCGGCGAGTACTACAATGTTCTTCCGCACATCATCCTGAACCGCACGACCCTTCCGTGGGAGCGCACGATCGACAACTCGCCGCCGTCGGAAACGAAACAGCCTCAGTCATGGCTGGCGCTGTTACTGTTTGACTCGACCGGCGACACAGGCGTGAAAGTGTCTAACATCACAGTACAGGATCTGATCGACACCTATACAAATTCAGCGACGCCGCAAGGTCAGCCGGAGTTTGTAAAGATCCTGCCGAGAAATCCTAACGCTCAAGCTAAACCGGGTGAGTTGATGCTCGAGGTTGGTCAGCACCCCAATGATCGTTTGACCGTTATCGATGTTCCCAAACAACTTCTCATTCAGATTCTGCCCGGCCCGAACGAAATCAGGTTTCTCAGTCACGTTCGTCGGAATCCCACGACCGACGACGGATATCCAGTCGTACTTTGTAACCGTCTGCCCGCATCTGGAACTGTGACTAAAGACGCGGGGCCTGTCGGCACGCAATCAACGGTTCACCTCGTTTCACTCGAAGGACGCGAACCGCTTTTCCATCAACTCACGACGGCGGTCGCGGACAATAACCCCGTGCGCTTCGTCAGTCTCGCCAGTTGGTCGTTTTCGACGTTGCAGCGCAACAAGACATTTACCGGTTGGCTTAAAGAAGCGTGGTGCCCCGATGCGCAGCGTACCGATCCTGATGATCCAAAGAAGGCAAGCAGTTGTGCTACGAGTGTGATTCATACGTTGCGTATGCCTGCGAATAGCGACGCCAACGCCGAGCGCTTTCTCTCGCAGGGCTACGCACCGATCAAGCACGAAACGCGTCAGGGAAATCATCTCGTTTCGTGGTACCGAAGTCCGCTGCTGCCGGGTAAGAGTCTCGCCGCGAATATTGCGCTTCCGGTTCGCACCTCCGACGAGCTCGTTCGTTACTTCAGCGACGTCGGCATGTTCGACACGACTTATGCGGCTGCGTGGGAGTTGGGACGGATGCTTACACTGAGAAGCAAGAAGGTTTCAGTATCGCTGTTTAATTGGAAGCGCGCCTTTGCGCAGCAGAGCCGCCAGGCTGGGAAAAAGGTTGGCCATCTGCCATTTGCGCCGGAGTACATCGTTCCTGCGTTTCCCGCGCAGGTGACTGAATGGTTTGATGAGCTGCTCTCGCTGAAACACGTTCCGTTTCATTATCTCGTGTCGCGCGAAGAGATGTTGCCGGCCAACTCGTTGCGGTTTTTCCACGTAGACGTTAACTGGCTCAATTGTTTGATCGACGGCGCTTTTAGCATCGGAAGAATCACTTCCGCTGATATCACGCAGGATGCTGATGCGCGTAAGACCGGTAACGTTCCGAACGCGCCGGTTTACAGTGGCTTCATGCTTCGGTCTCCGGTCGTGAGCGGCTGGCCCAATCTTCTGGTTGAGGCGTATAACCAAGCGGTTCCCCTTGGTGACGACTATCTACCGGCGGGCATCACTCCGGCAAAACTTGTCCGTCTCGACCGTCTCGGCGAAGACGTTCTGCTGTGTTTGTTCGAAGGCGAGATCAAGACCATCGACATTCACGAACACGCAGAGACAATTCACTTCGGTGTGGACGCAGGCGTCGATCCTGCCAACGTCAATGGATACAAGAAAGCGCTACGGAATCAGGACGGCGCTCTCGGCGAAAAGAAACCGCTCGTTTGGAAGTCAGAAGACAAGCACACGCTGGACATCAGCGACCTCGTCACTAAGGGAGGCGCGTCCGATTCGGCGCAGTTTGGCGTCTCGATGATTGAGGGTGTCGAGAAGGTGCGCTTCATCAAGTCGTGACTTAGTGAATTGCCTATAGAGTCATTGTTGGAAGAGGTCAGTACCGTAACGCGGTAGCGTCGGGTCAGTCTCGGGCAACAACAACCGA
>DATEIS010000615.1:0-4218 GCA_035278765.1 Pyrinomonadaceae bacterium | reverse complement strand
GACGTCAATGGTGTTGGCTCGGGCGGCAGTGGCTTAGTAAGAATGCCGGCAATCAACTGGTCCAGACCAGTTGTTTGATCGCTATTCCGGTATTTGTACCAGGTTGTCAGGCTTTCGTTCCAAACTGCCTTGGGCTGCGCGAAATTCGCATCGGCGCCTGCGGCTGCCACAGCACGAGCGTAACCGTCGATCATCCGATCGATGAGCTGGTTAATGTTAGCCAACATCAACTTGCTTTCCGGTGTTTCGTCCTTGCCGCTGTACGTTTGTTTGTACTGTTCCGAGAGCTTGGCGTACGGACCGGTCTCGTATGCACCGGCGATGTAAGCATAAGTGTAAGGCGACTTCTTCAAGGGCGTCTCAAACTGTGCTGCCTTGAGTAAGAACTTGAGCGCGTTTGACGGATCGCTTTGCAGTGAAAGCGCGCCGATCGAGTAGTTGAGGTAAGCGACCGCCACCTCTTTGCCCGTAAGCGGCTTCCAATCTTCAATAGTCTTTCCTGAATCGAGTGCAGCGAGCGCCTTTTTCGCATGATCGAGAGCTTCAGCACTCAACGAGGCATTGTTCAATGGTCCCACGAGGTATGCATTGACACCCAAATCGATCTGCACTTTCAGATTGTCTGGTTGTGCCGCCAGAATCTCTTTACCAAGCGCGTAGGCTTCCACATATTTCTTTTGGACATAGAGAAGATCCTGGAAACGACTGGCTCGCGTGATCTCCTCGTACTTGGCCACCCACTTCTTCAAGTATTCAACAATCTTGTTCTGGGCCTCAGTAATTCCAGTGGTAGGACAGGCCAAATACTTTTTGGCGTCTTCGTAAGCTTTCGCTTGATCGTCAGCTCGGTTTTTAAGAAAGGATGCGTACAGTGCCTCTTTAGCTTCATCTGTACAGGCAGCATCCTGAATGGCAGTGTCCGGTTGCGCGATGTAATTGCGCGCTGCAACTGGCAGAGCGAGTATCGCGACTGAAGTGCAAATACCAAAAAACGTTATCAGCTTTTTCATTAGTTGTTCCCAACCTTCCAAAAATCAATTCAAGCAGTCGCGTCCAGGGCCCTGCCCTTGTTCGGTAGCCGCGGGGAAATTTTAGGATGCGAGTGATCCAAAAACCGGTTGCCGATCTTTGAATCCTTGGGGAAGCACTTAGGGTGCTAAATAAACCTGGGTAAATAGAACGAGCGCAATAATCCTGCAACTATGGGAAATGTGTCAAGACATACCGGGCTAAGAGTAGAAAAACATTAAAAAAATTTGCGCCGGATAACACAACTCCGGCGCAAGCAAAAGAGAGGGGGTAGATCAAGGGTTCTGGTCAGGGTTGAATTCGCCTCGGTCTTTGTTCACCGGGCGCACTAGTCGCGGGAGTCTGAGTTGTTTTGGTTGAGTTGGAATTGGGCGTCGTATTGCTCTTGGGCGCCTCAACCGGTTTCTTTCCGAGCGGCATGAGCACACGCTTCACCGTATTCTTTGGTTCAGTCGTGGCTGGTTTAGCGGCTGCCGGTGCAACAATGCTTGGAGCGGGAGTGGTTGTTGCAGTAGCCGCGGTTGTCGTTTCTCCGGTAGTTCCTTCGGTGGTCGTGCCATCAGCTTCGGCGTTTTCAGCGTCAGCTTCAGCGTCGGCCACTTCCTTTTCTTCGTCGTCGAGTGTCGATGCAACCTGTAGGTTGATCGCGGTTCCAAAGCGATGATTCAGTTGCCGATAAATCTCACCCGCAACCGCTGCCGGGAAGTGCCGGCGAGCGTCAGTTCCCTGCGCGATGACGACTACTGCGAGTCGCGGATTCGCGAGCGGTGCATAAGACGTGAATAAACCAACCCAACCGCCCTGTCCGATACAGGTTCCGGTCTTGCCGGCGACGGTTTGACTTGGATCGTAGGATTTGCGAGCGGTGCCATAGTTAACGGCGCCAACCATTCCCGGCACCATGCGCTGCCAAACATCAGTTGTGATCGGCAACTGGCGTCGCACTTTGACGCCCATCTTATTCGCTTCTTTAACGCTGTGTGCGATCTGCGGCTGAAGCAGCTTGCCACCATTCGCCATTGCCGAAACTAGGGTTCCGAGTTGAAGCGGCGTCACTTCGAAGCCGTCAGCATGTGAAAACATGCGCCTTTCAATGACGTCAGGCTTAATTTCCGGCAATCGGCCCGGAAATTCAAACGGCACATTGATGCCCGTTTTCTCGCCGAGACCGAGCTCACGCGCATAGTTCACCATCTTGTCGGAGCCGATCTTTGTACCGACTTGCTGGAAGAATGGATTATCGGAGTGCGCGAGTGCTGACGTAAGGTCTAATCGGTATCCATCGCCGACTGTATCAATAGCCGGGATTGCATTCTCGGATAGGCCGGCAATTCCGGTAACAAGCTTGATCGTCGAGCAAGGTTTAAATCCGCGACGCAGCGCCCATTCCTGGTTGACCATGGAATACACACGACCAGTCATCGGATCCATCACCACCACTGTGCCGGCGTGATTGCCGAGTGCATTCACAGCGACGCGACGTACTTCCGCATCTTCTCCGGTAAGATCGTCCTTCGCGATGTACGACTGCACTTCATCGCGCATGGCTTTATCTATTGCCATTTGTCGCGCGATCGCAGCACGACGAGCAGCTTCTGCACGGCGGCGAGCTTCGAGCAACGCACGACGGCTGCGCGCAGAAGCCTGACGCATCGCGGCCGCACGCTCTCGCTTAGTCAACGGCCGGCGAAGCTTTCGTTCCATCGCTCTGACCGCGTTAGATTGCTCGCGAGCGACGAGTTGTCGTTGACGGCGAACATCACGAGCGGTAACACGACCGCGGCTGCGACGTGAACTTCTCGCAACGTGCCGCCCACCACGTCGTGACGTGGCGCGGCTTCTCGCAGATGCTTTTTTGCTTTTTGTAGCGCGGGCACTACGGCCCGAGGATTTCTTCTTCTTCCCGAATGCTGTACCGGAAAAAGCCAAACAAATTAAGACAAATAGAATGAAGACAAGCCGGCGTGACTTAGGGGAATAGAAATGCAGAGTCATCAGGCCTTAGTACCTCTCTTTTAAGGGATGGCTCACCAGATAGTGAGCAGAAACGAATCTTCCAACCGCGTTACCGTAAATCTTGAAATTCTTTTTGCAGTTCCAAGCTCTTTCAAAAAACGCCTCTTTTCGTGTTTCGATCAAACCTTATGCTGCAACTTGAGGGCGGGAAGAGTTTCCCTAACGGCGGTCTCTGGGGACATTGATTTGAGACCGCCGCAAATATAACATCAATCGACAGTTGTGGGCAATCAAAAAGTAATCGATTATACATATTTCGCTGGAACAGCACGTGCTAGAGCCTTTTCAAGTTTCCAGATTTTTTGAAACCCTATGAATTTTCGCGGACCTTAAAGTAAAGATAAATGCTCAAAGCAGCAGGTTTACCAAAACTGACCAACATCTGATGCCAAGTTTTTGCTCTTAGTTTCCGTTCATGACTTTTCCAGCCCAGATACGAAGCTTTCGCGCCCGGCTGCTGTTGCTGCTGGCCCTGATGCTCGGGCTAACCCTCGGTATCCAGTATTACTTCAACCTGCGGGCAGTGCGCGCGAATGCACGCATGGTCGTCGAGCAGGAACAGGCAATCATGACCGGCCTTGCCCTTGGTCTCGAAAGCGTACAAAGCGACAAATACCTGGACGAAATCATCGGCGACCTCCGCGAGCCACTGCTCAATGACAAAAACGGTCGCGTCAGGAACATCCTCGTCGTCGACGACGACGGCAACGTTAGAGACAGTCTGATTTCTGAATTCACTCCTCGCGAACGCGAAGACAAGACAACGCAATACGTTCAATTCAAAGACATCCAACTACTGCCGCTGAGAAGCGCGGTCCAGTATACGAAAGAGCACGAACAGCTGCCCTCGTGGATTCCGCCTTCAACCGACGTCGACTTTGGCGAAGCAGGCGCTTTCTATTTTCCGGTTCACACTGACAAAGGACGGCGCTTCATCATCGTGGTTCTCGACTCAGCTCACATCCTGACGAATGTTCTCGAGCGCCAGTCATCACGTTCCGCGCTCTACACGCTTCTCGTGTTGTTTGTAACTACACTCGTCACCGGATTCTTCGTCTGGCGCTTTACGCGTCCTGTCAAAGAACTCTCAAACGCAGCACGAAAAGTTGCAGGCGGCAATTTCGATGTGCAGGTACCGGCCGACAGGCTCGACGAGATGGGAACACTCGCCAG
>DATEIS010000614.1:0-4479 GCA_035278765.1 Pyrinomonadaceae bacterium | reverse complement strand
AAACGGCACCTGGCCGCGCTGAAGAACAACCAGGATGCGCTTGAGCTTTATCGACTGCTTGGCAAAAGGTCGCTCAAATTAACAAAAGGACATCCACAGATTACGCAGATTCTTGATTCAGTATAATCTGCGTAATCTGTGGACGGAAAAACCTAACGTATGCAAACACCCAGCGCGAGTTACAGTTTGACCTTGCGCGTCAGGCTTTCCTCACGTGCCGGCTCGCTTGGTGAATTAACAATGGCGATCGGGCGGGCCGGTGGCGACATCGGCGCGATCGACATCGTCACAGTCGGGAACGATTACATCATCCGCGATATCAGCGTCAGCTCGGTCTCGAGTAGACATGGCGAACAGATAGTCGAAGTAGTTAAAGACGTCGATGGCGTCGAGCTGATTCAGGTTTCTGATCCGACTTTCCTGATGCACCTCGGCGGCAAGATCGAAGTCGTTCCGAAAGTGCCTTTGAAAACCCGTGCCGATCTTTCGATGGCGTACACGCCTGGTGTCGCGCGTATCTGCGACGCGATTCACCAGGAGCCGGACAAAGTCTTCACGCTCACTATCAAGAAAAATACTGTTGCTATTGTTACTGACGGAACAGCCGTGCTCGGTCTTGGCGATATTGGACCAGCGGCGGCGCTGCCGGTGATGGAAGGGAAGGCGATGCTGTTCAAGGAGTTCGCCGGCGTTGATGCGTTTCCCATCTGTCTCAATACAAAAGACCCGGATGAGATAGTGCGCACAGTGAAAGCAATCTCGACAGTATTCGGAGGAATCAACCTCGAAGATATCTCGGCGCCACGCTGCTTCCAGATCGAGGAACGACTCAGAGAAGAGCTCGACATTCCAGTTTTTCACGACGATCAGCACGGCACCGCGGTTGTCGTGCTAGCGGCACTGATCAACGCGCTCAAGCTGGTCGGCAAGGAGATAAGCAAAGTCAAAGTCGTTGTAAACGGCGTCGGTGCCGCAGGTGTTGCGTGCACAAAAATCATTATGGCCGCGGGCGTGCAGAACATTGTCGGTTGCGATCAAACGGGCGCGCTGTATCGTGGTCGCAAAGAGAACATGAATTGGATGAAAGACTGGTACGCTCAGAACACAAACCCGAATGACGAGCAGGGAACGATTCACGACGTCATTAAAGGAGCCGATGTGTTTTTCGGTTTGTCAGTGCCCGGCGTGATCAATGAGGAAGACGTGCAGCAAATGGCCGGCAAGCCAATCGTGTTCGCCATGGCAAACCCGACTCCCGAGATCATGCCCGAGGCCGCTGCTCCTTATGTCGCGGTAATGGCGACAGGAAGATCGGATTATCCGAACCAGATCAACAACGTGCTGAGTTTCCCCGGCATCTTTCGTGGAGCACTTGCGTGCCGCGCTTCGCGTATCAACGAGGAGATGAAGCTTGCGGCTTCGAATGCGATTGCAGGCATCATCACTGACGCGGAGTTACATCCGGAATACATTGTTCCGTCAGTTTTCGATAAACGCGTTGCAGAGGCGGTCGCGCGTGAAGTTGAAGCGGCGGCGCACAAGAGTGGAGTGGCACGACGGAGCACGGATCCAAACAATCCGGGTTAATCCGTGGTTAAGTTTTCTTTCGGGTTTTCGTGACGAAGCACGGCTCAATCACTGCTAGCGTCGTCAATGCTCGCAATGACTTGTCCGTGAACGTCGTGGCCTGAATGAGGCTGCCATCAAAATCGAGCTTGCCCATTTCGCGAAATGCGTTCTCAGGATTGAACCCCGGAGTTGAAAACGACGCAAAACTTCCAAACGTCTTCCCTTCGATCTTCATAATCACAAACTGTTGCGAAAAGTCTGGCGACTCCAGCGCGTTGATCGTCTTCACCGCATTCCCCAACTCTTCAATGCCGCGATTCATGTCGATCTTCGCGTAAAGATGGGCCAACGCCAGTAGCGCGCGCGCCGTCACGATCGTCTTGGGCGCTTTGCCAATGTCGTTGGAAATCTCATTGAGCAGGTCACGCGCCTCAGCCTGATCCTCAGTTTGTTTGAGCGACTCCTCCGCGATTCGAGTAAACAAGTAGGCACGTTGATCCAGTTCCGTGACCCTGGCCGCATACTTTCTCGCCTCGCCCAACTCTTTACTCGCAATCAGCGACTGCGCACTGAAATAGTAAAACCAGTTGAGAAGTGGATCGCGAATGCCAGCTTCAGAGATCTTGTCGATGACGCTAAGAACCTTTTCGAGAGGCACATCCTTTGACGCTCCGGTAACAGCGAATGTCAGTAGCTGATCTCTCCGCCCAACGTCTTTCTGTTTCTCGGCTGCCTCAACCTGCTCGTCAAATGATCTTTTGGGCGGGTTGTCGGCCAAAATTTCACGCGTGACACTTTGCTGCGTACCTTGATTTAACGATGCGAAGAGTCTTTCTTTTGTGCGGGCTGTGGATTCAGCGAGATCGGGAAGATTTTCCTGTACCTGTTTTTCGAGCCTCGTGAGAGCCAGCCACATTTGAGCGTGATCCGGATATCTATTGCTTGACGTTGGCTCAACTGTGGTTGCGAGTGCCGCTTCGCTTCGCGATAGCAGAATCTGCATGAACTGTCGTTGCAGCGCTGCACTCGGCACGTATCCTTCCGGGACCGTATAGTTAGTGTAAGCGGGCATGTCTCCGGCGTCGCGTGTGTTTCCGAACGGATAAGAAGAGAGATAAAGAAATTGGTCCATCGGCGTCGCGTTGTAGGCGGAGAGAGCCTCAACGTAGAACTGATCCGCTGCCTGCCGGTTTGTTTTCGCGACGTGATAGATGAAGGCCGGCAAATTCAGCGTGGCTGAATAGCGGAAACTCTGGCGCGCAAAGTTAATGGCGGACGGTACATCGTCGGGTACCAGGCCGCGAGCGAGTGTCAGGATCTTTTCGGCAGCCCGCATTTTAGTTTGATCGTCGGCAGCAGGCTTATCGGCCGCGTCTTTGGCGTCGTCCTGGAGCATTTTGTCCGACAGTTTTCTTGCTCGTGCCGGATCGCGTTTGGCGAGGGCCGCCAGCACTTTGAATCGCTGATCGGGTTGCGGGATAACGGCGGCAAACTGGCTCTTGGAAGTGCGATTGACGACATCGCCACTCTCTTTAAAGTTTTGCACCGCGAGATCGAAGGCTTCCATGAATGTTGCGAGTGCTTTGTCGGGTTCATGAGGCCACAACAGATCGGCGGCGCGGATCAGCACCGCAATACGATGAACCTGATTGTCGAACGTCCTTGTCTGGAGGATCTGCTGTTTCGTAGTGTCGAGCGCGTTGTCTCTGGTGCAGAGTGAAGAGGTTGCGCCAGCAGGTTTCTTTTGCGCGTTGATTACAAGCGGAAGGCAAAGCAGGATACAAACAGCCGGCACGACGCGGTTCATAGTCTCTCCTTTACATCAGCTCTTTCGCGATGAGTGGAACTATTTTGCGCGGCACGTCGATCGCCGCTTTGATATGACGAGCGTGCGTGAAATGCCCGGCAACATAAATCCCACGCACATTCGTCTCGAAAGTTTCCGGATTGTAGACCGGCACCTCCGCCAACTTGCCCGATTCAGTTTGCACGCCGAGCTGTTTCAACAACGTGAGATTGGCGTCACTGCCGACCAAAACAAACACAACATCGTTCGCGATCGTCAGCGACTCGCCGGTCTCAGTCGTTAACGTCACTTCAGTTTCGCGAATCTCGTCGACGTGTTTGTAGAGCACCACCTTCAGCCGGCCCGCTTTCACTTCGGCTTCGAGCGGCTCCCGCACCCAGTGCTTCATTGCTCCGGCCTTCGGATCACGGTTCTCCCAGTCTTCACGCCAGATGGCGAGGGTGGTGCGTGCGCCTTCTTCAGAAAGAAACAACGCGGCTTCGGCGGCGCTGTTTCCGCCACCAACTACAAGCGCGTCTTTGCGCACGTACGCGTACGGTTCGATAAAAAGATGATGAACTTTCGGCAGTTCTTCGCCGGGGACGCTCAGCCGGCGCGGTATATCCATCGCGCCGATCGCAAATAACACACGTCGAGCTTTGTATTCACTCGCATCTGTTTTGACAACGAAACCCTCGTTTATGTTCCCGTTTACCGAAATGACTTTTTCGGCAGTGTTGATTCGCAGGTCAAGGTCGAGCACGAAGTGAATGTAGTGCGACAGCATTTCTTCGCGCGTCGGCTTCTCACGCACAGGCTTCAACGTGCCTTCGTGCATCTCCACTTCATTGGGTGTGGAGAACATCGCACGCCCCACCGGATACTGCCGAATCGTATTGGCGATCGTTCCTTTTTCGATGACGAGATAGTCAAGCCCCGCTTGCACTGCGGCTTCAGCCGCCGAAAGTCCTGCGGGGCCAGCGCCAATGATGATGAGATCTAGCATCGGTTCTATAGCTTTACTTTAAGTAGGAATCGCCGTTCTTGGATCGGGTCAGTACAGGGAGCGGTAGCGACCTGGTAAGGCCGTCAAATGCTGATAACTGACCAGGTCGCTACCGCTC
>DATEIS010000613.1:0-7138 GCA_035278765.1 Pyrinomonadaceae bacterium | reverse complement strand
CATTAATCGAGTTTGATGTGAAAATGTATGACGAGGGGGATTGTCCTGAATGTAAGAACGGTGTCGCCCCTGAACACGTCCGTTTCTAACCACAGATTACACAGATTAAATCTCGTGTCGATTTGCGAGTGCTTTGTCCATGGTGACCTCGTCGACGTATTCGAGGTCACTTCCTACCGGCATTCCCATCGCGATTCTCGTTACTCGCAGCCCAAGGGGCTTCAATAAGCGACTGATGTAGTTAGCGGTAGCCTCACCTTCAGTGGTTGGATTCGTCGCGAGTATTACTTCCGTTACCGCCACGCCATCGTTGTTTTCCGGTTTCAAACGCGGCAGGAGATTCGCAAGTTGTAGTTCGCTTGGTCCAATGTGACGAATCGGCGACAGACTGCCATGCAACACGTGGTAAACGCCCTTGAAGCTGCGCGTCTTTTCAACGGCGACGAGACTGTGAGGTTCTTCCACGACGCAGATCACGGAATGATCACGCGTCGGTGAAGCACAGAACCGGCACGGATCGACTTCAGTGAGGTTGTTGCAGATCGAGCAGAGAACGATCCTTTGCTTAACTTCTCTGAGTGCGGCGATCAACCGCTCGAGGTCGGTTTCGGGCGCACGCATGATGTGAAACGCGAGCCGCTGCGCCGACTTGTGGCCAATGCTCGGCAGTCGTTTCAGTTCATCGATCAGTTTGGTAACTGGTTCGGCGTACTCTAGCATTTTGTACTTGGTACTTGGTACTTGGTACTTGGTACTTGGTACTTGGTACTTGGTACTTTGTACTTGGTGCTTCGTTCGTATAACTACAAAGCACAAAGATCAAAGTACGAAAATCAATTATCCGAACAAGCCTCCGAGACCTGGCGGCAACATTCCACCCAGCTTGCCCTTCATGGCTTCGTCAACTTTCCGATTGGCTTCGTTAGCCGCGGCCAGAATCATGTCCTGAAGCATTTCGACGTCGCCGTCCTTCACCGCTTCGGGATCGATCTTGAGCGCCACGATTTCGTGATTGCCTTTCATTTCCACCGTCACGACGCCACCGCCTGCTGAAGCTTCAACGCGCAGCTCTTCCATCTCTTTCTGCATCTTTTCCTGCATCACCTGCGCCTGCTTCATCATCTGTTGAATATTGAATCCGCCCGGAAATTTCATCATTGCACCTCGCTGGAAAGAGTTTGCGCCATCGTAGCATCGATACACAGATTCTAGAAATCGGTGTAATCTGCGTAACCTGTGGACACTCAACTCGACCGCATTTTAGAGGCTCGGATAAACCTCTACTACGATCTGCGACCCGGCGCCGTTTCACCGGCGCCTCTCCTGATCGCCCTACATGGCTACGGCGCAAACAAACGTCAGATGATGCGTGAAGCGCAACTGATGGCGCCCGAACATTTCGCGATCGCATCCGTGCAGGGATTTCATCAGCACATCAAAGAGCCGCGTGATGCTGGTGGTCCATTGCGATTTGGCTTTGGCTGGTTAACAAACTTCAAGAGCGAGGAATCGGTCGCAGTTCATCATCGGGCAATGCTCGATCTGATTGAGATTTTAACCGGCGAAGGCATCGCTAATCCGTCACGCGTTTTTCTGATTGGCTTTTCACAGTCATGCGCGCTTAATTATCGTTTCGCATTCACACATCCCGATCATTTGCGCGGAGTAGTTGGTATTTGTGGCGGCATTCCCGGCGATTGGGAGACGAGTACGACTTATCGACAGACGCAGCTCGACGTTTTTCACCTGGCCGGAACACGCGACGAGTTTTATTCACCGGAACGTGTGCAGGATTATGAACGTCAACTCAAGACACGTGCGCGATCCGTTCAGTTTAAGAGCTATGACGCGGCGCACGAATTTGTTCCGGAAATGCGGCCAGATGTGGTCCAATGGCTGACCCAAACCGCCGATGAACACTGAAGAGACAAATTCCTCGCCAACAGTCGCTGAAGCTGAGCGTGACGTTGAACAGCGGAGTGCTGTCTTCAAAAAAGAGCTCGGACTTTTCGATCTCGTTCTCACCCAGGTTGTGTTCGTCGTGGGAACGTTCTGGGTGGGCTGGGCGGCGAAGTTGGGTCACGAGCAGAGCATGTTCTGGATCCTCGCGATCGTCACGTTTTATGTCCCGCTCGCGGTTGCCGTGATCTTTCTCAATCGCCTCATGCCGTATGAGGGCGGTCTTTATCAATGGTCCAAACTCGCCTTCAACGATTTCGTGGCGTTCATGGTCGGCTGGAATCTTTGGGTCTTTGCGATCACGATTCTGGCCGGCACCGGATTGGTGGTGACGACAAACATATCTTATGCGATTGGACCAGCCGCCGCGTGGTTAAGAGACAGCCGGTTGATGATCATGGTCATCAGTTTTTTGCTCGTGTCGGCGATGGTCGTCGCTGCTACGCGTGGTCTCGGGTTGGGGAAGTGGGTTCACAATGTCGGCGGCGTTGTACACATGATCACTTTCGCCGCGCTGATCTTGTTGCCCCTCTTTGCTCTTTCTCGGGCGATGGGAGCAGGGTACCAACCCTTTACGCTTCAGTTTCCGACATTCAATGAATACAACATCAACGTTGCAAGCAAACTCGCGCTCGGCGCGCTGACGGGCTTTGAATACATTGCCATCGCTGCCGGCGAGACGCGTTCACCTGCGCGTAATATCGGACGTTCGGTGGTGATTTCAGCGCCAATCATCGCGGCCATGTTTATTTTGGGCACAAGCACGGTCGTTGCATTCATCCCGCGCGATCGCGTCGATGTGATTGGACCAATACCACAAGTGCTTTCGATGGGATTTGGTTCGTTGGGCTGGGTGGGTGCGATCGGATCGATTGCAATTCTAGGAATCGCAGTCAGGACCATCGCACTCATGAGTCTTTACTTTGTCGGCAACACGCGACTGCCGATGGTTGCAGGTTGGGATCGACTGTTGCCGGCATGGTTTAGTCGTCTACATTCGAGGTACAAGACTCCGATCAACTCGATTCTCTTTGTGGGTATCGTGACGGTGGTGATCGCGTTCGCTAGTTTGACGGGTGTACACGCCCACGAAGCATTTCAACTGATCGACAATGCGGGTGGTGTTTTCTATGCGCTGACGTACCTGGTTTTGTTTGCGATCCCGTTGTTTGGAATGAAGGCGCTGGGCGTCAAGGCGCCATGGTGGCTCAAGATCGCTTGCGCGTCGGGCTTCATCGTTACTTTGATCTACATTCGTTTCGCGATCGCGCCCATTACGGAAGTTGAAAATCTTCAGGCATTCGCGTTGAAGATTGTCGCTACAGTCGTGATAGCGAATGCCGTTGGACTCGGGATTTATGTCATCAGAAAACGCAAGTAAGACGATTGCGGTTATCAACTGTTCGCAGGTTGTGACGCTTGCCGGACCAGCGCGCGCGCGCGTCGGGGCTGAGTTGCGCGAACTTGGGATCATCGCGCGTGGTGTATTGTTCGTTCGTGATGGATTGATTGAGCGAGTAGGGACAGAGGCTGAGATCGGCGTGCTCATCGATGCCGGTACTGAGGTGATCGATGCCGGAGGACGTGTGGTGCTGCCGGGGTTTGTTGACGCTCACACGCATCCGGTTTTTGCTGGCACGCGCGTGGATGAATTCGAAGAACGCAGCAAGGGCGCGACGTACCAGGAGATTGCTGCGCGTGGCGGTGGGATTCAGTCGACTGTCAATCGAACGCGTGCGGCGAGTGTCGATGAACTCGTTGCAACTGGCCGTCGTTACGCGCATTGGTTTCTGCGTGGGGGCACGACGACGGTTGAAGCGAAGTCAGGCTATGGATTATCGCTCGAAGATGAAATCAAGATCCTGCGTGCGATCAAGCAGCTTGATAAAGAGACGTCGCTTCGTTACGTGCCGACATTTCTCGGGGCGCACAGTGTTCCGCCGGAGTATCGCAATCGGCGTGATGAATACGTCTCGCTTTTGATCGACGAGATGTTGCCACTAGTCGCGCAACAGAAGCTCGCTGAATTCTGCGATGTATTCTGTGAAGAGAAAGTGTTTACGACTGACGAATCGTGGAAGATTCTTTCGGCTGCGCGTTGTCATGGTCTCGGGTTGCGCATGCATGCCGATCAGCTTTCGCTTTCCGGTGGAGCAAAACTCGCTGCTGAACTGGGAACAGTCACCGCAGATCATCTCGAACATACAGACGCGGCAGGCATCGCGGCGCTGAAAGGAGCGGGCGTGCAACCGGTGTTGTTGCCGGGATCAGTGTATGCGCTTGGCTCTACGCGTTATCCAGCAGCGCGCGAGATGATCGATGCGGGGCTTGCCGTAGTTCTTGCAACCGATTTCAATCCCGGTTCCTCACCGACGCCCTCGATGCGAATGATTCTTTCGCTTGCGGCAACACACATGAAAATGACACCAGCAGAAGCGATCACTGCAGTGACAATCAACGCTGCATACAGTTTGAATCGCGGCGATCAGATCGGATCGTTGGAGCGAGGTAAAATCGCTGACTTCGTCATTCACGATTGCGATGACTATCGCGAACTCGCCTACTTCTTCGGCATTGAAGACCCATGGAAAGTCTTCACGAAAAAATGCGGTTGACGCTCACCTTCTTGTGTCTTATTATCGCCGCAACACTGGAAAGGAGGTGATTCTAAAAATTTATGAGTTCTTATCACAGTGAGGTGGCTGCGGCCTAACCTCTGAACCAGCTAACCGTTAGGATTCTGGTTCAGAAGCTGCACCTAGTCAGTCTCAGGCCAATCCCAACAGTTTCACCGAAGCCGTCCACGGCAATGTCGTGGACGGCTTTTTACTTTGGGACAAAAAGCCACAACAAGCGCAAAAAGATAAAAGATTAAACTCGCCGGCCCGTGCTTTCCTTACGTGTGGCTCACGAACTTTTGTGGCAAGCATCCGAGAAATCCGACTTGTCAGTCTCCGAATCTCCTGTCTTTCACGACCCACAAGGCCGGCGTTGGCGGCGCGTTCGTCGTATATGGTTGGGACTGTCGATTGTTGCTACCGGGCTGGCAGTTGTTTTCATCGCGAGTGTACTCGCGAATCCTGTTCTTCCTAAGTTCAATCTCAGACAGATTCCGAGTCTGCCACACTCCGCGGATCTGAAGCCAAGAGTTCCAAATCTTCCGGCAAATCCGACAGAACGAAAAGCAAAAAAAGCTCAGGCTGAACTGCAACACGCACTCGCGACGACGCGCTACGTTGTTCCAGCTAAACGCCGCTCGCATCTCGCTGTTGTTCCGCCGCCACCGACAGTGCCGGCGCCGATCGTTCCGACAACGCGTCCACTCTCAGTCGGTTTCTTTATCAACTGGGACGAGTCGAGCTACGAATCGCTCAAGCGGAATTTGAGTCATATGGATTGGGTTGTCGCCGAGTGGTCGCACCTGCAAAACGACGGATCAAATCCACTCGTTACTGACGTTCACATACCCGCTTTGAACTGGATTCGCGTTACGCGTCCTGAAGTGCGCATTCTGCCGATGGTCCAAAACGTCATCAACGAGAAATGGCAAGGTGACTTGCTCGCGCGCACAATCGCCGACGAGCCACACCGTCAGAATCTCATCAACGCATTGACGTCATTCGTGCAGGACAACAAGTTCGCCGGTATCTGTGTTGACTTCGAAGAGCCGCCGCCGGCTTCCCAGGGCAATCTGCTTACTTTTATGCAGGAGCTGCACTCAACCTTCGCTGCGCGCGGGTTGGTGGTTGCTCAAGCCGTACCGTTCGACGATCCGGGTTGGAATTACAAAGCCTACTCGGCTGCGAGCGATTACTTGATCATCATGGCTTACGACCAGCACTGGACCGGCAGCGACGCTGGACCAGTCGCCGCGCAGGACTGGTTCGAACAAAACCTCATCAAGCGAATGCGCGAGTTGGATGCAAACAAAACGATCATCGCGCTCGGCAACTACGGCTACAACTGGAGCGACGCAACCAACACCGCCGACGAAGTCACCTTCCAGGAAGCGTTGATCAGCGCGCGCGAATCGAGCACGGCGCCTGCTTTCGATCCGGCCACACGCAATCCCTACTTCGAATACGACGAAGAAGATCAGTCGCATCACAAAGTCTGGTTCCTCGATGCAGTAACTGCTTACAACCAGATGCGATCGGCGAGCGGATTCAAGCCCGCCGGTTTCGGCATTTGGCGGCTTGGATCAGAAGACCCGTCAGTCTGGTCCATACTCGGCACACAAAACAGTTCGCCCGACTTGTTGCGCAGCATTGATTACGGTTACGAAGTCGACTTCGAAGGAAATGGCGAGCTGTTAAAGGTGATGTCGCGGCCGCAGCGAGGCGCGCGCGATCTGGAGTTGGATTCGTCGAGCGGTTTTATCAAGTCGGAACAATTCACGGCGCTGCCGTCATCGTACGTCGTGCAACGAACAGGCGACCGGCCGGGGTTGCTCGCGCTGACTTTTGACGATGGTCCGGATCCGAAATGGACGCCCGCGATTCTCGACATTCTAAAAAAAGAAAATGTGCCGGCGACGTTCTTTATCATCGGCAAGAACGGCCAGGCGTATCCAGACCTCGTGCGACGTATTGTCAGCGATGGTCACGAAATTGGGAACCATACCTACACGCATCCGAATCTCGGTGAAATTCCGCTCTCGTTGACTGAGCTTGAACTCAACGCAACACAGCGGCTGATCGAGTCTGAAGTTGGACGCTCGACGGTGCTGTTTCGTCCTCCGTATTTTGGTGATGCTGAGGCCGACAAACCGCAGGAAGTCGAACCTGCGCTAGTTGCGCAACGTCTCGGGTACATCATGGTTGGAGTTCGCATCGATCCTGACGACTGGCAACTGCCAGTCACTGCCGATCAGATCGTCCAGCGCACGCTCGATCGCGCCGCAGATTCGAATCCCGAAACCCGTGGCCAGGTCATACTCTTGCACGACTCCGGCGGCGACCGCTCCGCCACAGTCGAAGCCCTCCCGCGGCTGATTCACGAGCTCAAAGCACGCGGATTTCAGTTTGTCGCCGTTTCGGATCTCGCTGGAATCTCGAAGGACCAGGCGATGCCGGTCATTCCTCCGAATCAACGCGTCTTTACACGCGCGGATGCGGTTGCGTTCTTCTTTCTATCGACGGGCGGCTGGGCGTTGCAGTGGATTTTTCTAATCGGGATC
>DATEIS010000612.1:0-13338 GCA_035278765.1 Pyrinomonadaceae bacterium | reverse complement strand
CTCTTTCAACACCTGTTCTGGTTCTACTCCCATCCGGCGGTTTACATCATGATCCTGCCGTCGATGGGCGTGATCAGCGAGTTGATTGCCAACTTCTCGCGCAAGAACATCTTCGGCTACAGCTTCGTCGCGTTTTCGAGTTTGGCAATCGCGGTGTTTGGGTTCCTGGTTTGGGGTCACCACCTGTTCGTGACCAGCCAGTCAGTCTACGCGGGAATGATCTTCTCGTTCCTGAGCTTCGCGGTGGCGATTCCTTCGGCGATTAAAGTCTTCAACTGGACCGCAACGCTCTATAAATCGTCGATCTCGTACGACACGCCGATGCTCTACGCGCTCGGCTTCATCGGACTGTTCACAATCGGCGGTATGACCGGTTTGTTCCTGGCCTCGCTCGCTGTCGACGTGCACTTGAGCGATACGTATTTCGTCGTCGCGCACTTCCACTACATCATGGTCGGCGGCGCGCTAATGGGCTATCTCGGCGGCCTGCACTACTGGTGGCCAAAGATCACCGGCCGCATGTATCCGGAAGGCTGGGGACGATTCAGCGCGCTCGTGATCTTTGTCGGTTTCAACCTGACGTTCCTGCCGCAGTTTGTCGCCGGTTATCTCGGCATGCCGCGCAGGTATCACGCTTACCCGCCGGAGTTTCAGGTATTTAACGTGCTCTCGACCGCAGGGGCATCGATTCTTGGATTTGGAATGTTGATACCGGCATTCTACTTCGTGTGGTCCATGCGTTACGGCAAACACGCTGAGTCGAATCCATGGCACTTGCCGGGACTCGAGTGGCGTACGCAATCACCGCCACCAACTGAGAATTTTGAAGTGACGCCGATCGTGACGTGGGAAGCTTACGAGTTTGCGCCTGTGGAAGAGACTGAGGTCGTCGGTAAGTTCAAACCAGAACTCGAGCAGATTTGATACTAACTTGGACACGGTCAGTACCGTAACGCGGTAGCGTCGGGTGGCACGTGGATTTGATAACTATCGCAGAACCGAGACTGACCCGACGCTACCGCGTTACGGTACTGACCTCAACCAAGTATGACGCCCGATTCATGAGGCACACTTAGACATGGCGGATGTAATTAACAGTCACGCGAATACACATGCGCACGGCCACCGCGCGTTGCAGCACCATTTCGAGAACATGGAGCAGCAACGTGAGGCGGGCACGCTGGGAATGTGGATATTTCTCGTGACCGAGATCATGTTCTTCGGCGGGATGTTCCTGGCGTACACACTCTACCGATCGACATATCCGGATGCTTTTGCGTCAGCCAGTAACCACCTCGACATCACGCTCGGAGCAGTCAACACGGGCGTCCTGATTCTGAGTAGTTTCACGATGGCGATGGCCGTCTACTTCACTCAGGTTGGGAAACAACGCCCGCAGATTCTTTGTTTGATACTCACGCTCGTGCTTGGTTTGACGTTCCTTGGCATCAAGGCCGTGGAGTATCACGACAAATACACCGACCATTTGATTCCGGGTCAATTGATACCCGGCAATCCGTTTGGTCCGGGAGTGCAGGGGCATGGAGAACCGCCCGATCATCACAAACTGCATCTGCTTGGAAGCGCAACGCTACCGCAAGTCGAAATGTTTTACTGGATCTACTTCGCGATGACGGGCATGCACGCGTTGCACATGATCATCGGCGCCGGGCTACTGACGTTTTTGTTGATTTACTCAATCAAGGGCCGGTTCGATCCGGAGTATCACAGTCCGGTCGAAGTGATCGGACTCTACTGGCACTTCGTCGATATTGTGTGGATCTTTTTGTTCCCGCTGCTTTACTTGCTGGGACGCCACCTGGAGCACGGGTAGTTAATCGGAATGAGCGAACACATAGTTCCAGTCAGAATTTACGTGACCATCTTCCTGGTGCTGCTGGTGGGCACAGCGTTGACTGTCCTGGCGGCGTTTCAGAATTTTCCGGGGCGACTCAACACCATCGTCGCGATGGCAATCGCCGTCACGAAGGCGACATTTGTGGTGCTCTACTTCATGCACGTGCGTTACAGCGCACGCCTGGTGTGGGTGATTGTGGCTTCCGCCCTGTTCTGGCTGGTGATAATGTTCGCGCTAACGTTCAGCGACTATTGGACACGCGGTTGGATTCCCACCGCTTACTAGTCTTACTCGCCAGGTTGTAGCGTTGTTTCCCGCACCTCGATCACTCGCTTACACGAAGGGCAGTTCAAACGAATGGTGGCGTCGGAAGTTTTGATTGGCGCACCACAGAATGGACAAGCGCCGTTAACTTCGTTGTGGTGGAAGAGGTCGCGCATCATGATCACCGGCAGGACGAGTCCGGCGATGAGTAGCGGGATACCAAAAATGAGGCCGATGGTCGCCCCTTGACCAAGCGTCAAACTGATTACGAGGCCGGCAATGAAGAGCACGAGGCCAATGCCAACGCTGAAGGAAAAGCTGTAAGCGCTGTCGAAAGTGCGGCCTGATTTCGCAACATCTGGTCGATTGGCGTCCATCTTAAAACCTCCTGGATGCGTTGGAATTTTCTGGGGAGACGCTATAGAGCTTGGTAGACTGACTTTTACTCCTCGACGGGAAGCATTGTCAAATGAATCCGCGTTAATCTATGCCTGATATGACATCTTTTGAAGCTTTTCTAAAACAGCAAGACGAAGAAGCGTGGTCGGCTACGCTGACTGCTTTACTGCGTTCAATTCACGATGTAGATCGGAACGCGACACAGATCTGGTTCGCTTTTTATCCGTTATCACTCTTCCAGGCGCTTGAGCAGTCGGAGGATCCCGAGACGCTTACGCAGCGTTTGTTAATGCAGGGCAAGTTTTACTTGAAGGATCAGGTTGATTCGTCGCACACATTCCTCTACGGTCACCGCTTCTGGCCGGAAGTGAAAGCCGCCGTCCAAAAATATGCCCACGCTCCGATCAGCGACGATCGCCCGCTTTCAGATCAGATTCAATCCGTGGCCCAGCAAGTCGCGAAAGCGGCGAAGATTGATGAGTCACTCGTGATCGGCATCACAGCGGTCGCTTTCATGACGATCAGGCAGGTTGGTTTGGCTGCGTTCGAAGCCGCGCCGGGCCAGGTTCTTATCGACAAAAAGCACGCGCGTAAGTCGCCCGCCGATGTGTTACGCGAACGAGCAGTGGATGATAGCCAGGGCTTCTTCAGTTTTCTCAAAACAGTCGATAAGAAATGGACTGTTACCTACGACGAGAACGACGACCGTGCGAAGTATCGTTTGAATAACATGCAGGATCTGGCGTGGGGTGCTGCTGACGATCGCACCCGTAACTGGCGCGAGATTGATCCTCGACGCGTCGAGGGACCGATTCCGGTCGAATGTCGCTCAGCATCGTGTGGAACGTGTTGGGTTGGAGTTCTAGGTGGCGCAGAAAAACTGACGGACGTCGCCGCTCGTGAAGGAAAGAAGATCAAGGAGTTTGGCTACGTTGACACGTCTGAGTCGAAGCCGCTGATTCGCCTCGCGTGCCAGGCACAGGCACTCGGCGCCGTCTCGATCGTGATTCCACCGTGGAATGGTGTCTACGGAAAGTATTTGAACAAACTGAAGGATTGATAGAGCCGCAGATTTGCCGAGACCTCTACTCTACGTTCTTGCCGCAGCGATGCTCTGGAGTACGGGCGGCCTGTTCATCAAGTGGACCACGATCGGTGGGCTTGAACTTTCTTTCTGGCGTTCACTCTTCGCTATCTTCACTGTCGCCTTCTTCACGAGACGCGAAGGCTTTGGCATAAATCTCGTCACGGCAGTCGCATCGTTACTCTATGCAGTGCTGCTCATTCTCTTTGTTCTCGCAACCAAAACGACGACCGCGGCGAATGCGATCTTCCTGCAATATACGGCGCCCGTCTACCTGCTGATTCTCGAGCCGATTATTTACAAAGAGAAGTTTCGCTCGCGTGATTTGATCACTGTTGCGGTGTGTCTTGGCGGTATGGCGTTGTTCTTCGTGGGCCAACTCCGCCCGCAGGACGTCGCCGGAAATCTGATGGCGCTCGCTTCAGGACTCTGTTTTGCTCTCTATTTTCTACTGTTGCGACATCCGCGCGCGCGTGAAGTCAATCGTGCCTCGTCGGTGATCTACGGAAACACTCTGGCAGTTATCCTGACCGCACCCTGGGGACTCGCAACACTCACCAGCATTACCGGCCACGATCTCGTCGGCGTCGCCTACCTCGGCATCATTCAACTCGGCGTCGCCTACACACTCTTCACCCTCGGAATGGCACGCGGTGTGAGGTCCCTGGACGCCGGTATCGTCTGTTACGTCGAACCGGTTCTGAATCCCGTCTGGGTCTTCCTCGTCCTCAGCGAAAAACCCTCCCGCTGGGCCCTCCTCGGCGGCTCAATCATCATCATCGCCGTCATCTGCCACATGATCCTCGACGCGCGAGGAAAACGGAAAGCGAACGCAATACCACTCGAAGCCGCCCACGGTTAGGTGTCGAAGACGTCTGCAACTCTCATTTGAAAACCACTTAGCACTGTCGATTTCAGTTGGTCATCACGATCAAACACAATGCTTGAAGAGTAGCGATCGCCCTCCAGAATACGAACCTCGATGATTGCGGAAGCTTCGTCAATCAACCACAACTCTTTTACGCCGAGTGCGGCATATGTGTCGGCTTTTGTGTTGCGGTCATATATTGCCGAACTTGGCGAAATTATTTCGATAACCAGATCCGCCGTCCGCAGGTATTGAGGGTACTCAGAATCCAAATACGTCTTAACGTCGCCTGCTACGTAATACAAATCAGGTTCGAGCCAGCTGTTTGGCCCTCGGATAATTCCGGCCCGCGGAATAAACACAGTGCCTTGATCGCCGCTCTTTATCAGATGTTCATTGAGCAGACGGTTCAACCGACTTGCAGAATTAGTGTGCAAATACCCAGGAGGGGGTGTCATATAGAGGACTCCTGCGATTAGTTCTAGTTTTGAATGGTCTGGTGGCTCAGGCAGTTCCCAGAACTCCTCGAGCGTATACGTCTTGACTAGCGGTGATGTACTTACCCAGGCCATTTGAGTTAACTCCGATGAGGATTTGTGACGGAGTATATCACGAAGCAATCCGTTTAATAATCCGTGTAAATCAGTGGCTAAACTAACCAATTGGGACGACTGTCGTAGTAACTCGGCGTGCGATTAGGATATCGCTTTTTATACTGTCGATACCTCGCCAGCAACTTCTCGTAGCGCTTGTCGGAAGATTTGACGCGCTTGTGCGAAATGGCACGCAGATGATCTTCGATCTTCAGCATCCGGTGTGGTGAGAAACGCCAGTCATACTCTCCCAAATCGTAAAGACTCGTTAGCCCATAACCTTTCAGTCGCCCGGTGAGATCGACAAACGGATCGAAGTAACTCAACGCCAGATCCCGGACGGATCGATAAACCGGTTTACGTCCGTGAAGCCCCGCATCACGCGAACGCGCGACTGAACCCCAACGCCCATCCACCTTGAACGCAAAAACTACATGGTCCAACAAGTCCTGCGATTCAAGATCAAGCAGCAGTGGCGGGTAACCATGCTGTTCCAGAATCACCGCCGCACTCACTGCCGCTTCGAGACAATGCGCTTCCTTTCGCTTCACGACTTCTCGAAACGATCGCATCGTGCCTCCGTCGCGCTCCCAGTTGTAAGGCATCGAGCTGAAGAAACGCTGCACTTTTGCGGGAGTGTGGAGTCGTTGCAGCAGTTTCCACTCCGCTGCCGTGAAGGCATTTTTATTGGGGATCACGGGAGACTTTGTTCGCGTATGAGACAAAAGCCGGTACCTGCACTTGCCTGAATCAACCGCAAATGTCAGACTTAACGAGCGCTAATTAACCAGCAATCATGCTGGGCACATTAGCGTAATTCATTCTTAAGGGTTTTCGTCGAAATTATTCCAGCAATGAACCAGCAGGCTACAGCTTCCCAAAAATCTCGCGCTGAACAAGAAACTGAAAATGAGGCAAATCGTCTCCGAGAGCAAGTGGACGACGCTCTGGCAGCAGTCGTCTCTCGCTCACCTGACGAGGTTGAATCGTTGCGAAGCGCGGCCGACCGCATCGAGCGTGCCGCCCGCGACCTCGCCGACGCCTTGCGCCAACTCGCAGAACAGCGCAAGAGCCCGGACATCTTGTAATCAACCGTTGCCTCAATCTATCGCTCTATATGAACTTCTTTGTCTTTGATTGGAGACTGCTTAATGGCATCGATTCGCACTGCGGCCACGACTGAACACCTGGGCCGAAAGAATACCTCATACGAGTTGGATAATTACGGTATCAAAGAGCCAGCTCGCGTTTACTGGAACCTCAACGCACCCGAACTTTATGAAGAGATCGCGCGCCGCGAAGAAGGCGTTCTCTCAAACCACGGCGCGTTGATCGTCGACACGGGTGAACATACCGGCCGCGCTGCGAAAGACAAAGCCATCGTCCGCGAACCTGAGAGCGAAGATAAAGTTTTCTGGGGCGACGTCAACAAAGACTTTCCGCAAGAGAAATTCAATGCACTGAAAGATCGAATGATGGCCCACGCAAAGGGTCGCGATCTTTTTGTGCAGGACACTTTTGTCGGGGCCGATCATACATACCGGCTGCCGATCCGTGTGATCAACGAACTAGCCTGGCACTCGCTGTTTGCGCGCACGATGTTCATTACCGATCCGACGACCACCGCGCCACATCAACCCGAATTCACGATCATCAACTTTCCGAGTTTTCAAGCTGACCCACAACGCGACGGCACCAGATCGCCAACGTTTATCCTGATGGACTTCAGCCAACGTCTGGTTTTGATCGGAGGAACGTCGTACGCAGGTGAAACGAAGAAGAGCGCGTTCACGATCATGAACTACCTGCTGCCGCAACGCGATGTGATGAGCATGCACTGCTCTGCCAACATCGGCGCCGAAGGAGACGTGGCAATCTTCTTTGGTCTCTCCGGCACTGGAAAGACGACCCTTTCCGCTGATCCGGAACGTCGTTTGATCGGCGACGACGAGCATGGCTGGTCTGAGGATGGAGTTTTCAACTTCGAAGGCGGTTGCTACGCGAAGGTTATCAAGTTGTCGGCGGAAGCCGAACCCGACATTTATCGCACCACTGAAATGTTTGGGACGATCCTCGAAAACGTTGTTTACGATGAAGTGAGTCGCAAGATCGATCTCGACGACGCGGGCAAGACCGAGAACACGCGTGCATCGTATCCGCTGACCAGCATTGACAATATCGTGCCTGAAGGACACGCCGGCAATCCGCGCAACATCATCATGTTGACGGCCGATGCTTTTGGCGTGTTGCCGCCGGTTGCGCGTCTGTCGCCGGAACAGGCGATGTATCACTTCCTCTCTGGTTACACGGCGAAGGTTGCAGGCACTGAAAGAGGTATCACCGAACCGCAAGCAACTTTCTCGACGTGTTTCGGCGCGCCATTCATGGTGCTTCATCCCGGTGTTTATGCTGACCTGCTCGGCAAGCAAATGGCACGTCACAATGCCGCGTGCTGGCTGGTCAACACTGGTTGGAGTGGTGGTCCATACGGCGTCGGGAAGCGCATGAAGATCAGCTACACGCGAGCAATGATTCGCGCGATTCTGAACGGATCGTTGGCACAGACTGAGACCACACCCGATCCGATCTTCGGCGTGAACGTTCCGGTTTCGTGTCCTGATGTGCCGAATGAAGTGCTGCAGCCACGCAACACATGGGAAGACAAGGATGCCTACGATCGACAGGCGAAGGATCTCGCGCGTCGCTTCAATGAGAATTTCAAGAAGTACGAAGAGGGCGTGTCGGAAGCGGTGAGGGCAGTCGCTCCGAAGGCAGTTTAGCCACTGATGACACGGATCGGCGTTACCCTGGCGGCCAGCTTAGTGCGCGACCAGCCAACACGTGCACGTGCAAATGAAATACTGATTGCCCAGCGCCCGCGCCGGTATTAATCACCGTCCGATAGGCCTCGTGCCCTAAGTCATTCGCGACGCGCGCACCGACCCGTAACAAGTGCCCAAGCAGTCCCTCATCTTTCTGAGAAGCGTCATCCAGTGATTCAAGGTGCTCGCGCGGAATTACAAGCACGTGTGTCGGCGCTTGCGGGTTGATGTCGCGAATCACTACGCAACGATCATCCTGGTGAACAAAGTCTCCGGGAATCTCTCCCGTGATGATCTTGCAAAACAGACAATTCTCTTCAGCCACTACAGTTCCCTCCTTAAACTTAAACCGGTTCGAGTATCGGCGCCGTCACCACCGGCGAGATGATTCGTTCTATATCAGCGCCCACCGCGCGTAGCTTTGCTTCGATCCTTTCGTAACCACGATCGATGTGGTAAACGCGGTCGATCAGAGTTTCATTCTTTGCGATTAGGCCCGCAAGTACCAGTGACGCTGATGCGCGTAAATCCGATGCGATTACACGCGCTCCATTCAAGCTCGTTGGACCATCGACGATTGCCGAGCGCCCGTCGATGTGAATCTGAGCTCCCATTCGCTGCAACTCCGAAGCGTGCATGAAACGGTTCTCAAAAACAGTCTCGATGATTTCCGAGCGTCCCTGCGCCTGCGTCATCAGCACCATGTACTGTGCCTGCATGTCCGTGGGAAAACTCGGATAAGGCTCGGTGGTTACGTTTTTTGCCTTCAGACCGTCGGGACACGACACTTCGAGAGTGGTCGGATTCAGTTCTTTGATGACAACGCCAACATTTCTCAGTTGTGAGATCACACTATCGAGATGATCCGGACGACAGTCTTTGATCTCGAGTTTTCCCTGCGTCAGCGCTGCGGCGACAATAAAGGTTCCGGTTTCGATTCGATCCGGAATGATTGTGTGTTCTGCGCCACCAAGCGATGCGACGCCTTCGATCTGGATCGTCTCTGAACCTGCGCCGTTAACTCGTGCTCCCATTTTGTTCAACAGGTCGGCGAGATCGACTATCTCGGGCTCGCGGGCTGCGTTGTGAAGTGTGGTTGTGCCGCGTGCGAGAGTTGCGGCCATCATCAGGTTTTCAGTGCCGGTGACGGTGACTTTATTGAATTGAATGTCGGCTGCGTGTAAACGTCCGTCTTGCGGCGCACGAGCAACAACGTTTCCGGCTTCGAGTTTTACTTCCGCGCCAAACTTCTCAAATCCTGCCAAGTGCAGATCGATCGGCCGCGTACCAATCGCACAGCCACCCGGCAGCGAGACTTTTGCTTTTCCGAAGCGAGCCAGCAGTGGTCCAAGTGCTAGAACCGACGCGCGCATCGTCTTCACCAGCTCGTATGGCGCCTCGAACAGCTCGATGTGGGCCGCGGTGATCTTATGAGTGCGGAGTTCGGGTGTTAAAACAGTTGCGCCGACGTCTTCAAGCAAGCGGCGCTGCGTGATGATGTCGCGCACATACGGAATGTTGTGCAGGGTAACGGTGTCAGGCGTGAGCAGCGCCGCTGCCATGCAAGGCAGCGCCGAGTTTTTGGCACCGCTAATCGAAACTCTGCCGTGAAGTGGGCGGCCACCCGAGATACGAAACTTGTCCACGATGCGGGACAGAGTAAACGAAAGCCACGTTTTAAGCCACAGATGAACGCGGATGAGCGCAGATCAGAAAACAAAAGTGCGACAGGAAATCCTGTCGCACCCTTGCACCGCCCTCCTTGCTCGCACACCTAATCGTTGGCGGTAGCGCGTTTGAGATGAACTCCACCGTTTGTCGTCATTGCTTTGACCATTGCCCCACCGGAGCCGAGGTTTACCGCAAGCTGTTTATTGATTCGACCCTGAACAGTTACCGGGAAATCAACACTCACACTTCCATTGACTGTTCCTGTTTGCAGGTTAGCTGAGTAATTCTCGGGCAAGGTCATAATCACGCCGCCGTTGGTCGTGCTGACGTCGAGACTATCGCCATCCCAACGGTCGCCAGTAAGCTCGATTACGAGGCCGCCATTCGTCGTCGAACCGCGCACGGCTCCACCGACGCGCCTAAGTACCACGCCGCCGTTCAGTGCTGTGAAGTCGATACGGCCATTGACGTCGGCGATCGCGATACCACCGTTATGCGTCTCGAGTGAAAGGTCAGAGCGGCGCGGAACGAACACCTCGTAGCTCACGTTCCAGTTATAGTCGCGGCGAGTTTCGGGACCACTGGCAAAAATCTTTGCGCCACTGGTTTCGATCCGAATCTGCCGACCAAGCGCTTCCGCTTCACTGGCAGTCGGAGCGCCAGTCTGAACGCGCGCACGGACCAAAACCTGATTCTGATCCCAACCCTTTACGTTAACGCCTCCATTTTGCCTGCCGTCGATTGCAATCGTGCCGCCACTCAACGCGAGGGTTTGTTCTCGAATTTCGCAATTGCCGACCAGTCTGTCGTTGTACCAGTTGTCTTCACGACAAGTCAGCGAGCGATCTTTACTTTTATCTTTTTGCGCCAGGACTGCGACACCGGTGCAAGTTACCAGCGCAGCAATCAACACACTTCGGCCTAAAAACCTGTACATGACTTCGGTCTCCTTACAATGTCTGGGGTTGTCTTCGTTTCTACGCTTTTACGCGGCTCTGAACCATATACACCGCAGGGGTCAGGGTTGTGACACGAAATTGCTCAGGCCTTTTGCAGCACCACGATACGCGGAATTCCCTGCAAATCAGGCCGGATTTCACGGAGCGACCAGGCACTGCCATCGACTAAACTCTTGACAGCCTCTCCCTGGTCAAATCCGATCTCCATGAGCATGTGCCCGTTTGGTTTGATAAACGCCGGTCCCTCATTGATTAAACGACGAATCACGTTCAGGCCATCTCCACCCGGCGACAGGGCCATCAACGGCTCATGATCTCGGACCTCGCGTTGCAGCCCTTCGAGCGCTGCCTCGGTGACGTACGGAGGATTTGAAACGATCAGGTCAAACTGGTAATCCCGCGAATCGAGCGACTCGAAGCAATCCGAAACGACGAAGAGCGTTCGGTCTGCAACTGAATAATCCTGCGCATTGATTTTCGCTACTGCGAGCGCGGCTGGCGATTTGTCGATAGCAACCGCACGAGCGTTGACGATCTCACACAGCAGCGTAACGGCAATACACCCTGATCCCGTTCCCACGTCACAAATCAACGGAGCTTCACCAACAATCTGAAGCGTCGCTTCGACCAGCAGTTCCGTTTCAGGCCGCGGAATCAAAACATCGGGCGTTACTCGAAACTCGCGCCCGTAGAAATCCTGAACGCCAGTGATGTACTGCAACGGTTCTCCACCACCACGCCGTTCAACGAATTCTCGGAATCGAGCCAACGAATTTTCGTCGACACTATCTTCAGCATGACTGATCAGAAACGTTCGATCCTTCCCGAGAACGAACGACAACAACGATCCCGCCTCACGTCGCGCTTCAGGCACACCCGCATCTTTCAGCTCTCGCGTTGCTTCTCTGATGATCTCTCCGATCGTCATCAACTTTCCGGAACCAATCTCACTCCTCAAATGAATACTAACCGACAGCTTTTCAACAGAAATCTTTTTTGCCTCTTTGTGGCTAATTCTGTTTGCGCCCCTTGGTCGCTGGAACCGACTCGTGATTCAATCTTTTTACTAAACATAAGAACGAGTCTCGTTCCTCCCGTGACGCAGGACCCCCGCAGCTAACAAGCTCGGGGGTTCTGGCGTAAAAGGGGCGAAGTTTAACAACGTTGGCACAGAGGTCATCGTGGGTACACTTTCCAAGAGCTGTCTGTTGTTCATCCTGAATGGGCTTGACGCTCAACTTACGTTGTTATGGATTCGCTTGAACGTCGCCTCCGAAGGCAATGCGTTGATGGCTCGCGTCCTCGAACACGGCGAGTTGACCTTTTTCTCCGCGAAGATCGCCATCGGTGCTTTTGCCGCTTACATTCTCTATCGTTGTGGTCATCTGCCCCTCGCTCGGCACGGTCTCACTGCCGTTCTCGGCATCTACGCAGTTCTAATGCTAATCCACGCTGCGACTGGTTGCGTGGCCCTCGGTTGGCAGGGACCCATCATAGTTCTTGGTTACATCGAAGACCTGCCGCACGCTTTTCTTTCACTCTTCGTTTAGACGAAAACGAAACTCGCCTCGATCGTCCTGCGTTGGTACAATCATCTCGCAACGGCACCCGTCTTGCGAGCATCCTATGTCCGCATCTTGGCTCTGAGCCGATCATAACCTTAGAGAGGGAAGAAGCTTTATGTATAGACTTTCCGCCCGGCAGATTCTTTTAATTGCTCTTATTACAGGATTATTTGCAGCAGGAGGGGTTGTAATTTTTGACCGCCTCTCAAACCGTTTTCAGCCTTCGGGGGCGGCGTTCACGGAGAATGCGCCGGCTGGGATTAGCGACCCAGCCACTTCAACCGACGAACAGAACAATATCGAGGTTTATCGCACCCTCAGTCCAGGTGTAGTGTTCATCCACTCCACGTCCTATGCACGCGATTTCTTTGGCTTTGTCGAACCGCAGGAAGGTTCGGGTTCAGGATCGGTACTGGACCAGCAGGGTAATATTCTGACGAACTATCACGTTATTGAAGGCGCTCAGAAACTGTCCGTCAGCATGGGTGGAAAGAAAGACTACCCGGCCGTTGTTGTCGGTGGCGACCCGGACACTGATCTGGCTGTGATTCGTTTGACCGAGAAACCGGCCGGTCCACTTACCGTCGTGCCGCTGGGTGATTCAGACAAGCTCGTCGTCGGCCAAAAAGTGCTCGCGATTGGCAATCCGTTTGGTCTGGATCGAACACTTACAACGGGCGTCATCAGTGGATTGCAGCGACCGATTCGTGCCCGTAATAACAGGCTGATCGAAGGCGCGATTCAAACCGATGCATCAATTAATCCAGGCAATTCCGGCGGACCACTGCTTGATTCGCACGGCCGCATGATTGGAATCAATTCTCAAATTCTTTCGCCGTCAGGAAGTTCTGCGGGTGTTGGTTTTGCAGTGCCGGTGAGTATCGCGAAACGCGTTGTGCCGCAGATAATACAGAACGGTCGTGTGCGTCGTCCGAAGCTTGGCATTAGCACACGTGACATTTCGTCGCTGCGAAATCAGATTGACTTGCCTGTTGAAGACGGTGTTCTGATATACCAGGTTGCTCGTGGCGGGGGCGCTGCGGCGGCCGGTTTGCGCGGTGTTCAGCAAACTGAGATGGGCGACGTTGAGTTGGGTGATATTATTGTCGGCATCGATAACGACAAGGTGGGGAATTCAGACGATCTGTTCCGAGTGCTCGATAAACATCAGATTGGCGACACGGTTCAGGTTCAAATCTGGCGCGACGGCAAGCGTATGTCCGTGCCGGTGCGACTAATGGAGTCACCTGATTCG